>NZ_BBKT01000034.1 GCF_000747665.1 Thermoanaerobacterium saccharolyticum | reverse complement strand
GCATTAAATATACTTCTATATCTACTGATTACAGGTCTTCAATTGATAGAAATTCTATATATTTCAAATCCAAATATAAATTAAGGACAGAATCAGAAAGATATAATTCCCGCTTTAAAGCTTTAGATTTTGAAAGGGCATACGTTAGAAACATTGATTCTGTAAGTAATTTAAATACTTTTGGCCATATTACTTTATTGACACTTGCTATTGTTGCATATAAATCAGGTAATATCGATAAAATTAAATCTCTTGATGGTTTAAAGCGTTTAGCTTAATTTTTATATGTTTTAGTTCTCAATTTTTGCCATCAATTATCTACAGGATTTTTATGCCCTTTTTCAGCTCTTTTTTTTTCTTTTATTTAGTTTTAAATGTTCAAGTATATTTTTTAGCCTTTATCATTTACATTACCTACCTATTCTGGTTCTTATTTTTGATCGATTTTTTAATTATGCTCATATCTATTTTTAAAATATTAAAAGCCCTCTTCGATGTAGAAGAGGGCTAAATTTACGCCGCTCCTCTCATCTCTCAGGTTTCCCTGCAGGATTTGGCACCAGACGCAAAATATATGCCGGTTGCCGGGTTTCATCGGGCCAGTCCCTCCACCACTCTTGATAAGAGGTTTCATATTTATTTTTTATTTATATTAGCACTTTAAATCATTAATGTCAATAGGTTTTCTTGGATTTTATCTCAAAATCTTATTTAATTCATCAAAATCATACGTATTTATCACATCTTTCGCTTCAAGCCAACCTTTACGAGCGATGCCAATGCCATATTTTATGTCATCGAGCCCTTCTATCCTATGTGCATCTGGACAGATTGCAAATTTTACACCTTTTTCTTTTGCATATTTTATGTATCTCCAATCAATGTCCAGTCTATAAGGGCTCGAATTTATTTCAATTACTTTGCCATATTCAGCAGCACTATCTATAACTTTATACATATCAATGTCATAACCATCTCTTGAAAGAAGAAGTCTACCTGTTAGATGTCCAATGATTTTTGTGTATTTATTTTTTATAGCTTTTATTATTCTCTCTGTCATGTCGTCTTTGCTCATTTTAAAGTTAGAATGGACAGATGCAATGACAAAGTCAAATCTTCTCAATATATCTTCGTCATAATCAAGTGAACCGTCTTTTAATATATCAGATTCTATGCCTTTCAATATCTTTATATCACTATATTTGCTATTCAATTCATCTATTTCATCCAATTGCCTTAAAACATCTTCTTCTTTAAGTCCATTTGCATAAAATGCAGATTTACTGTGATCTGTAATGCCAATAATTTTATAACCGCGATCTCTTGCCGCATTAACCATCTCAGAAATTGTATTTGCACCATCGCTGTATATCGTATGTACATGAAAAACCCCTTTGATGTCTTTTTCCTCTATTAATACTGGAAGTAACCCTTTTTCTGCTGCTTCAATTTCACCCATATTTTCGCGAAGTTCTGGAGGAATATACGATAAATTGAGATTATAAAATATCTCTTCTTCATCACGACATTTAACAAGCAAATCATCTTTAAATAGACCATATTCATTCATCTTTATTCCCATTTGCCTTGCCCTATGCCTCATAGCTGTATTGTGCTCTTTGCTGCCTGTAAAATGGTGCAATGCATATGGATACTCTTCATCTTTGACAACCCTTAAGTCTACATTTATACCAGATTTCAATGTTATGCTAGTCTTGGTTTCACCCTTAGCAACAATATCTCTTATACCTTCATATTTTGTAAATACGTCCACTAGCTTTTCAGGACTTTCCGTAGTAGCAAGAATATCTATATCTTTAACTATCTCTTTTTTTCGCCTTAAGCTTCCAGCAATCTCGCATCTTATTATCAATCCACTGTCAATAAGGTATTGTTTTAATGATGTAGCCTCTAAATATGCATCCATAAATAGATGCTTGCCACTAAACTGTTTTATAAATTGTATGCCTTCAAGGATTTTTTTCTGTGTCTTTTCGCCAAATCCGGGCAATTCAACAAGTCTATTTTCAACACAGGCATATTCCAGCTCGCCAACCGTCTTTATATCTAATTTCTCATATAATGTTTTTATCTTTTTAGGTCCAAGACCTGGTATTTTTAACATCTCAATGAGGCCTTCAGGTATCGATGCTTTAAGATTATCATAGTATTCAAGTTTACCTGTAGTAATAAGCTCAATAAGCTTTTTATTTAATGCATCACCTATACCCTTTACATCTTTTAATCTATCTTCTTTTATTAATTTTTCTATATCGTCATCGAGGACTTCCATTGTACGAGCAGCATTATAATACGCTCTCGACTTAAAAGGACTTTCACCTTTTAGCTCTAATAAAAGCCCTATTTCATTAAGTATATTGATAACAGTTTTCTTATCCACACTCATCACATCTCTTTATTTTAATATCACCCAACCTAAATAATTGCCAATGTATTCTTAATATATTATATCATTTTAACTGTAAAACAAAAATGATAAAGTATGGTCCATGTATGAACTATACATTGTTTATTTCTCAATTTTAAATATAGTTATGAAAATTACAGCTAATATTGAGCATCCAGCGCCAAAATAAAATGGAGCAGAAGGTGCAACTTTATCCCACAGATATCCAGCTATAAAACTGGCAGGCAGTGCAAGAATACCAATAGAGGCATTGTACAACCCAAAAGCCGTTCCTCTACTATTTTCATCTACAAGATGTGCAACAAGAGACTTTGCTACACCTTCTGTCGTAGAATAATAAATACCGTAAATAGCATATAAAACCCATATGTGCCAAGGCACTTTTGCTAAAGCAAATCCAAGATAAGTAACTGCATAAATTAACCATCCAACTTTAATCACATTAACTCTCCCAATCTTGTCAGACAGTATTCCAGATGGTACAGACAATAAAGCATAAAAAAGGTTAAACATTGCAATGATAATAGGTATCATGGCTGAGCTTACACCTACGTTACGAGCTCTTAATATCAAAAATGCATCACTGCTATTCCCTAATGTGAATATAAGCATAACTATAAAAAATAACAAAAATTTCCCCCTAAATACAGTAAAATCAAATTTAAACGGTGTACTGACATTATCTCCTTTTCTTTCAACTACAAATAGTCCAATAAGAAGTATTGTGATGAAAGCAACAATCCCAGCAACAAAAAATATTACCCTGTATTTCGTTTCATCTACATATTTAGCAAGCAAAACCATAAGCCCAGTTGTAATAAGTGGTCCGATGAATGAACCTAATGTGTCAAGCATTCTTTGAAATCCAAATGAATATCCCATATTTTTCATTCCAGATGATTTTGCAACAAGTGCATCTCTTGGTGCATCCTTTAAACCTTTACCAATGCCATCGGTAAATCGCAATCCAAATGTCATTGATGCACCATTAGTCAACGATAGAAAAACTCTTCCTATTGCAGAAAATAGATATCCTATAAAGACGATTGATTTTCTCTTTCCAAGTTTGTCAGATATTATACCTGAGACTATCCTCATAATACTGACAATCGTTGTTACACTTCCCTCAATTAGCCCTACGGTTTCTTTACTTAAACCCAATATCTGAGTATAAAATGTCGGTAAAATAGGCTGTATCATGTCTTGGCTTAAACCACCAAAAAAAGCAACCCACCCTAACGTCTTAATATTATTGACTGTATCCTTATTTTGTCTTTCTTTGTTATCCATTTTATTACTCTCCTAATTAAATCTTGATTTAATTTTTTCTAAAGCAATTAAGGCAATGTTCTCTGTTAAAATTGAAAAATCATCTATATTTTTGTAAATATAATCATATGCATCTTTATCGCCTATTTCGCCTAATGCTGCTACAACGGCTTGTTCAATATATGGATCTCTATTCTTTTTATCTTTCTTAAGATACTCTATTAAAGTACTTTTTGCTTCTTTAATTTTTAGTTCCCCAATAATTTTCGCTGCCATATACTGTACATTATAATCAGGATGATTTAAAGCCGTTATAAGCTTTTTGCTATAATCATCATTAGTAATATTTTTAAAATCGTACCCACATTTCTGACATTTTTCATCGCCAATATCAGCTATTTTAAAGCAGTTAGGGCATATATATCTCATTCTTCATCAGTCCTTATGCCAGAAAGACCTCTCAAATAGTTGTTTTCTGCCTCATATCCCTTCAATTTAATATCCAATACTTGATTATCTCTTGATAGCTGAAAATATTTAAATCTCATTGCAGAATACTTTGATGCCAACATTATAAGCTGTTTTCTTATATCTTTATCATCAGGATTTTTTCGTTCCATCCAATACGCTTTTATACCCATCTCAAAAATAGCTCTGTAGCAGTCGTCACCGCTGAAACCATCCTTTTCTAAATCCTCTTTTAATTCCTTTATTTCCTCCATCTGCTCATCACTTATTTCAAATGATACCCTTTCCATATCAACCACCCTTTCTTACATCAATTTATTATAATGATATAACAACATTGTAAAATAAAAATAGCTCCTACTAAACGTAGAAGCCATCAGCTAAAATTAGCAATTTTGGTGAGCTTCATCACCTAATAAATTATTCACTTTTACTACAATCTTCTAACTATAGTTTAAACAAATTAATTATATAAGTCAATATCATGATAAAATTATCGTTTAATTTTTGGCAATTATATCATTTAATTGGCTTTCTAATTCATAAATATTTTTTAACAACTCTTGATACAAAGCTTTTTCTTTTTGAAAGCTATCTTTGTCAAGTTCATAATCAGATTTTGCTTTGGCAAGAAGATTTTTAATCGTCTCAAACATAAATTGCAATTTTAAATTCATATCCTTTTCGAATCCACTAAAGCTTTCTTCAATTCTTCTCAACAAATCATATCTTATGCGGCCTAAATTTCTATCAATATCCACATGAATCCTGTTTACAATACCATTTAATATAATCTTACCAGCAATTTTTTTTGGCAAGAAATAAGTGAAAATCACAGGATCTACTTCTAAAGCTTCTACATCATATCCTATCTTATATGTAAATTTACTCGATGCAGTAAAACCATCTTCCCATTTAAAATATTCTAAATTTATGCCAAACAACTCATCTGCTACAGATTTTATTTCATCAATGACTTCATTAATTCTTGAAAAATAATTTGATAATGCCACATTATATTGTTTCTCAATATCCATTTCAATTTCCATTTTTATTATTTCAAATTCTTCTACTATTGTTTTTTCAACATACTTCTCAAGTTCTCGTTTCTGAACAATTCTACTTAATTTAGAGATACTGTTGTAGTGTTCTTTTGTTCTTTCAGAAACTCTCATACTTAAATATTGTTTATATTCCTCAGCTCTTTCATCAAAATTTTGTAAAATATTTTTCATGTCGCCTTTAAATAATAAGTATATTTCACTTTTATTTTTTTCAACTTTTCTGATAAAATCTTCAAAAGCATTTATATTTTTTTGTAGACGTTCTAAAGGAACTTGTTTTAATTTTATACTGCTTTCAATAAATGTTTTGCACATTGAAATAATCCGATCAATATTTTTGGCATAACTTTCAAACAATACCTTCTCTTTTTCTGTCATCAAAAAATTTTGCAAATCAGTCTCCAGCTTTTTTGCTTTGCTCTTTTTAAATGCTTTTTCATCTTTTGAGATTTTGCCTTCTAACGCCAATTTGGCAGAAATCGGATATATGGTAATATTATCATTTTTCGCAATTTCTTTTATAATATTTTCATTGAATTTAATTATCTCATCTAATTCTATTTCACTTACATAGTCAATTTTGTTTAAGACAAAGAATATCTTTTTTACACTTTCTGATATCTTAGACAAAAATTCTTTTTCCAATTCACTTATAGGAGGATCAACTGAAAGTAAAAAGATTACGGCATCTGCTTTATTTATATAACTATATGCGACATCTGTATTATGCTTGTATACCGATCCAATGCCAGGTGTGTCTATTATCACTACATCATTACTTACAAACTCAAAAGGATAACCTATATGTATCTCTTTGACTTTTTTAATGTTTTTAGGATTGTTCTTTTCTGTGCAGTATGAATCCAATTCTTTTATGTCAATATTATCAATCTTACCATCTTCAAACAACACTTTAGCCCATACATCATTACTGTATTGGACTTTTGTTATGACAGATGTTAATGGAACGACGCCTGTAGGAAGTATATCAATTCCTAATATATAATTGGTAAATGTCGATTTTCCTCTCTTAAACTGTCCTAGCACTACAAGATAAAAGACATTGCTGCTAAATTTATCTTTAATATCTGATATAGCATCTTCTATTGCTTTAACACTTAATTTTTTTGATATGTTTTCTACTTTTTTAAATACTTCATCTAAACTTTTTTTCATAATACTGTATCGCTCCTTTACATCACAATTTTCCAATATTATCCATCTTTAAATATTTTCTTGTACAAATCCTCTCCATAGCTTGTCTTTAGCGGTTCATCTTCAACCAATTTAAAAGACCTCTTGCCATCAGGCTTTCTTTCAGCTCGCAAAAAAATCACATTGTCCAATTTTTTATCGTACAAGCTGCGAGATAATTCATAAAGATGAGTGACAAAAAATATTTTTACTCCAACTTCCAGCAATGCGCTTATTATCTGTCTTGAAATCTCCGAGCCCTCTCTTTCATTTGTTGCCGCAAACGATTCATTGAAAAGTATCATTGAATTCTTCCTTACATTATCTACAATATCACTCATCCTGCTTAATTCTTCATCTAGTTTGCCGCTATTCATCTTATCGTCTTCTTCTCTTTTAAAATGTGTAAACAATCCAGCACAAATATTAGCAGAAAATTTTTCTGCCGCCACAAACATACCAGACTGCATCATCAATTGAGCTAATCCAATGCTTCTTAAAAACGTCGTTTTTCCCCCTTGATTAGCACCCGTTATGACAAAAAGGTCTTTTCTATCCGCATTCAAATCATTTGAAACTACTCTCTTTTTCATTGTCAGAGACAAGCTTATATCATATAAACCTGAAAAAGAGTGTCTCCTATTTTCTGCAGATAAAGGTACAGGAAAACATATAGGTTCACCTATTTTAGTAAGTTCTTCATACAGATTAGTACATCCTACATAAAAAGCCAACTCGGTCTTAAGCATTTTAAAAAAGCCATTAACATGATCTGCAGACTGCGCTAAAGCATTTGCTGCAAGGTTTATGCCTCTGTCTTTTAATTCTGATAAAGCCTTCATGCCACTTTCATCCCGATCGGCGATGTAAAAAGTAAATGCCGTTGTCTTTTTTGAAAAAATCTTCTCTATTAAACTCTGTTTAATTTCGTTAGGTTTCCTGAGAATGTAGTTAATCCCTTTATTGCCTTTCCCTAATTCCGCACTTATCAATACACCATTTTCAAATTTCAATTCTTTTAAATGCGCTTTTACAGTTTCGATGTATTCATCATTTAACTCTTTTTGAAGCATTGAAAATAACGATTTAAAACCTTCTGATTCAAACTTATAAAAATTTTCTTCCGCAATCTTTCTCAGTTTAATAAGCATATCAACATACATATACATAAGCTCAATTGAACTGTGCAAAATTGAAGAAGGATAGCTGCTAAAAATACTCCAAAAATTTTTCTTTTCATTTTCCAATGTTTCAACCGCTATGTCATAAATAGTTCTGACGACAGAAGGATTTTTAAGGCAATCTCTTAAAATGTCTTGACGATAAAGTATTTCATCAATATCATATAAACTTGTCAGTACGACTTTGTAAACTACATCATACAAAAATTCATCACCTTTTGCCATAGCATCAAAAACCACATTCAAACCTAAATCCTGGACTAACATCTGTTCATTCCAAGGCAAATCCTGCTTCATATCAAAATCGCGATTTTTATACAACAATAATGTCTTCATGATTTTACACGCTCCTTAATATGCTCATACGTAAGCCCGTATTTTTCTGCGATTGTAATAGCATATGATAATCCGTCAGCAGGTTTTCGTATCAATTTGTAAGTTCTAAGTGATGGATTATCAGGCACCACAGTGCTAACTACGCTTACAGTCTTTTCACTATAAGTGGATAATTCATCTATAAATGTCACCCAGACACAAAGCAAATCAAGATCTATAATTCTATCTATTATCTTCTTACTGAGAAAAACTGCATCTTTTAATGTAGTCGAAGTAAATATTTCATTTAATATGACAATACTATCAGATGTAACTTTTGAGAGAATATCATAGATTCTAATCAATTCATCTTCTAACTTGCCGTGAAGTTCATTTACATTTTCCTCTCTTTCAAAGTGTGTAAAAATATTGTCAAATAAGAATAGCTGTGCTTTATATCCTGGAACTGGGCATCCAATGCTGGCAAGATAATGAACTTGCCCAAACGTCCTGGCAAACGTAGTCTTACCTCCTTGATTAGGTCCAGACACCACAAAGATTCTCTCTTTGCCACTTAGGTAAAAATCGTTTGTAACAACTGTCGATTTATTAGAAATAAGTTTATTTGCTAATGCCAAATCAAAGCACCCATAGTCAAAAACTTCTTTAGATTCGCTGTCAACTTTCGGATAGCAAAATTTCAATCCTGCATCCTTAAACTTCGAAATAAATTCCAAATACGACATATAAAACTGTACCTCACGTTCAAATGTACCGATTCTATCATCTATAAAATGGCTATTTCTAATACAGTAATCATCAAGCTCCTCAAATATTTCTTTATAAAGTTGGGCTACCAAATCTAAAATTTTTGCTTCCACATGATTCATATCTGTATACTCAGAAAACTTCTTCCTGTAATCTTTTGTATCTCCTTCTTTAAACTTTTTAAAAGTTTCTTCCACGATGTGGCTATAATTTATCTCTGATTCGTATTTACCTACTTTTATGCTGTTTCCTCTTATGAGAATACTGTACTTTACAGATGATAAATCTTCTTCAAGCTTTTTTGTAGCATTGTTTAAAGACATGAATAAATCACTTTTAACATAATCAAAAATATATTCTTTAAACACAATAAAACCCTTGGATTTTAAATCAATCTGTGATAAATCATTGGCAAGACAAGCTACAGCGTCAACATATAAATTAACTGCATCTAAAAACCATCTTTCCTTTTGATATTTGTAATAGAGCTTATCAGCCTGTTTTAAATCTTCTCTCATATGCTGAAATTTTTCTGAAAAAGATTTAATGCACTTAAAAAGCTCATTATTCTCAAGATCCCTCATTATTTCCTGACGATATTTGATTGTTTCAATGTCATTAGGCGATTTATAAAAAAACGGTTTAAGGTTGTATTCATTTCTGCCAAATGTTATAGCATCTATTATTTGATCAATATTCAAATCTTTAAAGAATACTGGTTCATTTGATAAATCAATATTTGCAATATCATCAGCATTTAAAAACAATATACTTTGAAACACCATTTATCACGCCTCCTTAGCAAATTAAAATAACAATGGAATATAAAAAAGCCGACAGCTATCTACCTTATGTGTAGAAGCCATCAGCTTTTCAGCAATTTAAATGAGGGAGCTTCATCCTCTTTTTTATTGTCAAATATATTATATCATTTTATCTCTACATATTAAAGTATTTTATTCAATCTTGATACAATGTTGTAGAAAGATATCTTTCTCCTGTATCAGGAAGCAATACGACTATCGTCTTGCCTTTGTTTTCTGGCCTCTTTGCAATCTGAGTTGCTGCAAATGCGGCTGCACCTGATGATATTCCAACCAACAATCCTTCAGATTTTGCTAATGCTCTTGACGTCTCAAATGCCTCATTGTTCTTAACCTGATATATCTCATCAATAATTTCTCTATTCAAAACATCTGGTACAAATCCAGCTCCTATGCCTTGTATCTTATGTGGACCAGGTCTTCCACCAGATAGCACTGGCGAATCAGCAGGCTCAACTGCTACAATCTTTACATCAGGTTTCCTTGATTTCAAAACTTCACCAACGCCCGTAATTGTCCCACCTGTGCCAATACCTGCGACAAATATATCTACATTGCCATCAGTGTCTCTCCATATTTCTTCTGCTGTCGTCTTTCTGTGTATTTCTGGATTGACAGGATTTTTAAACTGTTGCGGTATAAATGCATTTCCGTACTGCTTTGCCAGCTCTTCAGCCTTTTTTACAGCTCCAGACATGCCTTCTGGACCAGGTGTCAACACTATTTCAGCACCAAGCGCTTTAAGCAAATTTCTCCTTTCAACGCTCATAGTCTCAGGCATAGTCAATATTAATCTGTATTTCTTAGCCGCTGCAACAAAAGCCAGCGCTATTCCTGTATTGCCACTTGTAGGCTCAATAATCACAGTGTCTTTGTTTATAAGCCCTTTTTCTTCCGCATCTTTGATCATAGCATATCCAATTCTGTCCTTTACACTGCTTAACGGGTTAAAGTACTCTAATTTTGCTATCAGCCTTGCTTCAAGATTATTTTCTTTGTTGTAATTAGATAGCTCTAATAGAGGCGTATTGCCTATTAAATCCGTAAGATTTTTTGCTATTTTTGACATTTTATCCTCTCCTTTTAATATTTAGTATTCCGATTGGATTTTATGTATTTATTATATAGCAATAAATAATTTTTGTAAATAAGATTTTATCAATTTTATTATACATTAAATATAAAAAAAATAACCGCAATAGCGGTTAAACATAAATAAAACATTGCAATATTTTAAGCTTCATATCCTGCGTCAATAATCGCTTTTTTCATGTCATCTATAGTAACTTTTTTAGGATCGTATGTTACGGTGACATTGGCTTTATCTAGGTCTACTGTTGCTTTTGACACTCCATCAAGGCCTTTTAAGGCTTTCTCTACAGTCATTTTGCAATGATTGCACGACATGCCTCTGACATCAATCGTGACAGTTTCACCTTTCGAACCAAACAAACCCATGTTTAATCTCTCCTTTCATATACTCATTAGGGGTATTGCCTATACATAGTTTAATTTAACTGCAGTTTAAAGTCAATTACTTCATGGCACATTTTTTTCTACTTTAATTTTCGTCTTAGAGCTCATTACGCGCAGTGCATACATTGGAACTTTTAACTTAAAATTCATATATGTATTATCACCCATCATTATATCTACAAAGTATGATAGCACATTAGGAAAAAGTCTTACGGATTTTTCTATGAAGTCCATATTGTTATATGTAAATTGTGATAATCTGTATGCCCATCTTATGTCAGGCACAACTTCTCTATTAAGTCTAAGAGTGTATTCGTCCAATCCACATTCTCCACTGAAATGCTTTTTTATAACATCAAAGGATATATAGGCAGTAAGCAAAGCATTGTATATTCCCTCGCCTGTAAATGGATCGGCAAGCCTTGTAGCATCTCCAATCAATATTATTTTATCGTTGTTAAATACACCATCGCTTCCATCAGAAAATGACAACTGATGACCATAAATTTTGCAGTCTTTTGTATTCCCACCTACATTTTCTTCTATCATTTTAGATAACATTTCTTTTATGTTTGAAACTTTGTTTAAAAAAGTTCCGACACCAATGGACAATCTATCACCTTTAGGAAATACCCATCCATACCCATATCTTATTGCGTTGAAATCCACCACAACTTTCCCTTTTAAACCATCGATTAAGCTATCATCGACGTATACCTCACCTTCAAGTGCTATGCCCTTTTTGCCGTTTAGCAATCTTGTTTTATAGGCCATATTGCTGTTTATCCCATCTGCACCTACTAAAACCTTCGTTTCATACTCGCCTTTGTCTGTCACCACAACAAGACTTTTGCCATTATCATAAAAGTCGTAAAATATTTCCCCATCATGTATTTCACATCCGTAATAAGCTGCTATATCAATTAAATATTTGTCAAATTTAGCCCTGTCTACTTGGTATATTATGGGCTCACCAGTCTGCAAAGCTATTGTTTTATCGTTAGGAAATCTAAAAATGATTTCATATGTAATATCTTCTATGCATTGGCTTATATCAACATCTAATAACTTGTAACACCTTCTCGTTATTCCTCCACCACAGGCTTTGTACCTTGGAAAAACATGCTTTTCTATCAATAAGACTTTGTATCCTTCTTTAGACAGTTTTCTTCCTAATGTAGACCCTGCAGGTCCGCCGCCTATTATTATTGCATCATACATTTCTTTCACCTCTATATCCAATTATAATTGCAAAACATGCTAAATAAAAGCTACAAATTGGATTATTTTAAGCTACTCATAAACAAACAGTTGTCAATATAAGAATTAGCGAAAAGTGTCCTTCGTATTATTGACATTAATCATCAATGAATATATAATTATTTTAACAATTTAATACTATGAATTAAAACTCATCAAGAGTGGTGGAGGGACTGGCCCTATGAAACCCGGCAACCGTCATGTTTTATGAAAATGGTGCTAATTCCTGCAAAGCATATAGCTTTGGGAGATGAGTAGATGTGAGTATCTACGCCTCATCTCTGGGGCGTTTTTATTTTTACATTGAAGGAGGTTTGTAAATGCCCATCAATATACCAAATGGCCTACCTGCCATCGATATTTTAGCTAAAGAAAATATATTCGTAATGGCTGAAGAAAGGGCAATTCATCAAGATATACGCCCTCTTAAAATCGCCATCTTAAACTTGATGCCTACGAAAAGTGTGACAGAAACGCAGCTACTAAGGCTACTTAGCAACAATCCACTGCAAATCGATCTAAAATTTCTCTATGCAGCATCCCACAAATCTAAAAACACTGCGCCAGAGTATTTAGAAGCTTTTTACAAAACGTTTGATGACATAAAATACGAAAAATTTGATGGCCTCATAATAACCGGAGCACCAGTGGAAATCTTGGACTTTTCAGATGTAGATTATTGGCATGAGCTTGAGGAGATAATGGAGTGGAGCAAGCACAATGTATTTTCAACATTTCATATTTGTTGGGGTGCTCAAGCAGGTCTATATTATCATTACGGCATTCCTAAATATCCTCTGAAAGAGAAGATGTTTGGCGTATTTTTGCATAGAGTATCTAAGAAAAATGTCGACTTACTACGGGGTTTTGACGACGAATTTTATGCGCCCCATTCAAGATACACGGAAGTCAGAAAAGAAGATATAGAGCTTGTAGATGACCTTGAAATACTTTCTGAATCTGATGAAGCAGGCGTATACATAGTATCATCAAAATCTGGAAGACAGATATTTGTGACAGGTCACTCTGAATACGATCCTTTGACGCTAAAATCAGAATACGAAAGGGATTTAAAAAAAAGGCATACCCATAAAAATACCAAAACATTATTTCCCGGGAGATGACCCCAATAATGAACCAATTGTGAAATGGAGAAGCCATGCAAATTTATTATTTTCTAATTGGTTAAATTACTATGTGTACCAAAAAACACCATACGATGTGAATTCAATTGAATAAGCGCAATTTAAGCAGGTATAAAGCCAAATTTTATATCCTGCATTTTTTATATCATTTTTTCAAAATTATTCATTGACTTTTTCACTTTCCTGTGCTAATTTAATTATGCTATTTCAAAAATTTATAGAAAGGAATTGTACTATATGGACAAAACACAAAAGCTTAAAAAAGACATTGGCCTATTTATCGCTACAGCGCTTGTGACAGGTAACATGATGGGTTCCGGCATATTCATGCTTCCTGCTACACTTGCATCTAAATCAGGTCCCGGTGCAACAATACTTGCATGGCTTGTTACTGGCATTGGATCAATATTGTTGGCATTGTCATTTGCAAATTTAGGTTCAAAGATCCCAAAAGCTGGCGGCCCGTATGAATATTCGAAATTGGCTTTTGGAGACTTTATAGGTTTCGTCAATGCGTGGCTATACTGGAATGGCTCATGGATAGGAAACGCTGCCGTCGTCATTGCGGTTGCCAGTTATTCAAGCGCCTTGTTCCCGATTTTATCTCAAAACCATTTAGCTGCTTTTTTGTACACCAGTGGAATTTTGTGGGTTTTTACGATAATTAATATAATAGGTGTAAAAAGAGCTGGCTCAACTCAAACAACAATAACTGTTTTTGAAGTATGTCTTTTTTTGTTTTTCATAATCGTATCAGCAGTACATTTCAAGTCAAGCAATGTAATGCCATTATTTCCTGCAGGAAAAGGCATGAATACTTTATCGGCAGCAGCTACTTCAACACTGTGGGCATTTGTAGGACTTGAAACAGCATCAATAACTGCTGAAGAAATCAAAAACCCTGAAAAAAACGTAAAGTTAAGCACAATATTCGGAATTTTGATCGCGGTAGTGATGTACTTAGCCATAAATCTCTCCGCAATGGGTGCAATGCCACAAAGCCAGCTTGCCAAAAGCGCTTCTCCAATAGCAGACATCCTTAAACAGTTTTTAGGAAAAAGCATAGCAAATGTAATCATTGTAGGCTCTGTAATAAGTGTGCTTGGCACGACCGTTGGATGGCTTTTATCTACAGCCCGTGTGGCTTATGCGGCTGGAAAAGATGGCTTGTTTCCAGAAGTTTTTTCAAAAGTACATCCTAAGTACAAGACTCCTCACGTATCATTGATTATAGGATCAGTACTTGTTAATCTTTTGTTGCTTATGAATTATACAAAATCTCTGGTTTCCGCGTTTAATTTTATAATACTGTTGGCAACTTTATCTTTCCTGCCTGTTTACGCTTTTACGGCCGCATCTGAAATCATGCTTCTTATAAAAAGAGACAAAAATGTCAGCGTATTAGGTTTTATAAAAAATTCTATTGTTCCACTTTTAGGTTTTGCCTACGCTATGTGGACAATATACGGTTCTGGAGCCGAGACTGTAATGTACGGATTTATAATGCTTATGTGCGGCATACCATTCTATATATACATGAAATACAAAAATAACGCAAAACTAAACGAGATTCGAAAAGTCTTAGAATAATTACAGGCTGCAAAATGCAGCCTTTTTACATCATTTTTAATTGTCTTTTTTTACTGCGTTTGCTATAAGTGAAGCAAAATACTTTGCACCGCTGGGCTCTAAGTGAACAGCATCAGGTGAAAAGAATGAATCATGTCCATAGCTGGCTTTATACCAATCGACTAAAGTAGTGTGGGGATATTCTGAAGACACTTTTGACAGCGTCTCATTGACGATGCTTTCCCAAGGCCGTGGAACGCGAACATTTACTAATATTACGTGTTTTACAGGCTCTGCGCTCTTTAAAAGTGACAAAAGCTGGTCTTCAGTAAAAGGCCCATTTGTCCCTAACTCAACTATCAATGTATCTATTTTCCCTTTCGCTTTAAGTGTTTTTACGACGTCTTTTGCTTGGTACATTTGCCTGCCTACTTTTCCATCAATCGTGATTCCCGGCAGCATCTCTTCCAAGTAAGGTTTTGTATCTATCAATATTGAGTCGCCTATTATGGTTATACCCTTTCCATCATGTACAGGGTTAATTGTAGAAACAGCATTACTTGAAGCAACCGAACCTGGATTCCCACCTTTATACGGGTAATACTTAATATCCCTTCTATTATCTGGCAGATTATCATTGTAGTTCTGTACATCGCTGTTACTGCTATTACCACTCCCTACATAAGACGATGAATCCGATGTAACATTAGCTGCACCTGAATTAAGTGAAACTGAGGCGCTAGCTGGTATAACACCACTCATACCTGCAATAAAAATGCCCATTAAGCATATCGATAATATAACTAATGCAGATGTTTTGAGAGTAGAGATTAACTTCCCTTTTTCAAGTCTTAAAGATCTTATATCCCTTATCATTTTTTTAAGTGCACCATGCCTTATTGGATCTTCCACATATTTCCATGACAAAGCAGAAATAGCGATTATCAGAAATACCTGCAATAACGCCCGAATAGGATTCAGACCTTCTGTATCAACTGGTGGTGTCGTTAAAATAAGCACTGGAAAATACCAAAGATATACTCCATACGACCTCGCCCCCAACCATCTCAATGGCGCGCATCCTAATATTTTCCCTAACAAGCTTTTAGGATGTGCTGACACAGCCACCACCACAGCAGTTATTACAGATAATAAATACATGCCACCTCTGCAAACAAACGAATCGTATTGATTGACGTACATAAGCATAGCAAAAATCGAAGCTATTGCCAAAAATCCAATCACATCATAAATCAATACTTTTCTTTTAGCTTCAGTGTGAGAAAATTTATTGCTGGGAAGAATCAACGCTAAAGCCGATCCTAAAAGAAGCCCAAAAGCACGCGTATCAGTGCCATAATACACACGGCTGGGATCCATGCCTGGTGTGTACATTACACCCATTGCTAAAGCAGAAAGTGCAGAAAGCAGCAAAGTGATAATAAAAATATACTTTTTCTTCTTTATATACTTAAATGCCGCAATCAATACTAATGGCCAAATAAGGTAAAACTGTCCTTCAACAGCCAGTGACCATAGATTGCCAAACGTCGATTGTGGTCCAAACTTAGCAAAGTAAGATACCTTGTGGAATATAAGCCACCAATTGTTGACATAAATCAAGCTTGTTATAGCATCACCTTTAATAGATGAAAGCCTTGAGGCATCGAAAAGCGTAACATAAGAGAAAACTACAATTACCATAATAAAAAGGGCTGGAAACAACCTCAACATCCTGCGCTTCCAAAAATTTTTTAAGTCAACTTTATTGCTTTTTTCCCATTCTGATGCAATTATATTTGTTATCAAGTATCCTGACAACACAAAAAATATGCTGACGCCAAAAAAAACCACCCTGCAAAAAAGTCAGATTAAGATGATACCCAATGACAGCAAGTACAGCTAAAGCCCGTAGTCCGTCAAGTCCTGCCATGTATCTTGCGTTTTCGTTTAAAGGCTTTGGCACTGAAATCCCCTCCTAAGATCCCTCACAATAAAAAGCAATTTACAACAAAATTCTTTATCAATCATCTCAAACAGCCATTTTTCTATAAATCCATTATATATTATCAATATTACAAAAGCATTACAACTGATAAATAAAATATAAATATCTTATAAATATTTATTAATAAAAAGAGCCCTTTATACGTTAAAGAGCTCTTTAAAACTTTTTTATTTTATTCTTCCAGTAGTTCTTTTACGATATTTATGCCATTAAGCTTCATGTGGTAGAGGAACATAGTATGTGTTAAGTCGCCATCGTGTGGAACTATTTTAAGCCTTTCCGCCGTCTTCACGCTTATATCGTAAGTCTCAACACAATTTTCAGGCACAATCACATTGACACTTAAATTATTGGCATTTGCAATCATCTTTATAGAAATCGCCGTCTGATACACGCACAAATCAGTGCAATTGCCTATGATGATAAATGTGGATCTGCCTTCTTTTAGCATGGTGAATATCTTCTTCAAAAACTCATTTCCATCGCCATCTTCTCCACCGAAAAACACGTTTAACGAATTTTTCACGTACACATTTGGCTTATCCTTAATTACCTCTAAAAGCTCCTCTACGATTAAACTCTCATCAGTTCCTTTGACACAGTGTTCTGGATAATCAGCAAATTCCACTGCACCTTTCGCATGGGCATCATTTACAAACATCACATTTTTTATGCCCATTCTGTATGAAGCTTTAATGAGGCTCTTTATATGCTCTATGATCCCTCCTATTCGAGGACTGGACAAAGCCCCGCTTTTGCAAAAACCGTTTATCATGTCAACAACGATAATCGACACATTGTCTGCGCTTCCAGCTTCTTTTATGACGGTACTTAACTTCATGTCGTCTAAGTTGCTATAAAAATCAAACAAATAATTTAAAAAAGGTCTTGTATTGTACAAAAAACTATCAAAATTCATTTTCACGGCCTCCTTTCATCTTATTTTTATTGTATACCATGTTTCACAGATATAAAAGAGCATATATCATTTTAGTCTATGCAGTAAAATGTCTCGCGGGAAGATCCTACAAGCTTGCCATCCTGATTGTACGCATCGCATACAGCAACAGCAGTCGTCTTGCCCATGTGAATAATCTTCCCTGTGACTTTGATTCTGTCTCCAGCTTTTAAAGGCTTTATATAGTTTATGTTCATCTCAAGAGTCACCATGTTCTTCCCCATCGTCTTTGCAGCAATTCCCATAGCCGTATCCATGAGAGAAAACAGTACACCGCCGTGAGCAATCTTAAAAATATTTAGATGTTTCTCGGAAATCGTCATTTCCATCGTCACTTTCCCACTGCCAAGCTCAGCAATCTCCATGCCGATTAAATTGTGAAACTGAGCTTTTTGATTCAACTCGATTATTTCTTTGAATAATTCTTCATTTATGCCGAGATTTTTAGCTTCCAAGTATACATCATCCTTTCACGCCGTTTTACATAATTATATCATTTTTTATCAAAAATCTTAATCTATCTAAAGCCCTGTCTTTAAGTTTAACAACGCTTTGATATCCCACCCCCAGCTCTTTTGATATTTCAACGAGTGTTTTTCTTTCGAAAAAGTAAAGCAATACTATGTTTTTCTGCTTTGCAGTAAGGCCATTCAAAGCCACTTTTAAATTCTTCAGTGTAATGTCGTCAAAAAATTTTTCTTCCGGTGTAAGTTCATTGCTCTCTATCAAATCGATAATCTCGTCTTCCTCCTCATCTGCCTTTGCATTCAAAGAGAGAAAAGTCTTTTTCTTCCTATAAGCATTTAAAAAGTAAAATTTAAGCTGTATACTGGCATATGCTATAAATTCCTTGCCTTTTTTCTCATCAAACTGATAAATAGCATTAATGAGAACTTCTCGTCCATCTTGAAGCATATCATCAAAATTGTCGTATGGGAATTTTTTTGCTAATTTTATTAAAAGAGGGTTAAATTTTTTTAAAATCTCATAAGTAGAATCTTCATCCCCATTCTTTGCCTTAAAGCACAGTTCATTATAACTTATCATTGATTACACACCTCACATATAGTGAGGACCGGTCCCTTTCAGTGCGGCACTGTGCTTTAATTATACAAAGAGAACAAATGTTTTTATAATCATGATTTATAAAAAGTCAATGTAGAAAATTTAGAATAGTCAACTATTTATAACATTACATTGCTAATAGATCAAAGATTTCCCTTCACGGCTTTATAGAATTTCCAAAAATAAAAAAACACGTATATGTTTTTTAGATTTAACATATACGTGTTTTTCTAAATGCCCTCTTTTTAATTTTAATAATATCTTCTTGCGCCTATATAGTATGTCCTAAACCAACCGCTAAAATCTGCAATAGTTGCCTTATCAAGAGAATCGCTCATGTGTATTAAACGGTTATCTCCTATATATATGCCTTCATGTGTAGGACCATTGCCAGATGTTGAGAAAAACAATATATCGCCTGGCTGAAGATCAGATAAGCTTACAGCCCTACCACCTGCATACTGGTCGTATGTAGTTCTGCCGATATTTTTCCCTGCTTGCCTAAATACATATTGAACAAAACCAGAGCAATCAAAACCTGCAGGTGTAGTACCTCCAAAAACATACGGTACTCCGAGGTATCTTTCTGCAATGCTTACTATGTCAAAATTCGATGTGCGTTCATAACCGCCCCTGGATGAAACACCACTTACGGTTGTCCTATTTAATACTGCCTCTGTAGCTGGTCCCACAATTCCATCTGGAGATAGCCCATATCTTTTTTGCAGTGCAATCACTGCGCTTTTTGTCTTGCTGCCAAATATGCCGTCAATACCACCTGTGCTATAGCCAAGCCTTTTTAACGTTTGCTGCAAGCTAACCACTGCTTGTCCTCTTGAGCCGTATTTCAAAAGCTCCATTGCAAATGCGCTTGGCGCTTGCATAAGTGTTATTGACACTACTGCTGTTGCCACTATTTTTTTGTAATTCAACTCATTCATCCTCTCTTTATGCCTACGAGGTTAGTTGACGGGTTCGGTAAAGAGTAACCCTACCGCTAAAGCGGATTCACCCCAAAGATATCCCCCGCTCTTTCGATTAGGCATATTTTTTAAATAAATTTAATAAAAAATTTATATTTTTAATAATTAATTAATATTATATAGGCAAACAGTATCAAAGTCAAGCTGATACCATAAATTACCTGTAGATTATGAGTTTTTCATGGTTATACTAATTAATAAATATTGAAAAGAAGGTGAAAAAATGCGTTCGATGTGGAAAGGTGCCATTAGCTTTGGCCTTGTCAGCATCCCTATAAAACTATACGCAGCTACAGAAGACAATTCTATCCATTTTAGACAGCTTCACAAGGACTGCAAATCACCTATAAAATATGAGAAGATTTGCCCTGTGTGCAATAAAGAAGTCTCTGATGAGGAAATCGTAAGAGGTTATGAATATGAACCAGGAAAATTTGTCATCATAGATGAAGAAGATTTAGAAAGAATTCCTAAGTCTACAGTCAAAACAATAGATATTATTGATTTTACAGATTTAAGTCAAATAGACCCAATATATTTCGATAAGACATACTACATCGCACCAGATGAAATCGGTGCAAAACCATACGTACTTTTAAGAGATTCTATGAAGAAATTAAATCGTGTCGCAGTTGCAAGAGTCGTCATACGCTCAAGACAAGATTTAGCCTGCATAAGAGTTTTCAATGGCAATTACATGGTATTAGAAACAATGCACTTCCCTGACGAAATAAGAAGTACAAATGAACTTCCACCAATTCGCAACGTAGATCTGCACGAAAATGAGGTGAATATGGCTATAAAGCTTGTGGATACTCTGACATCTGATTTTTCTCCTGAAAAATACGATGACAACTACAGAAAAGCCCTGATCGAAATAATCGAGTCGAAAATTCAAGATAGAAAAATTGAAATACCCGAATCGCCAAAGGAAGAAAATGTCTTAGACCTTGTAAGCGCATTAAAAGCCAGCATCGAATCAGTAAAAGGAGAAAACATTGTAAAAAAATCAAAAAAGAAAAAAGGTGCATAAAGATGTCCATGATGGATGAGAAAATTTCTCCTATGCTGGCTATATCGGGAAATGTCTTTGACGATCCAAATTGGGTGTATGAAATCAAATGGGATGGTTCAAGAACGATAGCATTTCTCTCATCTTCCACAAAGCTTCAAGACAGAAGGCTTGTAGATATAACCCACCAATTCCCAGAGCTTATAAATATGGATGAATACTTAAAATCAAATGAGGCAATACTTGACGGAGAATTAATTGTCTTAAAAGACAATAAACCAAGCTATAGAAACATAATGATGCGAAAACACCAACAAAACAAACTAAGAATAGAACTTTTAAGCAAGTCCAATCCAGCAATGTTTATAACGTGGGATGTATTATATGTGGATGGAAAAGAGCTATTAAACTATCCACTGATTGAACGCAGAGAAATTTTAAGTAAAATCGTCAGCGAAAGCAATATAATAAGGATATCAGATTATATATTTGGACATGGCAAAACTTTATTTGCGGAAACTGGCAAAAAACAACTGGAAGGAGTAATGGCTAAAAAAGCAGACTCAAAATATTACTTAGGAAAAAGAAGTAGTCTGTGGCAAAAATTCAAACACCACATAGTACTAAATGCTGTGGTATTAGGCTATAGAACAGATAAAACCGCGTTAGTCTTGGGACTATACAATGAAGATGATAAACTTATACACATTGGAAATGTAGAATCTGGAATATCTCAAAAAGAATTATCGTCATTTTTAGATGTCGCCAATGATCTGAAGGTCAAACCTGAATTTTACGGTTTTAATATGAGCACCGTTCAATGGATATTGCCTGTCATCGTATGTAAAGTTAAATTCATGGAGTGGTCGGAAAATTTCAAAATGAGAGCACCTTCTTTCTTAGAATTTGCTTTAGATGTGAAACCTACCGAATGTAGATTCATGTAAACCAATTGAAATGTCCACATTATTGATTTAAAATAAAATTATAAACGTACAAGGGGGATACTTTCAATTGGCATCAATAAATAAAAAGCGCATTTTGCTCGTACTTATTACATTTTTGTTTTTAATTGCATGTCTTGTAGCTCGATTAATATGGGTACAGATTGTCATGGCACCAAAATATTCACTGGCCGTCAAAAATCAGACAACATCCAAGATAGTATTAAAGCCACAGAGGGGAATTATTTACGATGCAAATGGAAATATCCTGGCCACTAATGTAAGCGGCGGCGATGTGTATGCTGCACCTAAAAATATAACACATCCCGATGCGGTAGCAAACAAATTATATAACTTATTAGGCATGAAGAAAGATTCGCTGTACAAGCTTCTCAGCAATAAAAATTCTGAGTGGACTGTCCTTAAAAAAAAATGTCTCACTGGATAATGTAAACAAGATAAAAAAATTAAACCTTGCAGGAATATACGTAGAAGACACCAGCATTAGAAGCTATCCAGACGGCAGTCTATTGTCGCAGACATTAGGATTCACTGGTGTAGACGGAAACGGACTGTACGGTTTGGAATACTCGTTTGATAGATACTTAAAAGGAACATCGGGGTTAGAAGTAGCCACAACTGATGAAATAGGTCATGTCATAGGACTTCCTGAAAAATTATACAAACCTGAAAAAGGAGATGATTTGGTCCTTACTGTCGACTCAGTGATTCAGGGATATACAGAAACAGCCATAGAAAAAGCTTACGAAACTTACAGTCCAGCTAACGGCATTTCAGCAATCGTGATGAATCCGAAGACAGGCGATATCTTAGCTATGGCGAATGTTCCAGATTTTGATCCAAATAATCCAAATAAGGTTAGCTCCATCGACACATGGTCAAACCCTGCTGTGTCTTATCTGTATGAACCAGGATCAGTATTTAAAGTAGTAACAGCATCTGCCGCATTAGAAGAATCTTTAGTCACGCCAAATGAGCAATTTTACGATCCCGGTTACTACATCGTATCAGGACATAGGATAAATAGCTGGACAAAATTGGGAAATATCGATTTTTCCCAAGCAGTTGCAATGTCCAGCGACACAGTATTCATGAAGATAATTGTGGAACGGCTAAAATTAAATACATTGTATAAGTACATAAACGCCTTTGGATTCGGAAGCCCAACTGGAATACAGCTTCCAGGTGAAGCATCTGGCATGATAATACCCGAAAAAAACGTTCATCCCGTAGACCTAGCATCCATGTCTTTTGGACAAGGCATAGCAGTAACGCCACTTCAAATGATAGATGCTTTTTCAGCGACTATAAATGGTGGATACTTAATGAAGCCAAACATAGTGAAGGAGATAAAATCAGGCGATAAAGTCATAAAAGAATTTAAGCCACAAGTCATAAGGCAGGTTATATCGCAGGATACGTCAAACACAATGAAAGAACTGCTTAAAAAAGTCGTTGATGAAGGAACAGGAACAGCATGTCAAATACCCGGTTTTACAGTAGGCGGAAAATCAGGTACGACTGAAAATTATTCGCCAGGAAAGTATACAGCATCTTTTGCCGCATTTGCACCTGTAGATAACCCTCAAGTAGCCGTTTTAGTGGTTATAAGAAATCCTACTAAAAACGGCCACATGGGTGGAGAAATTGCGGCGCCTGTCGTCAAAGACATACTTTCAAACACATTAAGATATCTGATGATAAAAAAATAGCCGTACGTTAAAATTGTGCGGCTATTTAATATACTATATCATCTACTTCTCCTTTTTTGCCTCCTGTAACTCTTACTACTACTCTATTTGGAAGGCATACAATCTGCTGGCCTTCTTTTTCTATCCAGCCTGTTTTAACACATATCTGATCTAGACAATTAGCTTCTCTCATTCTTACTTTCCCATCTTTTATCTCAACGACATTTAAATGCCTGCCATTGCGAATTGTCACCGTCTTGTCAACATTTAAAGGCAATTCTTGGTACTTAGAACCGTTGACTTCTATTACTACGTTGGTGCCAGTCCTACTTAACGCCTTGTCATAAGTAAAATAGGCAGAAACAAGAGAAATAATCAAAAGCACTCCTATTAAAATCTTATCACCTATTTTCATACAGCTTAAACCTCGAATCTGTTATCTTTAATTTTCCCTTAAGTCCTGATGTTGCATATACTTTATAATCCGGTGTGACAAAGATTGCATCTACACCAGGCATGCTCTCTACCAATTTCATCCCTTTATCAACGCCTAAAATAAAAGCAATTGTAGACAAAGCATCAGCATCAATAGACTTAATATTAGTAGAAACTATTGTTGTACTGACGACGCCGCTTTCTGCAGGATACCCCGTAAAAGGATTTAATATGTGATGGTATCTTTTCCCGTTTTGAATAAAGTACCTTTCATAATTACCAGATGTGTCTATCAGCATGTCTTTGCCAGAAACGATTGCAAAATACGTACCTTTATCTCCAAAAGGATCTTGTATTCCTATATTCCAATTGGAACCATCTGGCTTTGAACCATAAAGATATACGCTACTGCCGCCTAAGTTTATAAGTGCGTGCTTTATGCCATTTTCTTTCATGATGTTTTCCAGTTCATCAGCAGCAAATCCTTTAGCAATTCCTCCTAAATCTATTGCCATGCCTTTTCTGCTTAATTTAACTTCATCATTCTTTTCATCCAGCAAGACGTCTTTGTAGTTTATGTATTTCATGGCGTCCTTAATTTGGCTTTCCGTCGGAACATGGGCATGATCAGTGCCGATACCCCATAAATTCACCAATGGAGCAATAGTTATATCGAAATATCCACCACTTATTTTGCTGTACTTTAAAGCCGTCTTTATCACATAAAATGTCTCTGGATTTACTTTGACGTATTTTACACCAGCATTGTCGTTTATCTTTTGTACATCGCTGCCGCTTTTTTGGGTGCTCATAAGGTTGTCGATTTCTTTCAGTTTGTTCATGGACTCGTCAACTGCTTTTTTTGCATTTCTGCCGTATGCTGTAACTTGCACTACAGTATCCATCATAAAATCAGTACGTGTATACTTTTGATCGCTATTACCACATCCCGCAATAGATACAGAAATAAGCATTATTAAAATAATTGCCACGACTTTTTTTTATAAAATAATGATTCATCATCTAAACAATCCTCTCAACTTAAGTTAAATTCGCTTCTCTTATTATAAAATTTTTTTCTAAACTCTTCAAGCAAAATGACATTAGCATTAATGTAGCTACAAACTTGTAAGATTCACTTTTTACGTATATAATTTTATTGTAAGGGGGAAACTAGCAGAATGATAAAATTCATGATAAAAATTTACATACTTTACTTAGTCTTAGTAGCACTGCTTCCTACCATGCTGGGCCGTATTTTCCACTACAATGTCATATATACAAGCAGAAAAAAGAAAGTGCCGTGGATAGCGATTACTTTTGATGACGGTCCAGATCCTGAGTACACGCCTATACTTTTGTCCCTTTTGGATAAATACAATGTTAAAGCGTGCTTTTTTTTGTTGGCAGACAAAGTTGAAAAGTATCCAGATTTAGCCAGAGAAATCGTAAATAGAGGTCATGAAATAGGCATCCACGGTTATAAGCATCACATAAACTGGTTCTTAGGACCTATTGCTACGTACAAGGAATTATTGAAATCAGTTGAAATTATCTCTCAGATTACCGGAAAGTATCCTTCATATTATAGACCGCCATGGGGATTATTTACAACCTTTATCTACAGGTATTCGAAAAAATTAGGCATTAAAATAATTTTATGGAGCTACATGAGCTGGGATTGGAAAGTAAAAGACCCAAGTTTGATAGTAAATCGCATATTAAGCAAAGTAAAAGGCGGAAACATCTTGATATTTCACGATAGCAGCGACAACATAGGGTCAGACAAAGAAGCTCCTGAGACAATGCTTATAGCTCTTGATAAGATAATAAGCGGGATAAAAGAGAAAAACTTAGAAATTGTCGACATAAACAAATTTATTTTTTCGTAAACGAGGTAATCATTATGAAAAAGATTTTTATGTACATTTGGTCTTTATGGGAATTTGTATTTGCAAAATTAAATAATATTCATACAGTAGGCGGAGACGATTCTGAAATAAGAATCGCAATAAAAAGATACAGAGGCAAAAAGATCGTCCTAAAAGATGGCACAGTCCTAGATAAAGACGATAAATTTGCCGAGCTTCATTTAAACAATAAAGTCCTTACAGAGATAACATCCAGCAGCAATTCACCTGTCACTGTTGGCATCATAACACTAAAAAGGTTTAAAAAATCTTTAAAAGCGTTAAAAAATTATATTAATGAAAATCATGAGTTTGATGATGTAAATGTATTTATGGGATATACCCTTTTTAATCAAGGTGTGGAAATGCTGGGCTTTGAAGTAATGGACATGAAATCACCTCTTGAAAGATTCATAATCACCCATTATGAAAGCTTTCTTTTGGGCATATTTCACCCTGAAGGGTTTAAGCGGCTTCGCAATAATAAGTTTACGGCAAAGATGGTTTTGATTACGAAAAAGACAATAAACAGCCGCTACTAATTTAACGTTTTTTGAATTCTTTCCAAAATCACTTTTTCGTTTTCTTTATTTCTTAATCCCTCTATTAAGGCTTTATTGATCATGATATTTTTGTCATGCCAATTTTGCGGTATATTATCAGTGTATTTAACTGCCATGTCAATTTTTTTCATAAGTTCATCGGTTATAGGTACATCCTTCTTTACTGGAATATACCCTATTTTCTCTACGCTTTCTTGAGAATCTGTAATAAATTTCACAAATTTAAATGCCATATCCAATTTCTTTTTATCAATTTGCTTTGTGATGCCATAACCGTAAATTTTTGGAGATATTGTGATAGGCACATCGCCATCTCCTTCTGGATACAGCACAACATCAAACTGAAAAAGTTTATTTTTGTTTTCAAGGTATTTAAGATATTGAACTTTGTAACTTTCATCAACCAAGACAGCACTTTCTTTATTGACTGTAAAACTATCCCATACTTTGCTGTAATCATTGCCAAACGCTACAGGATCTATCGTACCTTTTGCATATAATTCTATTAATTTTTTAAGGCCAGACTCCGCCTGTGGTCCTTTAAATGAAACTATTCCTTTATCATCGAATATATTTGCCCCATCTGCCATCAGAAATCCCCAAAGATTATAACTTCTTTCCATATACAAAGTTACTCCATAAAAATTCTTTTTTTCTTTTTTGCCTTCTTGATATGTAAGCTTAGCCATATCATTTAAAAACTCCTCATAACTCCACTCTCCATTTTGAGGAACTTCAACTTCTTTTTTGCTGAATAAATCACTGTTTATGTAAAGGACGCTTGTGTACATCCCTAAAGGAATGCCATAAACGCTATTGTTGTGCATAAACCCATTAAGGACATTCTCTTTTAATGACTTCTTATAATTTTTATCAAGATATTTGTCAAGGGGTTCTAATTTACCGTTGTAGATAAATGGACTATCTGAAGTTACAGGGATTATATCAGGTTTACCATCACCAATTATATCATTGGCATCATAGTAAAAATTGCTATTTTTAATTGGCTCAAATTCAATTATAACCCCTGGATGCAAATATTCAAAATCTTGTATCTTTTTCTTTATGAAATTAAAACCTATCGGATCATCGACTGACCAATGTGGAAAATCGCAAAATGTAATTATCCCTCTATAATCTTCGTCATTAACTTCTGTAAAATTTATTTTACCCGTTTCATACAAATACATGTAGTATGGCCATGTAACTAAAAAAGCAACCATCAATAAAATCAAAAAAAGAGCAAAAGGTTTTTTCATAAGATTCACCTCTTACTCTATCTATATTCATGTTAAACATTCCATATCACTCTTTATTTTTACTAAGTTCACTTATTTCTTTTTCTAATGCATCCATTCTCGCTTTTAAATCTTGTGCTTCTTTTAAGGCAGCATCTCTTTGATTCTGCAGTTCTTCTATTATACTTTTAGCAATCTCGTCGCTATCATTTCTCATCTTTGATAACTGTTCATCCTTATACTTTACAGCATCTTTTGCAATAACATCGATGTTTTGTTTTGCTACATCGGCTAAATTCCTCATCTTTTCAGATACTGTCATTGCACCTGAGACAGCACCAACAGCCACTGGCTTTAAAGCCCTTTTTATATTTGGCCCTATAGATGCAAGTATAAATGCAGCACTTATTCCCAGTAAAAAACCTTTTGTAGTATTTGTACCCATAAAATTGCTTATCATTTTGAATCTCATCGACACATTGTCTTGCCATGTAAGCTCATTGTTGCGAGTTTTGCCAAAAAAATCATAAGCTCTTTTAAAGCTATTTTGATGTGCTTTCTCATCCGACAGCACTTTTTTAAAGATGTTTCTCACATAAGGATTGCGAATCCTGTCTAAATCAGCCATGTACTGTTCAATCGCCATAGCCTCACTATTTATGCCATCTGATAAAACTTCCATTAGGCTATCCTTATTTTCCATATATCTTTTGCTCCTTCCATAATGTGTAATATAAGCTAACGTTAGTTATATTATCCATTATGGAAAGTTTTATACATCTTACTGTTCTTAAGGTTTATCTTCCATTTTTTTATCTTCTTGGTTGACTCTGCTGTCAATGTACTTCTCGAACACGCTTCTGTCATATACGTTTATGGCAAGCCCGACTAAGCTAAAGCCTATAACAATAAGCGGAATAAACGCAAACAAAATGCAAAGGCCAAACAATAATAAGCTTAATAGGACCATGCCTATCGTCTGTGGCAACTTTATGATCGAAAATATCAAAGCATTTTTATATATATGCTTTATCTTTAAATCGTACGTAACCATCAAAGGATAAACATACACATTCATTAGAACAAGTATAAATCCGATAAATATAGTAATATAGCTGCCTGCAATTTTTATAAAGCCTGTGCTGTATGAAGAATAAATTTTATAATTGTTGATTAATATAAAAGCTGCTAATGCGTTTATCAAGGTAATTATAAAGCTTTGCTTAAAATTCTTAACAAACCCATCTTTGAAATCATTCCAAAGCCATACATTCCTATTAAGGGTATGATTCCTAAGCACATTATTGAACCCAGCCAAAGCAGGTCCTATCGTCACAATAGGTATGCACGATACAATAAGCAATAAATTAAGACTTATAAGCTGCCAGAAGTTGTTCTTTAAAATATCAAAAAACAGTGAAACACCCTTCTTTGGTATATCATCAGCTTTTAAATCAGGTCTATGTGGATCTCCATAATACATTCTATTAAAAAAATTTCCAAACATCGTTTACCTCTCCTATATCAGTCTATACTTCAATTATAAATGGTATGTATAGATTTTTCAATGATAAAAAAATATTAGATAGCATTATTATAAAACACTATCTAATATTATATTTGATATGCCCATTAGTGCCGTATTGTAGTCCGGATTTGAAAAAGCAATGCTGCAGGATGAATAATTTGCTTCAAAAGATCTCTTTTTGATAGTCTCCAAAACCACGTCTTCTATAAACTTTCGGCCTCTCACTATCCCACCTGATATAAGTACCAGCTCTGGACTAAAGACATTGACTATATTTGCAATGCCTATGCCTAAGTAAATGGCGATCTTGTTTAACTCAGATAAGGCAACTTCGTCGCCTTCTTCCGCGGCTTTGTATACAAACCTGGTTGTTATATTTTCTAAATCCCCGTTGACGTATTCAGACACTATGGAATAAGATCCTTCTTTTATTCTTTTTACCACATTGTTTACCAGCGCTTTCTCAGACGCTAAAGCTTCAAAACACCCATAATTGCCGCAACTACACTTAGGACCAGCAACATCAATTGTAGTATGTCCTATCTCACCAGCCATGTCATTAATTCCTCTGTATATCTTACCATCCAATATTATTGTAGAGCCTATTCCATGTCCTACCTTTAAAAACACAACATTGCCGACATTTTTAGCAATTCCGTTGTAGAATTCCCCTAAAGCCATGGCTCTCACGTCATTTTCAACAAACGTTGGAATTCCAAATTCTCTTTCTACCATGTCTTTTATAGGCACATTTCTCCACCCTATGTTTGGAGAAAATACGGATATGCCTTCACTTGACTTTACAGGACCTCTAACTACTATGCCGATCCCAGCTATCTCTTTCTTTGAAATATCTTTTAAATACCTTATTCTATCAAACAAAAGCTTAAATATGCTTTCCGCATCTTCGTTTTTTATGCTGTCAACTTTTGATTCTTTTATGGTGAGTTCAGCATCCAAAAGATACTCTTCCATTATATCTGTCCCGATTATTATCACGATTATGTCAAAAGCTTCGTTGTTTATTTTTAAAATAACAGGCGGTCTCCCACCGCTGGATTCTCCTAATTTGTCTTCTTTTACAAGTCCGTCTTCTAAGAGCTTGTTTATAATGTTTGTTACAGTAGGTGGCGTCAAATTGGTTATTTTTGCTATTTCAGACCTTGATACATATTTGTTATGGCGTATCACATTTAATATAAGGCTTTCATTCATGCCTTTCAATAATTTATAGCTTACTGGTATCAAATCAGCCAAATTTACCACCTCTATTTGTCGCCGAATCCATTAGGATTTGATTTATGCCATCTCCACGCAGACTCTATAATCTCTTCCAAAGTATTGTGCTTAGGATTCCATCCCAGCTCACTCATAATCTTATCTGACGATGCTACCAATTTTGCAGGGTCTCCAGGGCGCCTTGCAACAACTTTTGCTGGTATCGAATGCCCAGTCACTTTTCTTGCTGTTTCAACAACCTCATTTACTGTAAACCCTTCTCCATTTCCAAGATTGTATATTGCGCTGCTACTATCCTTCCTCAATTTATTTAATGCTAAAATATGTGCATCAGCAAGATCTGTTACATGAATATAGTCTCTTACACAAGTGCCGTCCTTTGTATCATAGTCATCGCCATAGATTTCTATGAACTCTCTCTTTCCCAATGGAACTTGCAAGATAAGCGGTATAAGATGTGTTTCTGGATTATGATCCTCTCCTATGACTCCGCTTTCATCAGCACCAGCCACATTGAAATACCTTAACACAACATGCTTTATTCCATAAGCATTGTCGCACCACTTAAGCATCTTCTCTACAGCCAATTTTGTTTCACCATAAGGATTTGTAGGAAATGTCTTGTCATCTTCTTTTATCGGAACTCTTTCAGGTTCTCCATATGTGGCAGCAGTAGATGAAAACACTATCTTTTTAACGCCGTATTCAACCATTTTCTTAAGTAAACACATTGTCCCATACACATTGTTTTCATAGTAATCCAATGGCTTGCCAACACTTTCACCTACCAAAGAAAATGCCGCAAAGTCAATGACAGCTTCTATGTCATTTTCCTCAAAAACCTTGTCCATAAATTTGCTATCTCTTATATCGCCAACGTAAAGCTTTCCTCCCATTACCGCTTTTTTATGCCCCGTTATGAGATTGTCAACTACTATTACATCTTCTCCTCTTTTAAAAAGTTCATAAGCGGTATGGCTACCGATGTATCCGGCACCACCGCACACTAAAATAGACATACTATATACCCCTTTCTATTTTATTTCTTTTGCTCCGTCTCCTACACCCGTCACATACATGGATGGTTCATAACCTATTCTTTCCTTGTACCCTTTTGTCACTTCTTTAATGAAATCTTCTACAAATTCTTCTTTGACAATGCTTACGGTACATCCACCAAACCCTGCACCTGTCATTCTAGAGCCTAAGACGTAATCTAATTTAAGCGCTTCATCGACTAAAGCATCCAATTCTTTGCCTGTAACTTCGTAGTCATCCCTTAACGAATTATGAGATTCCACCATAAGCTGCCCAAATCTTTTAATATCATTGTTTTTCAAAGCATTTACAGCTTCTAGCACTCTTTTATCTTCTGTCACAACATGTCTTGCTCTTTTTACTAACACATCGTCTGGTATCAAGTATTTGTATTTGTTGAATTCTTCCAGTGTAACCTGTCCAAGATTGTCAACATCCAATTTCTTCTTAAGGTAACCTAATGCAGCCTCACACTGACTCCTTCTCTCATTGTACTTGGAATCCTGAAGCCCCCTTCTCTTATTTGTATTCGATATAACTATCCTGTAACCATCTAATTTAAGTGGAACGTATTTATAATCAATTGTATCACATTTTAAAAATATAGCATAGTCAGCTTTACCCATTCCTACAGCAAATTGATCCATTATACCGCAATTAACGCCGACAAAATTATTTTCAGCTTTCTGACACATTTTAACTAATTCAACCCTATCAATTCCCAAATTTAAAATTTCATTCATAGCAACACCAGTCACAAGCTCAATTGATGCAGAAGAAGAAAGTCCTGCTCCATTCGGTATATTCCCTTCGTACAAGGCGTCAAACCCTTTTAGCTTATAGCCTTCATCTTGCAAAACTTTTAAGACGCCCTTTGGATAATTTGCCCAGTCATCTTTTCTGTCATAAACTAATTCGTTTATATCTGCTTCAACTTTTAGGTCGAAGTTTAAAGATGAAAGGCATATCTTTTCATCATCCCTCATTCTTATCGCCATAAACGTCCCAAAATCAAGGGCACATGGAAATACGTATCCACCATTGTAATCTGTGTGTTCCCCTATTAAATTTACTCTACCTGGCGAATAGAATAGCCTTACTCCCTCGCTACTGCCATAGATTCTTTTAAATTCTTCTACAACCTTTGTTGCCATTTAATTCCTCTCCTTTATTAAATTTTTTTTAAAATGTATGCTGCTTAAAAACTTGTCAAATGCCTCTTTTCCTTTTTCATCACGTTTAAAGACGCCTGCATCCAGCAATACTTTTAGGAATATTTCCCCTACTTCATCTTTTACTACAACTTCTGCCTCTTCCTTTTTGAGATTCACACCGTATTTACTGACAAGCTCATCAATCCATGGTACATGTTTAAAAAGCGGATCACCTTCAGAAATCTCATCTTTATCGTATTTTCTATCACCTGATAATATCATTTCTATTTCATCAAGTTCTTTTTTTAGCCTTCCAGGAAGAACAGCAAGACCCATCACTTCAATCAGCCCTATATTTTCCTTCTTTACATGGTGAAGTTCCTCATGTGGGTGAAAAATACCATAAGGGTATTCATCGGTAGTCCTGTTGTTCCTCAAGACTAAATCCATCTCATACATGCCCTCATCGTTTTTCCTTGCAATAGGTGTTATGGTATTGTGGGGTACTTTTTCACCACCAATTGTGCTGTAAGCAATTATATCAACAGATGGATCGCTGTAATCTCTCCACTCTCTTAAAATTATGGATGACGCCTCAATCAATTCATCTCTATTTTTGCTTGAAAGCCTTATTACTGATAAAGGCCACTTTAAGATTCCAGCGTCCACATCTTTAAACATTTCACTTTTATAACGTTCTTCTACCTTTGCTTCCTCCATAGGAAATACATGACGACCACCTTGAAAGTGCTCATGTGATAAGATAGAACCACCTACTATCGGCAAATCAGCATTAGAACCAATAAAATAATGTGGAAATTGGTCTATGAAGTCCAGCAATCTGATAAACGTCTTTTCTGATATTTGCATCGGCACATGTTTTTCGTAAAGCAATATACAATGTTCGTTGTAGTATACATAAGGTGAATACTGAAAATACCATTGCTCTCCCGCAACAGTGACAGGTATTACCCTGTGATTTTGTCTTGCTGGATGGTTCAAATTGCCGCTAAAACCTACATTTTCGATACACAAAAGGCATTTGGGATAATTTGTCTCTTTTAATGCTTTGGCTGCTGCTATGTCTTTTGGGTCCTTTTCAGGCTTTGATAGATTGATTGTAATCTCTAAACTGCCGTATTCTGTATCTGTCCTCCAATATTTATTTTTCGCTATCCTATCCATCCGGATATAATATGAATCTTTTGATAAGCTGTAAAAATAGTCTGTGGCTTTTTCAATGCCTAATGACCTTTTTATGTCATCAAACTTTTTTATCACTTCAGACTGCCTCGGCATCAACAAGCCCATGATCCGCGTATCAAAAAGATCTCTGTTTGTAATCGTATTTTCCTTGATAAAACCTTTCTCGTATGCATAATCTAAAAGAGGATTGAGAATCTCATGTGGATCATCTAAATCAACATCATTTATAATACCATCGTACGGCTCTTGTATCTCAAATAAGTCCAGCAGTGAATTGCGGCATTGGATATAGTCTGTACTTTCTATTATGCCATGCTTTAAGGCATATAAAAGCAGTTCTTCGATTTTTAGCGAAGCAGTAGTAACATCCATTTCACACATTCCTTTCACATTCATTGTCATCTTAATAACATGATACTACATTCTTTAACTTTTTTCAATATTTTAATAAAGTTAATTTACACTAAAAAAAGCCCAACGTTTAGTTGGGTTTTATGAAAATTCCTATTTGATAATTTTATTTGCTTGCTTCAAGTACAGTTGTATTCTATAATGTTTATAGAGTGCATTATTAAATGTAATATATCCGTCATAATATCTATTTAGACTGTCAAATAATAATAGTGATTATGAAAAATAGCAGGTGATTAAATGAATATTCAAAATAAAGACGAGCTAGAAATTATTAAAAATCTAATACTCAGTAATATTGATGCTGATAAAATATATCTTTTTGGCTCATATGCTTATGGAACACCATCAGAAGAAAGTGATTATGACATATTTGTAATTATACCTGACAACAGCATTCGACCAATAGAAGCTATGCAGCTTTTAGGCGATTTATTATATAAAGTTCAGACAAAGCCTGTTGATCTAATTGTGACTAAATCAAGCGATTTTAATAGTCGCAGACGCTTACCTACGCTTGAAAGAAAAATTGCAAGAGATGGGGTATTATTATATGAAAAAAATAGACATAGTAAAAGAATGGCTTGACTTTTCAAATAAGGACTTCTCTAGCGCAAAATTTCTTTTAAACATGCACCCAGCTCCATTTGAAATTATATGTTACCATTGCCAACAAGCTGTAGAAAAAGTTTTAAAAGCATATTTAATTTATCACGATGTTGAACCATTGCGAACTCATGATTTAAGATTGCTTTGCAAAACGTGTTCAAGTATTGACAATGATTTCGATGAAATAAGTAAGTTTTGCTCAAGCCTTACAGTATATGGTGTGCAGCCAAGATATCCATTTGAAATTGAAATAAACGAAAGTGATGTACTTAAAGCCATAAATGATGCGGAACATATAATAAACTTTACTGTTAAAAAAATAGGATATAATACAAAAGATCATCAATAATTCGGATTACACTAAAAAAGCCCAACGTTTAGTTGGGTTTTATTAATCATTCAGCAGTTTTTAATCTGCTTAACTCACTTTCTAACATCTCTATCCTGCTTTTAAGCTCATTTACTTCTCTTATTGCCTTCTCTCTCTCTTTTTCTAAGCTGTCTATTTCGCTTTGATATAAATTTTCATCTTCAACGTTATTTCTTTCATTGTCATTAAACATTTTTGCTATTCTATCTTTGCCTTTATTAATTACTGAAGATGCCTTATCAGCCATATCATAAGTGCTTTTAACGCCATTTACCAGGACTGGCTTTACCTTTTCCTTTGCTTTTGGAAATAGGATATAACTTAATGCAGCAACACCAATTCCCCAGAAAAAGCTTCTACTTCCTAAAGTTTTAGCGATACCCATTGAAGTTTCCTCCCTTCATAGGTTCTTCTATTATTTTATCCCGAAAAAAATATATTATTAAATCGCTATTTTCCAAAAATGAGTGCCCTTGCAATAGATTTATACAGCTCTTTAGCTTGGTGTTTTTCGCTCATCTTTACAGCATACTGTAAAAAATCGTTAATTGTTTCTTGCCACAATTTTACAATTTCGTTTTTAGTCGATTTATCCTTTGAATACTCTGTAAAAGATATGTCAACCGTCTGTCTTAAAACTTTCGAAGCTTCTTCAAATCTTTTTTTCATTTCTTCCATCAGAAATAATCCTCCTTGATGAATATTTATAAACTTTAAGCGAATTTGCCAATATTATGATTTGATTCATGCTGTGAAGCATTGCAGCCGTAAATGGATTCACCTCGCCAAAAAGTGTCATAACATATTCTATATAGCTCATTGCTGATGCTATAACATGGTTTTGCTTTATCACTTCTTTTGAATACCTTGATAGCTCTATCAAATACGGTATTTTCAAAGGATTTTCGTCGATTACAGCCACATCGAGCGCTTTTAATATTTTTTTACTTATGGGCCTTCCTAAAATGATTCCAACATCAGCGCTTCTCATCGCCTTAACATCATTTAGCCCATCACCAACCATTATGACGGTTTTGCCATAATCTTTTTGCCATTCTACAAAATTTTTCTTCTCCTCAGGCGATACTGAACTAAACGCATTGATTATACCTAACTCATAAGCAACTCTATCTGTAGGCTCTTTATCATCACCTGATAAAATATAAATGCTATCATCGTTAAAGCCTAACGATCGTGCAAATTCTACTGCAGCTTTACTTTTTTTCTTAAGCACGTCTTTCATTCCGATGACTCCAATAGCATTTCCATCAACAGCAACGTATATCACACCTCTATTTAGGTTTTTTAAAACATTGCTAAGATCCTCCACATCATGTAGATCAATGTTGTTTATCTCCATAAATCTCTCATTGCCAACATGCAATTGTTTCCCATCTACATAAGCAAAAGCACCCATGCTTTTGACTTCTCTGCCATGAGAAAAATCCTCAACCTTTATTCCCATATCATCTGCTTTTTTAATTATAGACAATGCTACAGGATGTACGACACCAGATTCTGCAGACGCAGCTATCTTTAATATATGATTTTTGTCAGTACTTGATGACGGTAAAATTTCACTTACAATAGGTCTGCCTTCCATAAGTGTTCCCGTTTTATCAAAAATCAACATATCGGCTTTTGCCATATTTTCGATTGCAGATGAGCTTTTTATCAATATGCCTCTCTTTGCAGCATTTTTGACAGCTATGCCGTAGACGCCAGTAGAACCATGTGCAAAAGTACATGGACATAAAACAAGCATGGATGATATTCCTTTTAATATATCCTTCGTACAAAATGCCACAAGCCCCGTTATGATAAAAGACAGCGGTATAACTTTGTTAATATATACGTCAGCAGTATTTGTAATATATTTCTCCCTTGACTCTAATTCCACAATTTTGTACAGATCTTCTATGCTCTCGTTTGCCTCAATGTCAGTTATTCTGGCCTTTACTTCCCCGTCTATCAGCAAAGATGATTCAATTATTTTATCTCCTTTTTTCTTTTCAACGTATTTCACTTTTCCTCGTATATACTTTTCGTCCACGACTGCACTGCCTTCTACTACTTCGCATTCAAACGGCGCCACATCACCTTTTTTGAGCGAAATCACATCGCCTTCATTAAGCTCCTCTACAGGTACTTCTATTTCTTTCCCTTCTAATGCCATCCACACTTTCCCCGGTTTTAATTTAAGGAAACTTTCAAGTGCTTTTTTATTATAGTGTATGTTTAAGGAGTGAATAAAGACACTTAAATTGACCAGAAAAATAACCACAAGTCCTAATATGCTTTCTCTCATAAGAAGCGTTATAGTAGTAGCAATTGTTATCATTAAATCTCCATTTATTTTGCGCTCCTTAAGCAGTGTATTTATACCGCTTCTAAATATTGGATATCCAGCAACAATCGATACAATTGACGATATACTTAGTAGTCCATAATGACCGCTTAGCGGCGATTTGCCAGCAAATATGCGCTTTAACACAGTGTAAATCGTAGCAACCATTGGAAGAGACACCATAAAAAATTGAGTCTTTAATGGAAGATCTTCTGGTTCATATGGCTTTATCTCATCATCTACATCATCTTTGAAAATCGTATCTATGATTTCTCTTTTTATTTCTCCTATGGTCTTGCCTTCGTACTTTACAAGCACTTTTCCAGTAACACTGCTGGCACTTATATATTTGATTCCTTTAGAACTTTTTAAATAATGGTTTATCTTATTTTCAATAGATTTATCTTTGTAAAGTGCATCAAAGCTTAATCGTGCTAATCCAGGCAGCGAAAAAATCTCTCTTATCATGTTAAATCCTCCAAATACGTGCATAATCCCTCTTATGAGGGATTATCTGCTGTTTCAGGCTGTGTATTTATTTTTGATTGAGTATGTTGATACTGAGCTTCGGCTATTATATCTTCTACTTCCTCTTTTACATTCATAGCCAATTCTTTGCCTTTATCAGCAATAATCATGGCAGTACCTACAAGCCCTACCGCTAACCTCTTTGCCGGTTTTGCCAATAAAAATGCTAATCCCAATACACCTACGCCAATCCAAAATTCTTTGCTCATACTAAAAACCTCCTGTTTGTTTTTATTTATTTTAACCTGTATTTGCAAATAATATTAATAAAACCATCGCTATGTCATTCATAATTTTTCCTTCTCTAAAATAAAAATTTTGGGACAAAATATTTTTATTATAAAGCATTCTGGAGGTATGAAGATGGAACTCATAAGAAAATATACATCATATACGAAGCGAATCAGATTTTCTGTAAACGGCCTATACAGAAACGAATTATTGGCAAAAAGATTGGAAAAAAATCTATCTCTTAAAAGCGGAATACTAAGTGTAACAGCAAACCCAATGACAGGAAACATCATCATTGCCTTTGATGACAGATTAAAAGCTGAAGACATCAAAAAAGAAATATACAAAATAAAGTTCAATATAAGAGACGCTAAAGATAATTTCCCTATGAAGCAACAAGCTCAATACCCTTGGCACATCATGACAAAAAAGCAAATAGAAAAAGTTCTAAACACAGATATTGACAATGGACTATCAACAGTTGAAGCTAAAAAAAGATTAAGTACATACGGTTTAAATCAACTGATAAACGGTAATAAACCATCTTTCTTTAAAATGATGCTAAATCAGGTGAACAACTACCTTTTTAAGATACTTTTTTTTGCAGGAGGCATTTCTTTGTTGATTGGAGATATAGCTGACTCTATTGTAATAATATCAATTGTCATATTAGAGTCAAGCCTTGGCGTACTTCAAGAGTACAATGCCGAAAAATCTCTAGAATCGTTGCACAAGTTGACATCACCCCGATCATCTGTTTTAAGAGACGGTAAGATTTCATTGTTAAGCTCATCAGAACTTGTACCAGGCGATGTAGTGATTGTAAAACCAGGTGACATTGTCCCTGCCGATGGTCGCATAGTGGAAAGTAAAAATTTAGAAAGCGACGAAAGCTGTCTAACGGGTGAGTCACACCCATCATCAAAACATGATTTAGTGATATTAAAAGATGATATTCCATTAGCTGAGAGAAAAAACATGGTTTACATGGGAACAAACATAACTAAAGGATATGGCAAACTTATCATAGTCACAACCGGAATGTCAACAGAAATAGGCAAAATTGCAAAAATGTTGAACGAAGAAAGAAATGCTTTATCACCACTTAAAAAAAGCCTTGAAATCTTAGGGAAAAACATAACAATAGCAATCATAACAATCAGTTTCGGCATTTTTTTAAGCGGCATAATAAGAGGCAAATCTTTTTCACAGATGCTTGGAATAGGCATAAGCCTTGCCATAGGTGCCATACCCGAAGGCCTATCTACTATCGTGACAATAGCTTTAGCTTATGGTGTACAACGAATGGCAAAAAGAAATGCCATCGTGAGAAAACTTAATTCTGTAGAAACATTGGGAGTAGCTAATGTAATATGTACTGACAAAACTGGAACACTTACAAAAAATGAAATGACCGTGAAAGAAATACGAACCCTTGGCAAAGTCTGGACCATCTCAGGAATTGGGTATTCACCATTAGGTGGTTTTTATCACGATAATGTTAAGATAAATCCAAAAGATGATAAAGACCTATATTCAATCTTGCAGTATGGTGCTTTATGCTGCAATTCAAAATTAATAAAAAAAGGAAACGATTGGACAGTAACTGGTGATCCAACGGAAGGCGCCATAATCGTTGCGGCTAAAAAAGCTGGCATTGAGAATGACCAATATGAAAGAATTGATGAAATACCTTTTGATTCGTCAAGCAAATTCATGACTGTCGTAGTCGATGCCACTTCCCACAAATTAGCCATATCAAAGGGCGCCCCTGATATAATATTAAACAAATGCAGTTACTTTTTAAGATCAGGCAAAGTTACAAAATTAGGAAAAATAAATAAAAACAAGATCATAAAGCAAAACGATGAAATGTCTAACAGAGCATTAAGAGTTTTAGCTGTTTCATACAAGATTTTAAGCGATGAAAACAATAATATTGACAGTGATTTCATATTTGCTGGTCTTATAGGCATGGAAGATCCGCCAAAAGATGAAGTTAAAAATACTATTGAAGAGTGCTTGAAAAATGGAATCAATGTTGTCATGATAACAGGAGACCAAAAAAACACTGCTATGTCAATAGGAAATAGAATCGGACTTCTAAAAGGTAAAAAGGCAGTTTCAGGCCCAGAACTTGATAAAATGACTGACCATGAGTTAATAAACCTTATAGATGACGTCAACGTCTTTTACAGAACTTCTCCGCACCACAAACTAAAGATCGTCAGAGCTTTAAGAAAAAAAGGGTACATCGTCGCCATGACAGGAGATGGCATCAATGATGCGCCTGCAATAAAAGAAGCAAATATCGGTATAGCAATGGGAAAAGGTGGAACAGACGTTACAAGAAACGCCTCTGATATAACACTGGCTGATGACAATTTTACTACCATTGTCATGGCTATAAAAGAGGGACGAAGTATCAACGAAAACATAAAAAAAATTTCTAAGGTACGTTTTATCTGGAAACGTTGGCGAAATCATAGCTTTAGCCATGGCCTCAATGACAGGTATGGATATGCCGCTGACATCAAGCCAGATTTTAAGCATAAATCTCGTCACTGAAGGAATACCTGCACTGGCATTAGGCGTAGAACCATCAGCATTAAAGCTTAAAAAAAAATGAAAATGCACAACTGCTTGATAACAAACTATATAGCTACATACTTACAAGAGGTTCTTTAATGGGATTTACAACGCTTTTTGCCTATAAATACGGTGAAACGTTTAGGAATCCAGTAATCGCTAAAACCATGGCATATTCAAACTTAGTCATGGCACAGATGTTTAACGTATTTGACGCAAGGAGTGCAGAAATGCCTACACCAATTTCCCAAAATAAATTATTAGTGCCATCTGTAGCGATATCTATTGCGACGCTTTTAGCAACCATATACATAAACCCTATTGCAAATATATTTGGCAATGCAAAGCTTAGCCTTACAGACTGGCTCATTGTATTTGTAAGCTCCGGCATCATTAGCAGAATTTAATAATAAAGAATTGAGAGCTTTTTTGCCTCAATTCTTTATTGCCATGTCAAATATCTTATCTATATTTATGTCTTCAGCAAGCCTTAATATGGTGTACCTTTTTCTAACATCTTTTGCATTCAACAAAACATCACTAAGTTCATCGTATTTAAGGTCAAGATAAGCGACATCAGATGGTGCACCGGCATCATTTAAAAGCTCATCGACATACTCCACCGTCGGTACATTTTCTGATACCCACTTCTTCATCGTATCCCAATTTCCTAAAATCCTTTCCTGTCTCATCTTTCTCTTATCTTCATCTAAGTAGTAATAACCTATGTCTTTAAAAACCTCAGATGATAAATTTCCAAAGTTCTTACTTATCCTAAATTCAAACTCTTCTTTTGATTCACTCTTTCTTTCTTTCATCATTTCAATAATATCATCTTTGTTAAAAGAAAATACAGTGTTGTAAAGTTTGACAGCGATTTTTGTCATTATGCCTACCTTCACACCGTGGGAGTGCCGAATTTCTCCGTTTGAAAGCTCTCTCATCTCGATGAAGTGAGACAAGTGGTGCTCTGCACCTGATGCAGGTCTGGAATTTCCGAATTTAAGCATCGATATACCTGACAAAATTAGCGCCTCCATCATCTTGCCTATCGCACTTTCATCTTTGCTTTTTAAGCTTTTGCTTACATTTACACATTCAGCAAGGGACTTTTTCACGTCATTTGCAATTTCTTCAGAATAGTCCTCACCTGTTATAAGGCTACCTATATACCAATCTGCCAACGATGTGAATTTACCGATTATATCTCCAAAGCCTGATGTAATCATATCGTAAGGTGCATCTTTAAGTATTTTAGTATCACCTACGATAAATATAGGATATGTAGCATCATATGTCCGCTTGAATCCATTTACTATAAGCGGAGATACTGATGATGCATATCCATCCATCGATGGAGCTGTTGCAACTATGCCGTACGGTATCTTTGACTTGCTGCTTACAAATTTCACAACATCGTTTATTGTGCCTGCTCCAACGGCAATCATGGCTTCTATGCCATCATTAAGATGTATCAGCACTTCACCCACTGCTTTTTCATCAGGCACTAAATTCCCAGTTCTATTCAAATTGCACAACTGTACATCGTACTTTTTATCTTCTAATACATTTTTTAGAGTCAATCCCGCTACTTTGTAAGTATTTTTATCGCATACGATCAATATTTTAGAATTTATACCTACTTTATTCAATATATTCGGAACATCGTACAAGGCGCCGCTGCAGATTTCTATCTCCCTTATCTTCGTGCTATCATTCATCGCACTTCCTCCAATTCGATCTCCTTAGTAGAATTTCTAATCCTTATTTCAGGTTTTATACGAATATTTACAGGATTTGTAAAAGCCTTTTTCCCTTTTTTTATTAGATCAAAGAGTGTTGATGCAGCAAGCCTTCCCATCTCTTCTTTAGGATGTATGATGGACGTAAGTTTTACATTGGAAAGCTCTGCATAATCTGAATCATCAAAGCTTACGATTGAAATATCATCAGGCACATTGTAGCCCAATTCTCTTATTGGGTCTAATATCCACATGGCAATTTGATCGTTGTAGCTGACAATGGCCGTCGGCTTATTGACCCACTTCGAGTATATCTCGTATATTTTTTCCCTTGGTTTTGTCTTCATCTCTTCCGTCGTATAAAAGATTATGTTGTCCTCTTTGATTTTAATATTGTGTTCCCTTAAGGCTTTCACATACCCTTTGTACCTATTAAGCCCCTGGTTATCGTCGCTTTTAAATATGCCTATTATGTTTTTGTGCCCAAGCTTTATAAGATGGTCAGTAGCCATGTATCCACCACCTTCATCGTCTTGGATGATGTAAGATGGATCTAATTCTTCATAAAAGCTATTTATAAAGATGTACGGTATCCCTTTGTTTTTCAATTCGTCAAAATAATTTAGATTGATATGTGGCAGTGCACTTTTTGTAGGCTCGATGATCAATCCCCTAATATCCTTTGTCAGGACATTCTCTAATATGTCCATCTCAGTCTCGATGCGATTATTCGTGTTGAAAAGCAATATAGAGTACCCATTTTTAGCTAGTATTTGATCAATTCCTTTTATGATCCTTGGAAATATATAATCATTTATATACGTCGTTATGACTGCAATATTTTTATTATCATAGCTTTTCACAGAATTCCTATCAGCGCAAAAAGTCCCCAGACCTTGCTTCCTGTAAAGCCACCCTTCATTTTCAAGGTCATCAAGAGCTTTCCTAATAGTATGTCTACTTACACCGAATATTTCCATCAGTTCGCTTTCCGTCGGCAGTGGATCATCTATATTTATATTGTTTTTTATTATTAAATTGGTAATATAGTCTTTTACTATTTGATATTTTGGCACATTTTCTTCCAAAATCCAACATCCTCCCTCACATCATATCTACCTATATATAATTATATCGCTTACTTAGAATATAACTAAATCTCAAATCTGACAAAATATTTATTAAATATTCGTCACAATTATTTTATTCTTTAAAATAAGGTAATAAAATTATCACCTGAAATTATCTTAACAGGTGATAATTTAAAAACATCTTATTTAAACGGGTTCTCGCTTCTGTACAACATTGAAGCTGGTTGATTAAATGAAACATCATCTACGCCTAATAGCTTCATAGCAGCATACAATACTTTACCAGCATGTTTAAACGCAACTCCAACGTGATGTGGAAAATTCTTTTCTATCAACACATGCCTGTAAAAGCGAGCCATCTCTTTAACCGCAAATACCCCAATGCTTCCAAAAGACATAGGATCTATATCCAGCACTTCACCTTCAGCGACGTAACTTCTAAGCTTTGTATCTGCTGTGCTTTGCAGCCTAAACAGAGTTATATCGCCAGGCCTTATAGTCCCTTCTAATGTACCTCTCGTTATATCAGGCTCTTTGTCTGGTTCTAATAACCTGTGCATTATTCTCTGATACTTCATAGAGAAATTTTTCATCATGCAACTGCTGGTATTTCCACAGTGAAATCCCATAAAAAGATCGCTATTTTTATAATCACCAATTTTATCTTTATTGCTTTCATACATATCTTTTGGCACTGTATTGTTTATATCAAGAAGCGTAGCTGGCATGTCTGTAGCACATGTTATGATGTACTCGCTAAGTGCCCCATAGATGTCTGTCTCACAAGCCACAGGTATGCCATTTGCCGCAAGCCTTGAATTCACAAAGCATGGAACAAATCCAAACTGTGTCTGAAATGCTGGCCAGCACTTATTTGCAAATACGACGTACTCTGATGCCCCAATGTTTTTTTCTACCCAATCTTTAAGAGTCAGCTCATACTGGGCAAGTTTTGGCAATATGCCGCCGTACTTATTTCCTCCGCCTAATTCTTTTTCCATGTCTTCTACAACATCTGGAATCCTTTTATCATCTTTATGATTGTTAAATGATTCAAAGAGGTCCAATTCTGAGTTCTCCATTATCTCAATTCCTAAGTCGTACAAAGGCTTTATGGGTGCATTGCACGCAAGAAAATCCTGCGGTCTTGGACCAAAGCTTATTATTTTTAACTTTTTAAGTCCTAATATCACTCTTGAAATATCTTTAAAATCTGATATCATATCTGCTATTTCATCTGCATATCCAACTGGAAACTCTGGTATATAAACCCGCAAATTTCGCAAATTCAGGTTGTATGATGCATTTAGCATTCCGCAATACGCATCTCCGCGTCCATCGTAAAGATTGTCCTTCGTCTCCTCCGCTGCAGCTACAAACATCACTGGACCATCAAACTTTTGTGCAAGCATCGTCTCAGGGCCTTCAGGTCCAAAATTTCCAAGGTATACGACAAGTGCATTTACACCTAAGTCGTAAACTTCTTTAAGTGCATTCATTGCATCTATTTCATTTTCTACAGTTGTGGTGATTTCTTTTATAGATATGCCTTTTTCAATGCATGCTTTTACTACCGCATTTCTTCTTTTCTCACTTAAAGTGATTGGAAAACAATCCCTGCTTGTTGCTACAATTCCTAGTTTAACTTCTGGTATATTTATCATGCAAAATCCTCCTTCATAAATTTGTCATAATACTTCTCATTGACCATATTTCGTCATATATCTCTCATGTGCTCTTTTCACTTCTTCATCTGGTATTACATCAGGTGTACCTAAAAGCAATGATAAGTGCACAGTCTTAGCTGTATCTTCTACCATAACAGCGGCTTTTAAAGCTGCTTCAGGTGAATTCCCAATTGTAAAAACACCATGATTTTTCATCAATATTGCAGGACTTTCTCCTATATACTCTACAATGGCTTTACCTATCTCTTCCCCACCTATCTTAGCATAGGGTCCTACTGGGATGGCGCATCCAAACTCGTCTGCAATAGCTGTAAGATAAACTGGAATTGACCGGCCAAGTGCTGCAAAACTTGTAGCATACGGTGAGTGTGTGTGGACAATTCCATTCACATCATTTCTATGTTTGTAGACATAAAGATGTGTAGCAGTATCAACAGATGGTTTTAGCTTACCTTCAACCACATTGCCATCTAAATCCACAACAACCATGTCATCTGGAGTCATATCATCGTATAAAACTCCGCTTGGCTTTATGACTACAAGATTTGTCTCAGGGTCTCTACCGCTGACATTGCCACTTGTCATTGTGACCAAATTATTTTTAGGAAGCATCATGTTCATTTTATATACACGTTGTTTTAGGTTCTCTAACATCTGAAACCACCTCTTTTATGTTTTTAATCATCTTCATCACATCATTTGCCCCTCTTCCAAAGTAATCATGAAGTAGTTTGTACTCTTTAAAGAGCTTCTCGTAAATTTCCACATTCTCTGAAATAGGCTTGAATGTCTCGTCTTTTAACTTTGGTATTACTTTAGCTGCTTCAAATATACTGTCAAAACCGCCATTTTCTTTCCCTGCTGCAACTGCGCCAAACATTGCTGCACCTAATGCAGGTGTCTGGTTGGACTTAGATACTTTTATCTCTAAGTTTGTCACATCAGCGTATATCTGCATAAGCATTGGATTTTTTTCAGGAAGTCCGCCACAGGCGTAAAGCTCATCTATCTTTATGCCATACTCATTAAATGTGTCTATTATCATACGTGTACCGTATGCTGTTGACTCAATCAAAGCTCTATATATCTCTTCAGGTTTTGTCCTAAGAGTCAATCCTAAAATCAAACCCGTAAGATCAGCATCCACCAAAACAGATCTATTTCCATTCAGCCAATCAAGGGCAAGAAGTCCACTTTCCCCTGGTTTTAGCTTTGAGGCTTTTTCTGTCAAAAGCTGATGTACAGATACGCCTCTTTCTTGAGCTTCTTTTTTGTAATCATCTGGAACGCAATTATCTACAAACCACGCAAATATATCCCCTACCGCCGATTGCCCAGCTTCATATCCATAATATCCCGGCACAATGCCATCTTCCACTACTCCACACATTCCCGGTACTTCAACTTCCTTGTCACCTAAGACTACATGGCATATAGATGTACCCATTATCATAACCATCTTCCCCGGAGATGTTACACCTACTGCAGGAAGTGAAACATGTGCATCAACATTGCCAACAGCAACAGCAATGCCGGGTCTCAAACCAATCATCTCGGCCATTTCCTGAGTTAATTCTCCTGCTTTTGTGCCTAAAGGATATATATCTCTTGATAACTTTTCATCTACTACATTCTCAAGTCTTTCATCCAACGCCTTAAAAAATTCTTTTGAAGGATAGCCCTTTCTCTTGTGCCAAATCGCTTTATATCCCGCTGTACAGCTATTTCTCCTTTCATTGCCAGTAAGCTTCAATATGACCCAATCAGTCGCTTCTATGAATTTATCTGCTTCTTCATAGACATCTGGTGCTTCATTTAAAATCTGCCATATCTTCGGTATCAGCCATTCAGATGAAATCTTTCCACCGTATCTTGCTAAGAAATCCTCTCCTCTTTCGTATGCAATCTCATTTAGCATATTTGCTTCAGGCTGTGCTGCATGATGCTTCCACAGTTTGACATACGCATGTGGATTTGATTTATATTCTGGTAAATCACACAAAGGTGTACCATCTTTTTTTTATGGGAAGCATCGTGCATGCCGTAAAATCTATACCAATGCCCACTACATCATCTTTATTTATTCCAGACTTTATTATTACATCTGGAATAATCTTTTTCAAAACCTCAATATAATCATCGGGATGCTCTAATGCCCAATCCTGTGGCAGCACTGTCCCATCTGGAAGCTTCTCATCCATCACACCGTGTGGATAGTTCATAGTCGAAGAAGCTACTTCCTCTGCTGTCTCAAGGTTTAATAGCAACGCTCTTGCAGATTCTGTACCATAATCAATACCTATCGAAAATTTTGCCATGTTATCAACCCCTTTACACTTCAACATACTCAATATCTAATAACTCGCATAACAATTTCCATCTCATAGTAGTGTCACCAAGTGTCAAACACTGATGATGTGTACCACCATTTTTAAGCCATCCATTTAAGCATGCTCTAACTCCGTTTTCAGGCTTAAAATGGAAATAAGGCATCTCTATATTCTTCGCTTCTTCAGTATCTAAAATTTCTCCCTTTGAGACAACCAGTCTATATCTTTCACCTTCCAAAGATACTAATGACGCCAGCGTCGCAACACCGGGCTGAGCCATAAACACCACTGTTGGAGGATTATCAAGCTTTCCTATGCCAAGCTCTCGATCAACTAATTTTATAGGTCTATCTTTTCTGGCTATCTTCCAATTGCCCTCCCCCATATGGCTCATCAAAATCGAATCTTTCTTAAAATCCATCGCATACATCTCAGTAAAATGTGCATCACCTACCAATACATGGCCTGCTGCCACCAAGCTTGCTGTAACTACATCACCCTCTGCCGCATAGCCATATCCTTCTGCCATCAAGTTTGATGCTGCCATCATGTGTATCTGTTTAAATCTCCCATCGCCTTTAAACACATCAAAATGGGCACTAAAACCAGCATATCCTTTATCCACAAGCAATTTCTTAAACCCAATTTGAAGCCTTGCGGCATATCTGTGGCTCTCCTCACTTAATTTGGGATCTATATAAAAGTTCTTCTTATTTTCCTCTATTACTTTGTCGATTTCTTCATTCGTAGCTTCTTCCATGTATCTAAAAACTTGACCAATATACTCCTGATTTATTTGCGGCCCTATTTTCCTTGTAAAAGCCGCATCATCACCCATTATGTCATACATGCCATGCATTCTTCCAAATTGTGCAATCTTCATATTCCTCAAAGCTTTTACTGTCTTTACAGTTTTAGCCCAATCATTCACAAAATCCTTAAATTCCTCAGAATGCCAATCTTCAGTTATGATTGGGCATGTTATACCCATTCTCAAGATAATATTTGAAGTATCCTGTGCACCATGGACACCTTGATTGTACGTCAAGTCCCCCATATCCCAATCGTCTGTCACAGTGCTTTCTGGCTGAATATTTGCCAGCATAATTGGAAGCCTATTATTTCTTAGAGCATTCACAAGATTTGTAGCTGGTCCGTATGTCAGCATGACGATCATTATCCCATCGAGATCTTTATCATTAAATTCTTTAACTATCCTCTCTATATCATTTCTGTTTTTAGCAGCACCCGGAAAATAAAAATCAGCAATATCACCTAACCTGTCTATAACTTGTTGTGCATACATCTCTTGCCTTTCGGTGATACCTGGCAACATATCATCGTATAATTCCTGCATAATACCCAAAAAACCTATCCTGGGCTTTTCATCTTTGTACACAATAATCACTCCTTTGGATTTAAATAATGTCATACATTCGGATGTATTTGTCTATAACTTTAAATGTACGTACATTTATAATATTTATATTCTACATCACATCAAAAATTCCTGCTAATAGATAAAACTTTTTATCTCTTTTATATCTGGATAAATAACTTATTAGCAATTATTTAGATTTTTTATCCATTTTACCCCATATTGCTGTACCAGTCTGATCGTAGCCTGTAAATACTAAAGTTGGATTCCAATTTTCCCAATCCCAAGCTGGAATAATTTTAGCTGTTTCAATCCAATATTGTCCTTTCTGTACATGGTCTGGATCATAAAAATATAATTTGATTGTATTTTTACCACTAAGCTTCCAATAATCTTTGCTATCATTTGTATTAATTTTTCCATTTCTAAGTAATTCAATCTTAGTAGATGTTATTTCAGAATTAACATTTTTATCAAGTTCTATAATTTCCCATTTCCCGATTATATCATTTTTATTTATCTGCTGTTCAATCTCTCCTGCATAACGTTCCGGTGAAACCATAGGCCAACCATTATCTGACCACAATATTTTCCTTACATGAAGATACGGCCAATTTGTATCTTTTTCTCCCCTAGCATGATGAATAATATAATAATTATTTCCATCTACTAGTACAGAATTATGTCCCGGTGCTATCCAACCATCATTTCCATCAAATTTATAACTTCCCAAGATTTTTGTGCCACTATCAACATTTGTATCTGTCATTAAATTGCCATTAAAGTCCACATATGGTCCGTCTATATTGTCAGAACGTGATACTCTAACATTATAGTCGCTAAATAGCGAATCAAAAGATGTGAATAAATAATATTTTTTCTGCTGCTTATTGTATATAATATATGGTCCCTCAATTGCATCTGCACCACTGCGCCTCGCAATTAGCTTTGGCGTAGCATTGTTCAATAATTTTCCTGTCTTTGGATCAAGCTGTACTATGTATATTCCCCCAAAAAAGGATCCAAAATCCATCCACATAGTTCCATCAGCAGCGTATACAATATTAGGATCTAAAGCATTCCATTCATCACCTTGTTGAGATTTAAATACCGCTCCTTGATCTTGCCAAGGCCCTTCTATTGATTTACTTGTTGCCAAACCTATAAATGATTGATTCGTGCCAAATGTAGATGCTACATAATATAAATAATACGTATCACCAATTTTAGTAACGTCTGGTGCCCACAAATTTGTTGCACCAGTCCACTCTTCAGCTTCTTTTGGCACTCCATCTAAAGCATATCCAACCCATTGCCAATGAATCAAATCCTTAGATTTGCGTACTTGTATTCCTGCACGTGGTGTACCACCTACTTTCACATCTGTGGAAAAGATATAATACCAATCACCATCTTTAAAAATTGATGGATCATGAACATTCATTGGTCCCCATTTTGATTCTTCATTTATTATGGATGAATCATAAAGATCATCTTTTGGAGGTTCTTTTGGATAAATTAATGTTGTTTTTGAACTACTGCTAGAGCATGCAGACATAATTATACTAAATAATCCTGTCAAAATAAGAAATACTATTCGTTTCATTATAACACCCCACTATATACACCCCACTATATAGGATATACTATCTCTCTCTTACCCAAACTTCCATTTCGCCAGGTGTACGATTTGCCCATGCAAAATATGGCACAAACCTAATTCTCGTTTTTTCATAAGATACTTTCACATCATATTTGTACAATTCTTCATTCCAATCTTCATATTTTTCTCTAAAGGCATCTGTTTCAATAACGCATACACCATTTAAATCTTTATCTTTTTTTATTTCAAACTTACTATCAGGCGATAATACAATATTATTCAGATTTTTTCCATTATCAACTTCTTCAAGACAATATACAATCGGTCCTCTTTGAATAGCAACTTTTCCCTCATCTTCTCTTACATTAGGATTAGCTTTTATCCTCATAACAGGCATTAAAAGATATACTTCTACCTTATCATGTTTCCATATGCGATTAATTTTCGTATATCCTTTTACCGTAACACTATTTAAATCAATCTCTTCATTATTAACTTTGATTTTAGCCTCTTTGCACCAACCAGGTATTCTTAAAGATAATGTAAAATCTGTTTCTTTTTCGCAATCAACTTCTATTTCTATCTTCTCATCCCAAGGATATTGTGTACTCTGTTTAATACTTACTTGGCTTTCTGAAATTTTTTCTTTAAATTCGCTATCAACATATAAATGAACAAATATCTCTTTGTCTTTCTTAGTATATATATATTTACCTAACGATGTCAGCAATCTCGCAATATTAGGTGGGCAACATGCACATCCAAACCATGGCTGCCTTGTATATTTCACATGCGATTTAACTTTGTTCTTTTCACAAGCTTCCGGCCATACTTCAAGTGGATTTACATAAAAGAACTTCTTACCATCTAATGACATCCCACTTATAACTGTATTATATAGAGCCCTTTCCATCACATCAGAATACTGGCTATCAGGATCAATCTGTAACATTCTATGTGCAAAAAATACAAGTCCCACAGATGCGCATGTCTCTGAATAATTAGTATCATTTGGAAGATCATAATCAAAAGTTAAAGACTCCCCTATCGACATAGAACCAATACTTCCTGTAATATACATTCTCTTCTTCGTTAAATTGTCCCATAATCTCTTGCAAGCATCAATTAGGCTTTGATCTCCTGTCTCTAATGCTATGTCAGCCATTCCTGAATACAGATAAACAGCTCTAACTGCATGTCCTTCAGCTGTTGTTTGCTCTCTAACAGGTAAATGGACCTGAAAATATCTTTCTCCCAATTCTCCCCATATATTATGGATATTCCTTATTCCTCTATTGTAAGCTTCTATTTCAAAATAAAGCGGCTTCTTTCCACGTTCATCAATAAAATATTTGCTTAAATTTAAATATTTTTCTTCCTTAGTTAGCCTATATAACTTTATTAATGCTAATTCAATTTCCTCATGTCCAGGATAACCTTTTTTCTTATGTGGTTCTGGCCCAAATACAGAGTCTATATGATCAGCAAAGCGACATGCTACATCAAGCAACTTTTTCTTTCCTGTTGCTTCATAATAGGCAACAGCTGCTTCGATTAAATGTCCAGCACAGTATAGTTCATGGCAATCTCTTAAATTTGTCCATTTTTTATCAGGTTCTTTAATAGTAAAATAAGTATTCAAATATCCATCATTTTGTTGCACTTTTGCAATTAAATCAATTACTTCATCCGCAGTTTTTTCTAATTCGGAATCAGGATAAGCTATTAAACTATAGCTTACTGCTTCAAGCCATTTATACAAATCACTATCTTGAAAGACCATTCCAGCAAATTCACCTTGTATTTCACCTGCTGCTATCTTGAAATTTTTAATTACATGGCTAGGTTCAGCATCTGGAACACGATCATTTAATGCTTCCCATTGATATGGTATCATCACATCTTTTATTAGTTTTATATAATATGACCAAAAACCTTTATTAATTGAAATCTGTTTTAATGATATAAAATTTTGATTATTAATCATTATTATCACCATACCTTTTAAATAGCTTTAATTTAAGGATAGCCAAAAGAAATATTTTTCTTTTGGCTATCCTTAAAAATTATTTTTTTACTTTTGCTAAACGAATAACATTCCATGATAATCTAGGTAATAACACCCTTACCAAACCATCTTCAATTACACAATCATTTTTACTATATGGAACAACATTATCAGGATTATCTTTCGTATTAGCTGCCTTTATATCGTTATTTTCAAGTACTATATGCTCAACAAACCTATAATTTTCAAAACCTTTTAATTCACATTCAAAGAGCATCGAATCAGCTTTATCTCTATTTACAGCAAATATAGTAAGCTCATCATTTTCATCATTTATTACCGCAATAGATTCTAAAAATGGTACATCGCTGAAATCTTTACTATCATATTTTGGCGAATCAATAACAGATGCTAGCACTTCCCCTCTGCCGTAGGTAGAAGCATGTAAATAAGGATAGTAAATTGTCTGGCGCCATGCTTTACCACCTTTTTCTGTCATTATAGGCGCAATTACATTAACAAGTTGTGCTAAACATGCTATTTTTACACGATCAGCATGTTTAAGCAACGTTATGAGTAAACATCCAACAAGTAACGCATCTTCAAGTGTATATACATCTTCTAACAATGGTGGGGCTATAGTCCAAGGTTCTATTTTCTTATCATTTTCTCTTGAGTGAAACCATACATTCCATTCGTCAAATGAAATATTAATCGTCTTTCTACTTCTCTTCTTAGCTTTTACGTAGTCAGCAGTAGATACAACTGCTTTAATAAACGCATCCATATCTAAAGATTTTGCTAAAAAATTTTCAATGTCATTTTCTTCATTCCCATAATAAGTATGCATTGATATATAATCGACGTAGTCATACGTGTGTTCAAGAACAGTTGCTTCCCACTGTCCAAAAGTTGGCATACTGCTATTTGAGCTTCCACATGCAACTAATTCAATTGATTGATCAACTATTTTCATTACTTTTGCAGCTTCACAAGCAATTCTACCATATTCATCAGCCGTTTTATGACCTATTTGCCATGGTCCATCCATCTCATTACCTAAATTCCATAATTTTATATTATGTGGTTCTTTATAGCCATGTGATTTTCTTAAATCACTCCAATAAGATCCTTCTCGAATGTTACAGTATTCTACTATATTTCTTGCTGCGTCTATCCCTCTAGTTCCTAAATTGATTGCCATCATAATTTCTGTATTAGCTTTCTTTGCCCAATCCGAAAATTCATTAATACCAACCTGATTTGTTTCCAAAGAATTCCACGCTAATTCTAATCTTCTGGGCCTTTTTTCTTTAGGTCCTACACCATCTTCCCAATTGTACCCCGAAACAAAATTTCCACCTGGATATCGTACAATTGGGACCCTCAATTCTTTAACTAATTCTATTACATCTTTGCGAAAACCCATTTCATCTGCATCTACATGATCTGGTTCGTAAATGCCATCATAAACTGCACGCCCTAAATGTTCAATAAACGATCCATAGATGCGTTTATCTACCCTACTTATTTTGAAATCATTATCTAAAATCATTTTTGCCTTCTTCTGCATTCAAATCTCCCCCTGTTTTTTAATGTTTTTTTGCCAAATTTACTATCCTTTAATTCCACCCACAGTCAATCCTGACATAAATGCTTCTTGGTTAATTAAATATATTACCACTATTGGCAAAATTGATAAAACTGAACCAGACAATAGTATACTATAGTTACTTTCATAAGGCGTTAGTAACGACATTAATCCAACAGGAAGTGTGAACATTTGATCAGTGCGCATAACAATTAATGGCCACAAAAAATTGTTCCAATTTCCCAAAGCTACAAGTATTGTCATTGCCCCAAAAGCTGGTATCATCAACGGAGCCATTACTCTCCAAAATATGCCGAATTCAGTACACCCATCTATTCTCGCTGCATCCATAAAATCTTTAGGCAATCCCGCTGCATACTGTCTAAAAAAGAAAACTGCGGTTGGTGATACTACTCCTGGCAAAATTACCCCCCAATATGTATTTAACAAATTTAGTGAAATCATCAATTTATACATTGGTAGTAAAAGCATTTCCATAGGTACCATCATTATAAACAAAACTAAGGTAAATATAACATTTTTTCCTCTAAATTGATAAACAGCCAATCCATAACCAACCATTGAAGAAAACAGTAAGGTCAAAACCGTACCCAAAGCAGTTATAATTAAACTGTTTTTGTACCACGATAGATATAATCCGCCTTGACTCCCAAACAAACTTATATAGTTTTTTAAATTCATTACTTTTAAATTGATAGTGACACCAAGTCCTGTTGTAAACAATTGATCGGCAGATTTAAATGAACTAATAATTAAATAATATAATGGGAATAAAGCAATTATGCTCAATATAACAAAAAACATGAATATTGCACTTCTAACCATTAGTTTAACAATTAATGTATAATTTTTTAAAATACTATTTTTATTTATTCCTTTACTTTGAACATTAATAGGTCTTGTTTCCATACTATGCCTCCTCTTTATTGTATAATCCAAAAAATTTTAATTGAAGTATGTTAATTGTTAAAATTATTGCTAATAAGACTATTCCTATTGCACAACCGAGTCCTAAATTACCAGTTTCAAACGCCTGTTTATATAAATATGCTACAATCGTTAAACCCGAATCCTCTGGAGAATGCGTTCCCCAAAAAACATAAGTTTCTGTAAACATTGCAAAGCCCCCAAATATGCTAATTGTTAGTACATAGATAATTACCGGCTTCAAAAGAGGAATAGTTATATACAGAAGTTTTGAAAAATTGCCTGCACCATCTACCTCTGCTGATTCATACAACTCTTTAGGAATATTTTGCAAACCAGAAAGAAAATAAACAATATTAACTCCTGTCCATCTCCATGTAGCTAATAAAACAAGCAAAAACATCGCAAGTTTAGTATCCCTTAACCACGTTTTTGGATGCATTCCAAATATTTTAATCAATGAATTTGCGGGTGAAAGTTGAGGGTCTCCAAAAATTAAGCTAAATACTATACCAGCAACTACCGTAGATGTCAAAATTGGAATAAAAAGTGCAGCTCTAAAAAACTTCTTTCCTATTAATTTTTCAGAATTTAATAATACAGCTAAAATCAATGGGAATGGAATTAAAATTATTAATGTCCAAAATGTATATCGTGTACTATTCCATATAGCATTAAAAAAATGATAATCAAGAAGACTTTTATAATTTTGAAATCCAACAAATACTACCTGATTTGGGCCTATTATATTCTCAAAACTCATTATAAATGCATTTACAAACGGATATAAAAAAAACACTAAAAATATTACTATAAACGGTAATATAAAGAAATAAGGTGCCCATTTGGGTGTATATAAAATGTTAGTTATGATATTTTTCTTTTTTAGCATATATAACTGTTCCCCTCTCTAATTATACTATATAGACTTGTGCATATCTCAAAAGCCTTGATTTTAGCCATTTTTAAGATATGCTTTTTTCTTATCACCCTGAAAATTTTTTATCTGATATGTAGGATTTCCTGCCTTTTATGTCGAATTATTGTATTATTAGCATCATTAAACATTAAAGGAGGAAACCCTACATGTACCAGCTTCAACAAGTTTTAAACATTATTGACCTTTTTACTTCTCAACCTAAAATTGATTTTTATACTTCTTTATTTAGCAATCTTGATTTGTCTTCCATTCCTGAATTCCCGCCTTCTAAATTTGGCCCTAGAGGTTATTCTCGTCATGCCCTCTTTAGAGCCATCATTGTTATGAAAGCTGAGAAATTCGGTGAGATTTCTGATCTCATT
>NZ_BBKT01000035.1 GCF_000747665.1 Thermoanaerobacterium saccharolyticum | reverse complement strand
TCAGATACTACTTTATTCAAGCAGCCGACCAACTTAGGAAATATTGTCCTGAGTTTTCACAATACTATGCTCGCAAATTTAATGAAGGTAAAACTCATAAACACAAACGTGCTTTAGTTTTAACGGCACGCAAAGCTGTAAGGTTAGTCTTTGCTCTGCTGCGCGAAGAAAAACTTTATAAACCACCAGCAATGAAAGGAGATGATTGTAAATACTAACACAATATCCCATTACCATAATTAACATATATTTCCATTGCTGTTTTTAGTAATGGTTAGCTTTGCTATGCTCTTTTTTAGCTGTTTTTTTAAAAAATTTTTTAATTTTTTTCAATCACCCCTTGACATATTACCGAAATACTTTTTATTTATTTTGAATATTTTCGGCAACTTCTGTTGCCTGATATATCTGAATTTTAGAAGATATATTTTAATTTAATCTCCTAAAAATTCATTCTAAAAAGCTTTTTATACTATCTTTGGGTTAATGTATTTATAATTTTTTATTTCTGTTCTATTTTGCATGTACAGCCTTTTTGAATTGCCTGTACAATTGAAAAAATGTACTAAATTAATCTTATTTGTAAACAATGTTTTTTTAAATTATGGTTTATACAAAATTCAAATTTATATTAATTTTTTACTTGATATTAAGTTTTCTCTAGTAAGCCGTATATGATAGCTGCTGCTTCTGCCCTTGTAGCTACACCTTTAGGTGCAAACACGTTGTTAGGTTCTCCATTTACTATTCCTAATTTTGCCGCATTAGCTACTACATTTTTTGCCCAATAGCTTATGGATTTGTCATCGCTAAATGCTGTAACACCTATGTTTTCTTCTTTGTACTGTGTCAGCATCTCGTATGCTCTTATGGCTATTGCTGTCATCTCTTCTCTTGTTATGCTGTCATTTGGCCTTGCGTTCTTTCCGTCACCTTCTATTATGCCTGCTTTGTATGCTGCTTCTATTGCGTTTGCATACCAGTCTCCACTCTTTACATCACTAAATTCTCCTCTGTATGCTTCTTCTTTTATGTTTAAAAGCCTCAGTATCATTGCTGTGAATTCTGCTCTTGTTACTGTCTTATTGGGTTCATACTGAGTGTCTGTCATTCCTTCTACTATATGCCTTGATGCTAATACTTCTATTACGTCTTTCGCCCAATTGTCTTTTATGTCATTAAACGTCTTGTCGTACTCAAATGCTGCATATTGCGAGAAGTGTGTTGCATTAAATGTTATTGTTGCAGATGACGCATCTACTTTTCCGCCTACATATTCCCATTGATTCGTTGTTGGGTTATAGTAGTAAACTGCTACTTTTCTTGGATCGTTAGCTTTTGATATGTTCAGTGTTACTTCTACTGGTTTTGCCAATGTTACAGTTCCACTGCTACTACCTATTGTTATGTCTACTACATTAGAAAGCGGTACATAATTTGTTACATTAGGTTTTCCATTGTCTTTTATAGATACATTGACACCGTTTTGTATCTGGTCTTGGTTAAGTGCATCTTTCGTAAGTGCTATTGAAGCGTTGTCTGATTTTATGACGATGTCTTTGCCACTAGCAGCACTTGCATCTAAAATGTCTTTGGAAATCTGCACGATTTTTTGTTGTCCTTGGCCAATTGTCGTTATGTCAAATACGACTTTCTTGTCTTTTGAATTTACTATCAAGTCTTTAGCCTTTCCTGCATCAAGTGTCAAAGTGATAACATTCCCATTTTTATTGATTGTTCCAATTGTATTGTTCGTATTACCGCTATTGCCGCTTGTAGTCCTTGCAGTGCCTGTACTGTCATAACTAATTGGTGGTAATCCATATATTTCTAAAGCATCTACACTTATTGGAGTTTTGGGAACAAATTTTATTGTATGATTCTCCGGACTTAATCCACTTATACTGTATATTAATTTTTTTGTTCCCTGAAAATCTGGAACTTCATTTATACTGTCTTTTAGCTGCCCATCAATATATACATCCGCTTCAACAGTTGTTGCACCAGTAACGCCAACAATATTTATGCCAGTTCCCGAAAAAGAATACTCCAAATAATTTTCTGCAGGACTTAGAGTATTATCAACTATATCAACCCTATCTGCCGTAATAACTGTTCCTGTAGAATTATTATTCTTTGTTCCTGTAACTCTTACTTTAAGTATATGTGTGCCACCTTCTAGTACTGGACTCGTATAAACCAAAGCCTGATCTACTCTTTGTGGACTATAAAAATCTACCAATGTCTCAGGACCACCATCGATTGATACACCAGCTATTCCATGAACTTTATCTAAAGCGCCGTACAATCTTATTTGTGTTCCCTGAAATCTTACTTGATAATATGAATCAGTAACACTGCTCCAATGGTTATCAGATTGATATGCTCCACTCTGAGAACCATAACTCCAAGTTCCAACATATTCAAATTGATTTAATCCATTCCCTAATGTATTATCATTTACAGATGTATCAGGATTAAAAACCGTTAACGTTCTATTCCAATTTGTATAACTATCCACCGTTTTATTCCATTTACCTTGATATAAAATATTACTATCTGAATCATCGATTCTTTTAACATATATCGGTACAGTATCGCTGATAGGTTCAACAACAAGATTATCAAATTTCGCAATATGATACCCACTTCCTAAAAGCACATTTCCACTTGTTATTGCACCCATAGTATCATTATAATCTGCCACAATTTTCCCATCAATATAAGCTTTTATATTATTATATTCAAAAGACAATTTTAAATTGTACCATCTAGAAGGATCAAAATCAGTTAATGTTCCTGATTCTAAAACGCTCATTCCTTTCCTTAATTCCCAGTCTCCGTTTTGCATTAGTTTTATATTGTAACACTGCGCTATATCAGTATTACTAGTTGCATCCGAAACCCTTCCACCTAATGCAACATACCCCTTTGTAGGATCAGCCATTTGTGGGTTTTCAAGATTCACATCACAGTTAACAGAATAATTTGACCATTCTAGATCACCTAATATTGTATAAGGATCTGGTGTTGCTCTTGAACCCCAATTAATTGGTTTAATTTGTTCGGTAATAACCTGTTCAAGGCATTTGCTACCATTTTCTCCTCCATTAGATACCTCAAATGCTCCTCCTTCATCAGTAGCATATTTAGGCTCTTTACCTAATTGATAATTATCAAAATTATCAGTATACGGAAGTTTTAAATTCGTATCTTGAGGAATAGCATATTTAGGTTGTCCTTTTTGCTGTCCAGTTGTAGTCGTAAGTGAGGTAATAGAATATGGATCTACAGTTATAGTAAATGTAACACCTGAATCTGTAACTGTGGGTATTATGTCTTGTTGCTTTTCAAATTGAACATATTCTGTAGTCTTCCACACGTGTATAGTCCCATTAGATAATCCACCTGTAAGATTAAATTGGAAAGTTTCAGGATCACTAGTTATATTATCTATAATAATGCTATAATCTCCGCTCTTATCAGGTTTTTTAAGAGTTAAGTAATTGTATCTACTATCAGAAGCACAACCATCATCTAAATAAATCCATCCAGGTTTTATAAACTGGGTGAACTGCGCTGTAATCCAAAATCCTACAGGTATTTCATAATACCCAGACCACGGTTTATCGGCAACTAAGTTTCCCTTTGTATTGTATGGTACTATATTGTAATATGATTCAAAAAACGGCTGCATCTCAAATTTTACCATTTTACCGTTAACATAAGAAGAAATTATTTGTTTTGCCATATCTTGAAGTGGACCATTTGGATCCTCCAGTGAATAAGCTCTCATTTGAGGCCTTCCTTCGCTATACCAAAGAGGTTTTCCACTATTCTGCGCATCAGTTGTGCTATTAGAAGTATAATGAGCACTCAATACATCAATAGCGTCTTTCAAAGCTTGATTATTTTTAATCGTTGATGCAATTCCCCACGGATTACTAACAGAATCATCAGCAACAAGTTTAACATTAGAAAAACCTGCAGCATCTAATCCTGGTCTAAGTATATTAGTCACCCAATTAGGATCAAAACTCCCTTCATTTTGATCAGCACCTAAATAATCAAAATCTAATCCCCATACATCTTTTGCACCTTGCAAAAACTTTAAATAATATTCAAGTTTTTGTTCATCAGTTTTAATCCAGCTTGGTGTTCCCCATCTTAAAGCATCAAGGTAGATATCTGGATTTATAGCTTTTGCCTTACTAGCTAGCCATAAACCAGCTCCTCTTGTTATATCAAAATCATTTTCCGTTCTCATATGTGAAGGTTCCGTTCCAGACGAACTATTAGCATCGGAACCAATTTCTACTTTTAAATGTTGCAAACTAGCACCATAATTAGGTTTAAATAATAGATTTAGAATGTCCTGTTGCTGCTCGGGTGGATAATCCATCAAAAGCCTAGACGAACCATTTGCTGATACTAACCCAATACCCTCGAAAGTCCTCCCTTCTTTCGAACCGTCTACGTTGACAATTTTTGGTATTCTAGTAATATCAGTCATAGGTCCTACCGCTATATTGTCAAAATCAACTCTACCATTTTCTGTCCAAAGTCCCATTGGACCCGATATATAAGCTGTATCCTTAACATCAATAATTTCATTACCATTTAAATAGCATAACACTTTTGACCCCATTAATTCTATCCTAATTTTATACCATTTATATAGTTCTAAAGTGCAAGAATAATCTCCTAATAAAATGGGAGTTCCATTCGAAAATTTTATTAATTCTGCCCGCTGAGGATTTTGTAAGTTTAGCCTAAATAAATAGTAATTGTTTTTATCCTGTTCTCTAACTATGATACCACCTTTTGCATTAGGATCAATTGCCATCAAATTTAATTGGACAGAATAATCTCCTAAAGTTTTTGTAATGTTATTGATTACAATTCCACTGACATTATTATCATTTTGTTGATATGCGTGATTCGTTTCATTATAAACTTCGTTGATAACACTCCATTCTCCTGAAACAACATCCCATACTGTATTAAAAGCACCTTCAAAATTATCCGAAAAATATCTTAAATCTCGTACTACAAAATTATCGATAGAAATAGGCCCCCATTTAGCACGGAATCCTATTTTACCAGAAGACAACGAACTATCTTGAACATCAAAAACTAGTGTACCATCAACATAACATTTTATAGAATTCCCTCTTAATTCCATCTTTAGATTATACCATTTATTAACACTGGTAGGAAAACTTTTTGAAGCCAGTATAATTCCTGATGTTGAACCAACGTTTTTACTCAATTCCAATGTACTTAAATTTACAGGATCAAGTCTAAACATATAATAATGAGTGTTATCGGTATATCTTGCAAGGATTCCCGGATATGCACTTCCATTTCCATTCAATTGAACATCAGCTTCAACTGAATAATCTGTCCAAGAAGTATCACCAGCAATTGCAAATACTTCACTACTACTATTGTTACTAAGATAAACATTATTTGTTGTCGTATCTTCTTTAACAGTCCAAGTACCTCCTATTAGATTCCAGCCATCAATACTATTACTACCTATAACACATTCTTGAAAATCATCCTCTAAAAGCACATTTGTATTATCAGCAGCAGAACTTATTGTAGTATTGACATTGTTATTGTTTGTCATAGCAAACGCCTCATTAAAGAAAACAAAAGTCATACTAAATATTATTGTCATTATATACGATATCATCTTTTTTAATTTACAATTCATCTTACTTTTCACTCCTTTCACTCAAAATAATTTGCTAGTATATACTCTGCAACTTTAGAATATAACTTTTTAAAAATTTTATCTTGCACCACCTCCCTTGTCTAATAATAACCAATTTTTACCATAATATATTTATTTTTTATTTTAGAACTGCCATTTTTAAACAATTTACACCCTCATTTTATTTACATTTTAAAAAATACTTTTAATCTAATCATATACATTTTGCAATCTTAATTAAATATTCTAATTTAATATACACATCTCATGTTTCCATAAATAAATAGTACATAAATTATAGTTGGATTACTGCTTTTAAAACTTAATTGTTATATTTAAATATATTCGACACAAATTTAAAAAATCCTTCTAATATTTCTATTGTTAATTAAAAATTTTTATAAAGCCCATAAAAAAAGCATGGCAAAGTGCCATGCTTTTTTCCTATCATCTTACAAGCCAGCCGCCATCGACAGCCAATACGTGTCCGTTTACATAGTCTGATGCCTTGCTAGCCAAAAATACTAAAGCCCCCATCACATCAAACGGATGCCCCCACCTTCCTGCAGGTATCCTTGAAAGTATTTCTGCGTTTCTATTTTCATCAGCCCTTATTGGAGCTGTATTGTTTGTCTCAATATATCCCGGCGCTATTGCGTTTACCTGTATGTTTTTGTCTGCCAATTCATTTGCAAAAGCCCTTGTAATGCCTACGACCCCATGCTTTGATGCCGTATATGCAGGTACAAATTTTCCGCCTTGGAATGGAAGCATCGAAGCTATGTTTATGATTTTGCCGCCACCTTGTTTAACCATTACCTTCGCTACTTCATGGCTTAAATAATACACTGCATTTAAATTGATGTCTAAAACAGCTTCCCAATCTTCGTCTTTGTATTCAAGTAAAGGAGACCTTTTTATTGTACCTGCATTGTTTACAAGCACATCAATCTTGCCATAAACCTCAAAACATTTGTCTACGACTGCATTTATATTCTCTCTTTTCGATAAATCTGTCTGGAAGAATTCCACCTTGCCGCCTTCTTTTTCGATAAGCTCTCTCGTTTCATCAAAGCGGTTATTATGAGTAACGATGAATAAGTCAGCACCTGCTTTTGCCAATGCCACCGCATATCCTTGTCCTAATCCTGTATTTCCACCTGTCACAATCGCCACTTTTTCGTCTAATCTGAAAAAGTCCATTGAAAAATCATTAATGCTGTACATGATTTACCCCCCTTCTCATCTCAAATCTTTTGTAGGTATGGTATCCATATCAGTAAATGTCTGATTCTCACCCACCATTCCCCATATAAATGTGTAATTTTTAGTACCAACACCTGAGTGTATTGACCAGCTTGGTGATATTATCGCTTGCTCATTTTTAACTACAATATGCCTTGTCTCATTTGGCGTTCCCATAAAGTGAAATACTACATTATCTTCGTCCATATTGAAATACAAATAAACTTCCATTCTCCTATCGTGGGTATGGCACGGCATAGTATTCCAAACGCTTCCGGGCTCTAATATAGTCATGCCCATGACTAATTGGCAGCTTTGACATACTGCAGGGTGGACATACTGATTTATCGTTCTCTTATTGCACTCTTCATCAGTACCTGCTTTTACTTTGTTCGCATCGTTTAAACCTATTTTAACTGTAGGATAGCTCCTATGAGCTGTAGCACTATTAATGTAGAACTTCGCAGGTTTTGAAGCATCTACACTTTCAAAGCTTACTTCCTTTACACCCATGCCAACATACAGGCCATCGCTGTTTTTTAGCTCATATTTTTCTCCATCCAAATTTACGATACCCGGTCCGCCTATATTAATTATGCCCATCTCTCTCCTTTCCAAAAAATAATCTGTCCCCAATTCTTTACTTGTCTCAAGTCGAAGTACCTCGTTTATCGGTACAACGCCTGCCACGATTATCCTATCTACATGACTGTAGACCATATTAAGCTCTCCTGGCTCAAATAGATTTTCGATTAAAAAATGTCTTCTCAATTCAGATGTGTCATAGTGTTTAACGTCTTTATAATGACTGGCATATCTTATCTCCATAAAAAATACCTCCTTTTCATGTTACCGTTAACGCAACATCTAAATAAAGTATACTCTTTATTTAAAGAATAGTCAATAACACTATTAGCTTTCCCTTAAAGATTTTCTAACTATCAATTGTGGTTTAAGGATGATTTTCTTTGGAATCATCTTATTACCTGTCAACAAGCTTATCATCGTTTCTGCAGCTACTTTTCCCAATCGGCTTCCATTTTGATCCACCGTCGTCAATGGAACAGGCAACATAGATGATTGCTGAATATTGTCATACCCTGCTATACCTACATCATCTGGTATTTTAATATTGTTTACATAGCAGTATTTTATGACTCCTAAAGCAACAGTATCATTTATTGCAAAAATGCTGTCAACACCTTTTTCAATAAGGACTTTTGCTAATGTGAATCCATCATCAAATGTTGCATTGCTTTCTAATACAATGTCACTTAGGTATCCTATATCATTTTGTGCCAATACATCTTTGTACGCCCTTAATCTTTCATTAGAAGCGCTGGAACTTGTTGGTCCAAGTATAACCCCAATCTTCTTGAATCCTTGTTTTACCATGTGCCGTATGATCTCTGATGCTCCATGATAGTTGTCGTTGCCGACAAAGTTTGCATCAAGCCCATCAACGTAATTATCTGCCATAACAAGCGGTATTTCCTTTAAAATTCCTTCATAATCCTCTTTCTTTGGCTTTACAGGAAAAATAATTATGCCGTCAACTCTGCCTTCTGCTAAAAAGTCGAGATATCTTTTCTCTTCTTCTTTTTTTCTGTCGCTATTGCAAAGCAAAAGCCCATAGCCATGAAGGCTTAGATATGAACTGACACCTTTGCTTACTTGTGAATAATATTGATTTGTTATATCAGGAATGATAAGTCCTATCATGTTGGTTTTCTTTGTGACGAGGCTTCTGGCAGCAAAATTTGGCCTGTATCCTAATTCTTCACAAGCTTTCAATATTCTTTCTTTCGTCTCTTTTGATATCTGGCTGCTATTATTCAATGCTCTGGATACAGTCATGGCTGAAACTCCACAGTATTTTGCAACATCTCTTATATTAACCAAACCAATCCACCCTTTTTTTCAAGTGATGTAACTAATCATTTTATTTTTTATAAACATCACCGCGATGCCCCACGGTAACCACTATAATCAATGCTTTTTCCTCTTTGATAGTATAAATAATTCTTATATCGCCTAATCTGTACCTATATAATTGGCAAGACATACCTTTAAGTTTCTTTATGTTTTTACCCTTATACGGTGAAAGTGATATTTTCTCTACGCATTTCTTAATTCTTTCTTTTGTTTTTTGATCACATTTTTCAATGAATTTAACGGCTTCTTTAGAAAGTTGAATTTTATACACCTTTGAACACGTCCTCAAAGTCGTATACATTGCCGTTCTCTATATCTTTTAATCCTCTTTCTATAGATTCCATCAATTCTTTATCGTTGAGTATTTCATCATCTTCTGCTTCATCTTTTAATTTTAAAAATTCCATAAAATCAATCGCTTCTACGATCTTATCTTCAGGTAACTCTTCCATAATGTCCAATACCTTCTTCTTCAAAGTATTATCCATTTTAAACACCACCGTTATTATTATTTTTTTCTTTAATTATAATTTATTTTTATAAAAATAAAAAGTGCAGAAGAAATTACCCTCTGCACTAACCATTTTATTTTTTTAGCATTCAAGGTATTTTTTAAGCGTGTTTCTCACTGCACCAGTATCAGATATAAGCTCCTTAAAGTAGCTTTCTATCATTTCACCTAGTCCTACCTCGTATAGATCAAGCCCAAATATTTGCTTATTGGATAAAATCGGCTTTAAATTGTCCTTAACTGATTCCACATCTTTAAGTTTTATGTTTGACACATGTGATCTTAAATCATTTAGAAGCGGATCTGGACTTAGTGCCATCTCATTGCCGTTATCGTCAATACCCATCAAATATCTGCACCATCCTGCTATGACTAATGGTATATACTTTAAGCTTTTTACATCAAGATCGCTTCTTTGCATGTATGACTTTATCGTCTCTCCAAACCTTATACCCATCTTTTGCGATGTATCTGTAGCAATTCTCTGAGGTGTATCAGGCATGTACGGATTTGGCAACCTTACTTCGATTACTTCTTTTATGAATTCTTCTGGATCAAGCACTTTAGGATTTATGACAACAGGCATGCCTTCCACATATCCTATTTTTTCAACAAGCTTTTTAAGACAACTATCTTTCATCTCATCAGCAATCGTCTTGTAATTTAAAAGGCATCCATATATGGCCAATGCTGTGTGAAGCGGATTTAAGCAAGTGGTGACTTTCATCTTTTCGACTTTTTCAACAGTTTCTTTATCAGTTAAAATAACCCCAGCTTCTTCTAATTTCATACGCCCATTTGGAAATTTGTCCTCTATGACAAGATATTGAGCTCTTTCCGCATTTACAAAAGGCGCAATTACGGTATTTCTCGAAGTGGTTATTATGTCCATATCTTCTAAGCCACTATCTTCAAGGGATTTCTTGACTATCTCATGTGGCCTTGGAACAATTTTATCGATCATACTAAGCGGGAAAGAGACTTTCGACGGATCGTTTAAGTACTTAACAAATCCATCTTCTACATAGCCTTTTTTCTTCCATTCCTCTGCTATAGTCATCACTGCACTTTTAAGTCTGTCGCCATTTCCTGAGAAATTATCAAGGCTTACAAGTGCCAATGGATGTTCACCAGCTTTATACCTTGAGTAAACGAGAGACGTAAGCTTTGACACTACATTTTTCGGTTTTTCCGGTCCTGCTTCAATGTCTTCTAAAACTTCCTTTACAAAATTTCCTGAAAAGTCTTTTAAATTGTATCCTTTTTCCGTTATGGTCATGCTTACTATCTGCAGGGACGGATTTTTGAAAATGTCGTTTAATTTAGCCCATTGGACCTCGTTTGAAGGATCTGCCATAACTATGTCAGCAATGCTTCCTACAACTTCTTTTTCCAATGTGCCATCGGCATTCATGATGACTCTCAATCCCAAATTATCGTAAGGCTTATATATCTTCTCATAAACTTCAAAATCGTAAGATTCGACTGCAATTATTCCTGTGTCTATAAGACCTTTATTCAAAAGGGTTTGCTTAAGCATGGCTATAAATCCTCTGAATATGTTACCTGCGCCAAAGTGAATCCATATAGGCCTTTTAGATGTAACATCAATTACTTTTTCTACGTCAAACTCAGGAAGCTTTATGCCTGCATCTTCCCATTTTTTTGTGTCCTTTAGCTCAGACCTTCTTAATTTCATAAATTACTCCCCCTCATATTTAATCCTGCTGCCATTCGGTATGGAATATCCCATCCATGTCAATCCTCTTGTAAGTATGTGCACCAAAGAAATCCCTCTGCCCTTGTATCAAATTAGCAGGGAGGTTTTCCTCTGACATGCTGTAGAAATAATCAAGAGAAGCATTTACTGTAAGCATCGGGATGTAATAGTCCTTAGCGATTTCCGTCACTTTCTTAACTGAATCTATTTTTTCTTCTAAAAATTTCACGGATTTCGGGTTAAGAAGCAGATTGACATTTGATTTATCTTCTGAAATTATCTCCATCAAAAAGTCGAGAAGCTTTGCCCTTATGATACATCCACCTTTCCAAATTCTCAAAACTTCTTTTAAGTCTATGCTGTAGCCATAAACTTTTGATGCTTCTGATATAAGCCACATGCCTTGTGAAAATGACGAAAATACTGAAAACAGCAGTGCATTTTTCAAATCCTCTACAACATCGTCTCTATTTAAGGCATTTTCATGGTAGTTTCTGCTTACCATTTTTGAAAGCTTTATCCTGTCTTCTTTAAAGAATGAAAGAGTTCTGCCTACGACAGCAAGATTTAAAGATGGCGTAGGAATGCCTAAATCAAGAGATGTCTCTGCAGTCCACTTGCCTGTACCCTTTTGCTCCGCTTCATCAAGTATAAGCTCTACCAAAGGTTTACCTGTCTTGTCATCTTTGTGCTTCATTATCTTATAAGATATTTCCATCAGAAACGAGTTAAGCTCTCCGCTATTCCATCTCTCAAAAATCTCTCCAATTTCTTCACTGGTTAGTCTCAAGACTTTTCTCATTACGTCGTACACTTCTGATATTGACTGCATTATAGCGTATTCTATTCCATTGTGCACCATCTTTACAAAGTGCCCTGCCGAATCATTGCCAACATAAGTACAGCATTCTCCGGAATCAGTCTTTGCTGCAATCTTAAGAAGCAGCTCTTTTACCATTTCATAAGCTTCTTTTGTTCCACCTGGCATCAGTGACGGTCCATTTAATGCACCAAACTCTCCGCCAGATACACCCATGCCTAAATAATGTATCCCTTTATCCTTAAGTTCTTTTATTCTCCTATCAGTATCTTTAAAGTATGAATTTCCTCCGTCTATTATAAGGTCGCCTTCATCAAGGTACGGCAAAAGCTCGTGAATCACATCATCTACTGGCTTTCCAGCCTTCACCATGAGTATTATCTTCCTCGGTTTTTCCAAAGACTCCACGAAAGACTTTATGTCATAGTACGGATAAATTTTCTCATCCTTTACTTTTTCCTTAATAAACTTTTCAGTTGTCTCATGCGATCTATTGTATCCAGAAAGGCTGTAACCTTTTCTGGCTATGTTTAAAGCTAAATTCTGTCCCATAACTGCAAGGCCTATCAATCCAATATTGTTCATATTTCTTACCTCCAATTTTTATAGTTTATTGTGAATCTCGAACAAGTTTTTGAGATCCCGAGTCATAAGTTTAAAGAATTGAAATCCCTTTTCATACTGCTGGACCTTTTCTTCTTGAGGCATGAAAACTTTCCTAATCTTCACCATCTTGGAAGTTGCCTCCAATACATCTTTGTAGACTCCTAATGCACAAAAACCCAGCAAAGCTGAGCCTAATAGCTCAGGTTCCTCCACATTTGATACCTTTATAGGTAGTCCTAATACAGATGAGAAAATTTCCATCCAAAGCTCAGAGTTTGTACCACCACCTCCAGCTCTTATTTCTTTTATATTTATATTATTGTCTTTTACTGCCTCAAAAAGCATTCTCAATGAATAGGCAACACCTTCCATACCTGCCTTTATCAAATGCCCCTTTGTATGATTGCTTTTCAAGCCAAGATAGACACCAGAAGCTATATTTCCAATCTCTTTGTCCCTTTCTCCTGTAATGTAAGGCAGGAAAAACAGATTGGAAGTATCGGCATTTAATGCCTCCTTTGTCAATTCGTCATAACTCATGTTAAAGATATTGTCTCTAAGCCATCTTAAAATTATGCCTGCATTGTTTATAGCTGCTCCTACAAACCACCTTCCTGATGAAAGGTAGTATGTCTGAAGCCTCATTAAATCTTCTTTGTCAAGCACTGCATCAGGATACGCTATGCGAAACATCCCTGTGGTGCCTATGTTTATTGCACCAACTCCATCGTCAAATGCACCAATACCTATTCCCACAGCACCACCGTCGTACACGCCAGGCAGCAGTTTTACATCACCTTTTAATCCTAAAAGCTCTTTTGATTTGTCAGGAAGGTCAGCTAAAACCACATCTGAAGGCACAATCTCTGGAAGCTTCTCCTCGTCTATGCCTAAAGCACTAAGAGAGTAGCTGTCCCATTTAAGGGTATTTATATTCATTATGCCTGTAGCAGATGATATGCTGGGTTCTGTATACGGCTTATTTAAAAGCTTTAATATGATGTAGTCTTTTGAGCTTAAAAAGTATTTTGCTCTTTCAAAAATCTCTCTCCTCTTTCTCTTAAGCCAATATATCTTAAAAAGCGGCGCATGGAACGTAGGAGCAAATCCAGTCCTTTTGTACATCTCATTTACGTCAATATCGTTTAGCAATTCTTCGTAAGTTTCTTTCGACCTAGTATCAAGAAGCGTCATTATCCCCATCAATGGTTTCAAATCCTCATCGACAGGTACAAGGCCAAACATGTACGTAGACGGTATAACAAGAGAAATCACATCTTCGTAACCTTTTGCAGCTTCTTTAGCCGCCTTTACAAATGTAGAAAACAAGACTTCAGGATCGTGCTCTGCTTTCCCGTCATCACCTTTAAAAAGTGGTATCTCACACCTATAAAGGCTTAATACATTTCCATCCTTATCTACAACACCTGCTTTAAGGTTTGTAGTACCTATATCGATACAAAGAGCTAATCCTCTATCCATATTAATCCTCCACAACTATAATTTTATCACTCCGTCAGGCTCTTGGCCATTCAATACTTTCTCTATGTCTGATACGACTTTGTCACCCATGCCTTTTAAACATTCTCTCGTGTATGCAGATATGTGAGGTGTTATTACCACATTTTCATACTTCAGAAGTGGATGATTCTCGTCTATAGGTTCATTTTCAACCACATCTAATCCCACACCTGCTACTTTTCCATCGTCAAGTGCCTTCATTAGCGCTTCATTGTCTATAAGTTCACCTCTGGCTGTATCTACAATGTAAACACCGTCTTTCATCATAGAAAACTGCTTAAATGATAGCATGTGATAATTGCCTTTATTAAGTGATGCGTTTAGGGATATCATATCTGCAGCTTTTAAAAGTTCTTCTAATGTCTCTACAGGCTCTGCACCTCTTTCACGTATCAAACCAGATGGCACGTACGGGTCGTAAGCTATAACTTTTGCATTAAAACCATACCTAAGTATTTCACAAACCCTACTGCCTATATTGCCAATGCCTATTATGCCTATAACCTTATCCCTCAGCTCTGCACCCATGAAGCTGGCTCTTTCACTCCACTTGCCATCTTTCACTTTAAGAGATGCTCCTCTTACCTTCCTAACGACATCCAATAAAAGCGTCACAGCCGACTCAGCTACCGCTTCTCTTTCAACATATCCATCGACTTTTGTGACATATGTGCCTTTCTCTGAAGCGCTTTTTATGTCTATATTATCATACCCAATGCCATGCCTTGTGATAAGCAGCGTCTTATCCTTGTACTCAAAAAACTCTTTATCGTAGTATGGTTTGACGCTTGCCACAATGATAGAATACCCCATAAGCTTCTCTGCCAGTTCTTTGCCGTGCATATCGTAAGGAAATTGAAATCTGTCAACTTCCCCAAACTTTTTTAGCTTCTCTAAATGCTCAGGAAAATTCCTGCCAAAGCTGCTGGAATTGACAATTGCTATCTTTACACTCATTTTTTTCTCCTCCTAAGATTTATTTTTCATAGTATATTTCTTTTAAATGGTTTTCTATGTTATCAGAAACCATTTTATAATGTTCTTCTTCATAATCATTAAGCATGTCTTTAATCTCTTTTCCTTTTAAGTCAAGCAAAACGCCAAAAGATATGTGGAAAAGCTGCTTTATCTCTGGTCTCAATGTAAATTCTGAGCTATCAAGCACAGGCTCGCCTCCAAAGTCATCCTTTTTAATCAAGACCTTGTATGATTTTTTGCTTTCTTCCAAATTTGATAAAGCTATTTTGTAAAGTTCCCTGTAGAATTCCTTGTCAAATTTGTAAATAAGGTTTACTGCCTGTAGCCAGCTTGTGCCAGACGTCTTTATGTGAAAATTCTTCTCAGTCGTTTGGCTGAAAATCTTGTAAATGCTAAACTTGTCGCTGCCTGAATGTAGACTAAGCTTATAACCGCCTATTAACTTTGTAAGATCGTAATGTTTTTTAAGCTCTCTCTCAAATTCATTTACGTCCCCTACATAGTCAATGGCCTTTTCAAATTCTCCAGGAAATTTAGGAGCTATGCTAAAAAAGTTAATGCCATTCCGATGCAGATACTCGGCTACGAAAAGGTGATCTTCCAAAGTCGTCACTTTTCCACCTTCGTCGATAGAGATTTCAAGGTCAAAATCATTCAGCTTTTCTTTCAAGATGTCATTAACCTTCTCTACAAACTTCATTGCAGCCTCATATGCAACAGCAGATTTTATTATCTCATCTCCTGATACTAAATGACCTCCAAAGCCTACATTTAAAGATTTACCTGAAAAGTCTTCCACAATTTTTTTGCTTACGTCTGACAAAGCATCTACTTTTTCTTTGATCGCTGATGGTGTCGCACTGCTTACATCAAAAAGTTGCTCACTTAAATCCAGCGTGTACATCGTATAACCGGCATCTATGCCTTCTAAAAGGTATTTCTCATCTTTTATATGGTCTGCATCAGCGCCATAATGACCTATATAGCCGGTCTCCAAAACTCCTAATACTACTTTTAAAAGCACATCTTTAAAGTCCCGGTTTGTCTTTACAAGCTCTCTTGGCGATTGCTGCGCCAAAACAGGGAATACATCGAATTTTTTTAAAGCAGCAAGCTGTGCTGCCGTTGCCAGCCCAAGCCTGTCTCCCGTGCCGAACGAAGCATTTCCCTTGCATATAGTAGGGCCTATGTGAAACCTTCCGTTTAGCGTCACGTAGTTATCGAAAGTAAAAGGATACACATTAAACTTAAGGTTATCGCTTATTTTCTTGTCTTCGGAAAAATAAGGTTCTTTAAGATTCAATTCATCCTTAGACAATACGCCGATCATTTTTTCTTTTTTCTTTTTCACCACAAATATATATGTGTTTTCACCAAGCTTCCTTAAAGAATCTGGATATATCTTAAACCCGCTTTCTTTAAGCACAGCCGATACATTTCCAACCATTTCTCTTCTCTCCTTTCAAATGGGAAAAACATGCTAATTAGCCAAATCTATGACAACATGATTTTTTAAATCATGGATTACATCCATGTTTTGCTCGCCTGACGTTATAACCCTATCCACATCTTTTATATTGCAAAATGACACCATAGCATCTTTACCGAATTTACTGCTGTCAACGACGACAATTGATGTTCTTGAAGACCCAATCATAGTTCTTTTTACTTCTGCCTCAAAAATATCAGAAGTAGTAAAGCCTTTTTCTAACGACACTCCTGCTGCCGCAAGGAAGGCAATGTCAGCATTGTACTTCTTTACGTACTCTACAGCGTCTGGGCCTATCAAAGAGTAATTGACGTTTTTAAGGTTTCCACCTGTCACATGCAAATTTATATTCGTGTTTCTTGCAAGTTCAGCAGCTATATTGAGTCCATTCGTTATAACAGTGATGTTTTTTAAGCCTTTGTAGTTAATATACCGTGCTAACTGATAAGTAGTAGACCCTGCATCAAGAAAAATGCTCATTCCCTCTTTAATCTCTTCAATCGCTTTATTGGCTATCTTTTCTTTTTCTTCGATGTTTTCTTCCATCCTGAATAAGAGTGGAGGGACAATCACATTTTTCTTTAGCACGCCACCACCGTAATTTCTCTCTATAAGTCCTTCTTTTTCAAGCTCATCTAAATCCCGTCTTATAGTCTCATCAGACACTTGGAACATCTCGCAAAGCTCAGATACTTTCACAGATTTTTCCTTTATGAGTATTTCTTTTATCTTATTTCTTCTTGTAGAAGCCAGCATACGACACCATCCTATACAAATTATCATCTATCTTAAAGGCATCTACCAATTTATTATCAAATCAGTGAGAATTATTTTTCTATCTATATATTAACACATATTCGACATAAAACCAATAATTCCTCCTCATAATCCAAAAATTTTTGTGTGGTTTTTGTGGAACTATTGGATTGTAGCTTTGTATTTGTCCTTCAAATAAGAAATGCCACTTTCTACAAATGTGCCTTTTGTGTTTTCCATCAGGATGTTTATATAGGGTTTTTTGTGCTTTAAATATTTGAATACTGTTTCATAATCTAATAGGCCCGTACCTACAGGCACAAATTCAAATTTTCCTTCATTTACCGCAAAATCTTTAGCATGTACTGCTACAATCCTATCACCAAACAATCTGAAAGCTTCTTTAAAAATAATCTTTTGACTTTTGTAATTTTCTTCAGTCAAAAGGTTGGCCGGGTCAAATATGACCTGCAAATTGTTGGACTTTACATCATCTATAAGCCTCCTCATGACTTTTGGAGAGTAAATAGGATGGTTAACACCTGGCTCTATGCCTACTATGACTCCAAATTTTTCAGCTTCCTCAACTAATTCAGAAACACTTTTCACCACTTCAAGGTATGCCTCTTCTGTAAAATTATCAGTCGTATATTCCATCTTCTCATGCACATTGCCTGTCTCAGTAGCAACAATGCTGCAGCCGAAATCCTTGGCAAACCTTAAATGCTCCTTAAAAAGCTCTAATAACAACCTCCTTTCGCTCAAATTTGGATGAATGATGTTTACATAGCAGCCCAGCACTGCGATTTGAATGTTATGTTTTCTAAAATGGCTGCCTACGTAATTAGCCAAACCTGGTGTTAGACTTCCGTTTTTGATGTCAAGCTCTGGAAAAGATTTATTTAAAGCCAATTGGACTGAAGACAGTCCCAATTTTGAAACTTCTTCAGGCACTCTTGTAAGCGGCAGTCCAGCCAGATCATGTGCTCTTATTCCTAAATTCATAAAATTCACCTCTACACAATTGCTTTTTGCCACTTAGTTCCCCTAAGCCTTATGAGGTAAAGTGTTCCTCTTACTGCCCAGTCTGTAAACATGCCTATCCATACTCCTACAAGCCCCAATTTCATAACTACTCCAAGCACATATCCTAAAACTATCCTAAAGGCCCACATGCCTATTATAGATGTCATCAAGGTGTACTTAGCATCTCCTGCGCCTTTTAAGCCTGCAGGCAGTACAAACGACAATGCCCATAAAACCATACAAGCCAAATTAAGCCTCACGACTTTTACAGCGATATCAATTACATCCTGATTTGTAGTATATATAGATACAAGAAATCTTGCGAAAGGAAATGATATCGCACCAAGTATACCCATGCATATACCGGCAAGCCATGTCATGTAGTAAAGGGATTTTTTTGCAGCTACAGGATCGCCACTGCCCATATCCTGTCCTACAACTATGGTAGAAGCTATACTTAAAGCATTGCCAGGAATATTGAATATCTGTTGAACAGAAAAACCTATGGAATTTGCTGCAATTGATGCAGTGCCAAAAAGCACTACAAACACTTGTGTTATCAATTTGCCGCCGCTAAACAAAAGCGATTCAAGTCCTGCGGGAAGTCCAATGTTAAAAATAGATCTTAGCATTTTTATGTCAGGCTTGTAATGCCATAAATCGTAAAGCTTCACAACACTTGTGCCTTTAATCAAGATGTACAATGCTACTATAGCGCCAATAAACCTTGATAATCCTATGCCTATTGCAGCACCTTCTACACCTAATCCCTTGAGATTAATTATCTTTATTCCATATATGAATGCGTAACTTAATATGACATTGAGGACATTTATAAACACGTTTATATACATAGGTGTTTTTGTGTCGCCAGCACCTCTTAATACACCAAACACCACCAATTGAGCTGTTATAAACGGGTATGTTATAAGGCTTATGCTTAAATACAGTATGGCGTTGTCAAATACGATTTTCTCCGCTTTGCCAAAAAGCAAAAGCACTATCGGATGCCTTAAAATCCATATAAGAATCGTAATAAACATCGTAATAAGCTCACCTGAGTACATTATCTGTTTGCTGGCTTCATTTGCTGCTTTTTGATTTTTCTGTCCTACATACTGCGCTACAACGACAGTACCACCAACTGCAAGAGCCGAAAAGAATCCTATTAAAATGTTATTTATAGAATCGGCCATCCCTATAGATGAAATCGCCTCTTTCCCAAGTCTGCTGGCCAGTATGGTATTTATTATGCCCATAGAGCTTATAAACGTTTGTTCTGTGATAATAGGTCCAATAAGTTTAAGTATATCTTTTTTGATAATCATCTACTAACATCCTTTTATGATAAAATGCTATTCATACAGGAAAAATAACCCTTGATACATAAATGACCAAAGTCAAAGTAATGGCGCTAAGCAGTGTAGAAACCATGACTAACTGTGACGCATAATCCCTGCAATTGTCAAATTCTACGGCAATGAGAGCAGTATTTACTGCAGAAGGAGTAGATGATGATATCATTAATGCCTGCGCCACAACGCCAGAAAAACCGAATATTTTTATTAAAGCAAATGCGATGATAGGACCACCCAATAGCCTTGTGGCTGCTGATAGATAGACTTCCTTGTTTTTAAAACTTATATTTGTATACGAAAGTTGGGAGCCTAAAGATATAAGGGCGAAAGGCACAAAGGCATTTTTAATGTACTCTGCAGCAGGCCATAGCGGTATTTTGGTCAAATCCACAGGCATCAGTTTTAAAAGCAAAGCCAATGGTATCGCATAAATAGTAGGCATAGAAAATATCTTTTTTATGCTGTCTTTAAAGTCCATCGATGCACTGCCGGCCAGAAAAAATCCTAAATTTACAATGTCACACCTGACTTAAAAATAGCGATTTCTTTGAAATTATTCTTCTCATTGTTGACTTTGTCACCACTGGCGACTTTTAAAACGTAGTGTACCAGTTCATCTAAAACGACATCCATAACTTCGTCTTCAACAAGCGGTCCTGCATTAAAATCGATCCAGTTTTTCTTCTTCCTGTAAAGCTCTGAATTAGTAGAAATCTTTACAGTAGGCACAAATGTGCCGTACGGAGTTCCCCTTCCTGTTGTAAAAAGTATCAAATGACATCCTGATGCAGCTAAAGCGGTAGAAGATATAAGATCATTGCCTGGACCGTACAAAAGGTTAAGCCCTCTTTTTTTCACTGTGTCCCCATAATTTAATACATCCACTACGATTGATTTTCCACCCTTTTGGACACAGCCTAACGATTTCTCCTCTAAAGTAGTTATACCGCCAGCTTTGTTTCCAGGTGATGGATTTTCATATATTGGCTGGTGATGTTCTAAAAAGTACTGCTTAAAACCATTTATCATGTTGACAGTCCTTTTAAAGACATCTTCATCCTGACATCTTTCCATGAGAATCTGCTCTGCCCCAAACATCTCCGGAACTTCTGTCAAAACCGCACTGCCTCTACGGGATATAAGAAAATCCGTAAATGCACCTAACAAAGGATTCGCAGTGATGCCTGAGAAACCATCAGAGCCGCCGCATTTAAGTCCGACAATCAACTCACTTATGTCTACATCAACTCTTACATCGTCTTTCATCTTCTGATACAGCTCTTTTAACAGCTTGACTCCTTCTTCAATGTCATCATCAACTTCTTGAGCGATGAGAAACTTCACCCTTTCCTCATCGTACTGACCTAAACTTTCCTTGAAAGAAGGTATATTGTTGTTTTCACAGCCTAAACCCAAAACCAAAACACCACCGGCATTTGGGTGTTTCACTATATCTGATAAAATTTTCCTTGTGTTTATATAGTCATCTCCAAGCTGTGAACATCCGTAACTGTGTTTAAATATCTGGATGTCATCGATTCCCTCAACTTTGACTTCTCTTTTAAATCTCTCTATTATCATCTCTCCTATGCCATTTACGCAGCCTACCGTAGGTACGATCCAAAGTTCGTTTCTTATGCCAACAGCGCCCGTTTTCCTTTTGTAGCCTTTAAATGTCATAGTATCTTCATGTTCTTTAGCTACGACAGCTTCTTTTCTGGCATAAACATAGTTCAAAATATCTCCTAAGTTCGTCTTAATATTATGGGTATGAACCCATGCACCTTCAGGTATATCCGAAAGTGCATGTCCTATGGGGTAACCGTACTTTACAACATCATATCCTTCTTTAATCTCCTTTAAAGCAAATTTATGACCTCTTGGCACATCATCTGTGATAACTAATGTCTTCTCATTTAGCGCAACGACATCGCCTTTTTTCAAATCCCTTAAAGCAACAGCCACATTGTCTGAAGGATTTATTTTTATGAAATCTTTCATAATTGCTTCAGCACCTCTTTTAAAGACTCTTTTATGCCATTCTTCTCAATCGAGTACAGATACTCTGTAACTGCATCATTTAAACCAGCTACATCATTTAGATTCATCTTCCACACTTTATCGTATTCTAAAACTTTAGTGACGATATTTTTTATTCCATCATAACTGCCATCAAAGTTTTCCCACAATTTTTGATACATCTCAAGTATCTCAGGATCATCGCTTAATGGTATGACTTCACTGCCTCTTTGCCCTTTGTAAAACTCTATATATGCAGAAAGCGAAAAAACCAGTTTTTTAGGCAATTCCCCATACATTTTTACGTACTGAAGAAGTGAAGGCAATACCCTCGTCTCGTATTTTGACATGGAATTGAGAGCTATGCTCATAAGGTAATGCTTCACATAAGGATTTTTAAACCTGTCAAATACTTCCCCAATGAATTCTTTAACTTCATCTTCCGGCAAATCCAACGTCCTCATAATCTCGTCGTAAGCCACATCCCTAATGAATTTTCCTACAACATCATCTTCCACTGTTTCCTTAACAGTATCAATCCCATAAAGGTATGCCACAGGTACCATAGCAGTGTGAAGCCCATTTAATATTCTCACTTTCCTGTCGCGATACGGCGTTACATCATCCACAAATCTTACATTTAAGCCTATTTTTCCTGCAGGGAACTCTTTTTCAATCCATTTAGGCCCCTCTATAACCCACAAGTGAAATATTTCTCCAACATCAACCAAGCTGTCTTCATAGCCAATTTCTTTTTCAATCGCTAAAACATCTTCTTTTGGATATCCTGTAACGATCCTATCTACAAGAGTCGTGCAAAAAACGTTGCTCTTAAAAACCCAGTCAGCAAATCCTCTTTCAAGATTCCAATAATCTATATACTTAAGCACCATCTCTTTTAGCTTTTCTCCATTTCGATCAATCAGTTCACAAGGAAGAATTATGAGCCCTTTGTCACTGCTGCCATTAAAATATTTATACCTTCTATACATGAAAGCAGTAAGCTTTGCAGGAAAACTGTTGTGTGGGGTAGCATCAAGCGTATCATTTTCGTCAAATGTTATACCAGCTTCAGTAGTGTTTGAAATCACGAATCTTATCGTTTCTGATTCAGCCACTTTAAGAAAAGCCTTGTAGTCATCATACGGATTAATCCCTCTGCTTACGCTATTTACAATCTTATAAGACCTTTCTGCTTTTCCATCCTTTATGCCTTGAAGTATAAGTGTATAAAGCCCATCTTGTTCATTCAATTTGTCTACCAAACCACCTCTTAAAGGTTGAACGACAACCACACTACCATTAAAAACGCCTTTTTCGTTCATCTCATCAATCATCCAGTCTGCAAACGCCCTTAAAAAATTTCCTTCTCCAAACTGTACAACTTTCTCTGGGTATCTTTTATAATCCTTATAAATCTTCGACGATAACCTCATCATTTTCTTCCTCCTTAGCATGATTTTTAGCACACGTGAACATTTTATTTTAAAAAAAAATATTTTATCGATTTTCTTCATTATCAATATTTAACTTTGTAAAAGGCTCTGTCAAAGCACCTTCTACTGCGACATTTTTCAATCTAAGATTTTTAATGTTGTTAAGGTAAAATCCATTTCTATACATTTTTTCTACAAAGCTAAGCATCTCAGGATAATCAGGCTTAGCATTTAAGTCAAAGCTTACATAGATATTCTCCATATCAACTCTCTCAATTTTTCTCTCAGGAAGTCCGTACATATATCCTGCTGCAACCTGAGTATCGATACATGTTATATTTTTTAGATAAATATTGCCGACATACGGCGTCCTATCATCTACAGGAAGCTTTTCTTTGCTCCACACGTATTCCGTCTTGCCATCAGCATCGCAAAAGTAAAAGCTATTTATAGTGAAAGGCGTCAAAACCCCTTCCATTCTAATATTGGAAGCATGTATCTCATCGATGACTCCAGTCTTGCCTCTGCCTCGTCTTGTCTTTATCCGTATGCCGCGGTCTGTCTTTTTAAATATACAATTCTCTACATGTACATTTTTTACACCGCCTGACATTTCACTGCCTATTACAACGGCTCCATGACCGTATTCCATAAGGCAATTTCTTATGAGCAGATTTTCCGACGGCACAGGAAGCTTTTGGCTTACAGACAACTTGCCTGACTTTATGGCAATGCAGTCATCGCCGACAGAAAATCTAGTACCTACAATGAGGACATCTTTACATGACTCAGGATCGAGACCGTCAGTATTTGGTGCATCTTTAGGATTTTCGATGTTTAGGTTCACAAATTTAAGGTTTTGAGACATCAAAGGATGTATCGTCCACGATGGCGAATTCTTTATTGTAATGCCTTCTATTAATATATTCGTGCACTTGTTTAAATACACTGTTCTAGGTCTCCATGCGATTCTTTTGACCTTTGCGTCCTTCCACCATGTATCAAAGCTGGAGTTGCCATCTATAATACCATCGCCAATGATATTCACATTTTCCACAGAAATGCCAGTTATAAGGCTTGCAAATATTTCGTTTGCCTCTCCTTCCCATGAACCCAAATAGCTATTACGAATTTCTTTGCTGTCTATTTCACCTGGAAGGATAGGGTACATTTCCCTCTCTTTTGCCCCTAATAATACAGCACCTTTCCCCAATTCTATCGTAATATTGCTTTTTAAAAAAATCGGGTATGTCAAGTAAACACCTTCAGGAAAATACACCCTTCCTCCATCAGGGCACGCCATTATGGCTGCTTGTATAGAAAAAGTATCAAGGCGCTTTCCATCGCCAACAGTACCAAAGTCCTTCACATTTATATATGCTGTCTCAGGATTGGTTTGTGCGAATGCGGTTATTTTTTCTCCTGTTTCTTCGTTTTTTAGTGTAATTTCATACTGGCTGTCAGGCTGTAAATTTTTTATCGTCCACACATTTCTATCGACTTCGCCTATATAATTTGAATTGACATACAACTGATACATTTCCTTTAAATAATAAGGTTCTAAGCCCTGCAATTCAAAGGAAATTGTGGTAGATGTAACTGATATGACATTTAGTTCTTTCAATCGAATCACTCTTTCTTTAAAGAATCATCCTTTTAATCCGCTTGTGGATATACCTTCGACAAAATACTTTTGAGCCGAGAAGAATACTACGATTGAAGGTATAAGGGCTATAACCGACATGGCTATAATCTTATTCCACTCGAAGTTACCTGACGTAGCATCCATCGCCATCTTCAAAGCTATTGAGACAGGGTACTTGCTGACAGTTGAAATATAGATAAGAGGCCCCATAAAGTCATTCATGGACCACATAAATTGAAATATCGTTACAGACACAATGGCTGGCGTTATCACCGGCAGCAATATCCTGGTCAATATGGTAAATGAATTGCATCCGTCGATTTTGGCGGCTTCATCAAGCTCCTTTGGTATTCCCCTCATAAACTGTATAATCATGAACACGAAGAATGCTTCTGCTGCAAATATGTCATTTGCATAAAGCGGAATAAACGTGTCCAGCAGATGCAATTGCTTCCAAAACAGATAAAGCGGTATCCTTAAAACGATCTGTGGCAAAAACATGGTTGAAATCAGTATGGCAAATAAAGGCTTCTTAAAAGGAAAGTCAAACCTTGAAAAACCATAAGCCGTCAAAACAGATGAAACAACTGTAAAAATAACTTTAGGAATGACGTACTTAAAAGTATTCAAGTAGTATGTGGCAAATGTATACTGAGTACCTGTTATCCAGCCTTTTACATACGGTGTAAAGTCGATTTTTTTTGGTATGAAGCTTATTGACGAAAAGATTTCGCTGTTGGTCTTAAATGATGCCCCTACAAGCCAAACAATAGGGTACAACATAATAATGGCACCAATTGTCAGTATCGCATACCTGATTGCTAAATTTACTTTTCTTCTAAACTCTCTCTTCCTATACCCTTTATCCATTCTAAGGTTTATATTGTTGAATGCTGTCTCGTTGTTCATCATGACTCGCCTCCTCCTTCATCTGAATAAAACACCCAGTACTTAGACGATGAGAATACGAACATTGTGAATATCATTATTATTATAAAGAGGAACCATGATATGGCACTGCCATATCCCATATTAAAGAACTTAAATGAGTTGTCGTAAATCATCATTGGCAAAAGATACGTCTTGTAGAGAGGACCACCTTGCGTTATCATGTAAGGTCCGTTGAATTCCTGGAAAGCCTGTATTAACTGCATTACCAAGTTAAAAAATATTATAGGTGTCAAAAGCGGTATGGTGACTTTAAAGAATGTCTTAATCTTGCCTGCACCGTCAACTGCAGCCGCTTCATAAAGCTCCTGCGGTATATCCTTTAAACCTGCCAAGAAAATAACCATCGTAGAACCAAACTCCCATACCCTCAAAGCACTTATGGTAAATATTGCTCCTAAACCTGTAGAAAACCAACCAACTGGTTTTATGCCAAATACTCCCAAAACCTGATTGACAAGCCCTGTATTTGCAAATACAAACTTCCACAAAACAGCTATAGCAATATTTCCACCGAGAATCGATGGTATATAATACGCTGTACGGTAAAAATTGATGCCTTTTAGCTTGTAATTCAATATAAAAGCTATAAAAAGCGAGAATATAAGCTTTAGCGGCACTGTAATTACAACATACTCCAGTGTTGCAGTAAATGACGTCCAGAATGTGCTGTCATGAAACATATTGACGTAATTTTGAATACCGATAAATTGCGGTGCATTAATAATATTGTAATTTGTGAAACTTAATATTAAAGATGTCACAAACGGATATATGGTAAATATCACAAGGCCGATAAGCCACGGCAGTATATATAAAAGACCTATTCGCCTGTTTTCCATCAAAACCCTCCTATCGATACAAAGTGGATGCAATTAATTAAATGCGTGGAACTACAGTTTGACATTCTGTAGTTCCACAAATTGACCACAGTGTTTTATTTTGTAATCTGGCTTAGCACATTCTGAAGATTTGTGTACATCTCTTTTGCGGCCTGATCAACTGTTTCCTGGTTGTAAGAAATCTTATCTATAGTCTGATCATATACTTGTTGTAGCTTTGGATCCTCCAGATATGGGCTTAATGGCAAGCCTGGCTTTGACTCCAATATCTGCAATCCTTCATACTCTAAGCCTGATATTTTGCCGTCTTTTTTAAGTGTATCCAAAGCAGCCTTGCTTACAGGTATGCCTCTATTTGTGCCCATAGCTTCTACACCTTGTGGGTCATTCAAGATGAAATTCAAGAATGTAGCTGCTTCTTTTGGATATTTGCAATCTTTATTGATAGCAAAAAGCATTGATGGCTTTAATATAGCCGCTGATGTCTTAGCATCAGAATTCATAGGAAGTCCTGCTGTCACAAGCTCCATGTTATTCTGCTTAATAGGTGTTGCTTCTTTTGATATTGCACTTGTCCATTCAAACAAGCCTGCAAATTTACCATTTAAGAAGCTTGGAAGCTGTGCTATTGGTGCAAGCCCATTGCCGCCTTCTGCAGCTATTGATTGAATTGGAGTAGTAACTTTTTTGTCTAATAGAGTCTTGTAGAATGATAGAGCTGTCTTTATATCATCTTGTGTGAAATTAAGTTTGCCATCTGTTGTGAGGAAAGGCTTGCCTGTCTCCTGCTCTGCGTAAGTCATAGACAAAAGCCAAGAATCATAAGAACCTGTTACAATTGGATAACTGCCATTCGGGAACTTTGAAGCATCGTTAATAAGGTCATCCCATGTTTTAGGTATCGTCGCACCGTATTTGTCGTACATCGTCTTATTTACATACAGCACTCTTCCCGTCATAGCTACTGGTATGCCATTTAGTTTACCGTTAACAGTACCTGTAGCTAAAATATCCTTGGAATAATTGTCTAACCCCAGCTCGCTTGACAGCTTATTTAAATCGTAGAAGCCATTGCCGTCTTTAGAGAATAGCGGCAACCAGTTCCAGTTTATCTGCATTATGTCTGCAGCAGTGCCACCTGCCATTTGCGTTGTCTGTTTGTCAAGGTAGCCATCCCAACCAGCGTACTCTGCCTGTATCTTTATATTTGGGTATTTCTGTTCAAAAAGCTTTATAGCATTTAGTGTTGCCTGATGTCTTGTGTCGTCGCCCCACCATGAAAATCTAAGTGTTACTTGTTTTGCTGGCTGGCTTTCAGATGTCTTTGTACTGCTATTAGTGTTCTTTTGGCTCGTCGAATTATTTGATGAGCCGCATCCTGTAAGTAATGTGGAAATACCTAGAGCTGCCGCAAGTGCTAATGCTACTAGTTTTTTCATAAATGATCCTCCTTAAAAAATTTTTTTATTTTTGCATGTACAAAGATGTTGATTTTGACCTCCCTTTATCACCCCTTTCAAGCGCAGAGTTTATTGTATTTTAATTATTTCACTGTATGCCATCATCAAAGCTCCTACACCTTTAGGATCGTCATGAACAACTTTTTCTGATATATAGTAGTCGTAACTTCCATCTCTATATGGATTATTGCCTAATCCAGCAACGCCGCATATACCTCCAAGCATCAACTTCCCTTCATCTTCTACAAGGTATTTATTGACTGTGCCTTCAAATGCCTTTATGCCATGCTCTTTATATTTTTGCGGCAAGAGATTTAATCTTACGCCTTTAAGTATGCTATACGAAATCATCAGCGTGGCAGATGCCTCTTGATAATTTCCTTTTTCGCCGCCTTTGTCTAAAACTTGGTGCCACATGCCTGTTTCTTCATCTTGGTATATAATAAGTCCATCTATTGCTTCGTTAAATATTTTCGAAAGAATATCTTTTTCATGCTTCATTCTCTCGTCCATCTCTTCCAACACATCAACAAGAGCCATGACAAACCAGCCTTCTGCTCTTCCCCAAAAATTCGGAGAAACGCCAGTTTTTTTATCTGCCCATGCTTCTTTTCTACTCTCGTCGTATCCATGGTAGTAAAGCTTTTTCTCATTGTCATACATAAGCTTTCTCACATTGACAAATTGATTCACAATGTCAGATAAATCATTAAGAACACCAAAATTCTTGATGTATTTGATGTAAAAAGGCATCACCATATACAATCCATCAAGCCAAACTTGATATGGATATATATCTTTGTGCCAAAAATTCCCATCGTTTGTCCTTGGCTGTGTCTTGATTTGATTAAAAATCGTCTCTATGGCTTTCTTGTACTTTTCATCACCAGTCATTTTGTAAACATCAAATAGCACTTTGCCTGAATTTACATCGTCTAAATGATGATTGTCCATGATGTAGCCTTTTATCTCTCCGTCTTTTTCTATAAATTCATCAAGGTAGTTTAATACAAATATTTTGTACTTTTCATCATCTGTTGCACTATATAGATCAAGTGCACCTTTTAATACGCAGCCATCTTCGTAATTCCATGATGGCTTGTAACTTTTGTAATCTTTAATGTAGGCATCTATAAATTTTTCGACTTTGTTCAAAACTTTCAATCCTCCAAATATAGCATTTTAATTTCCAGCACTAATTTTCGATTAAAGCTTTTCATCGCAATGACTTTGCACACGTTAACTGAATTTATTCAAAAATCATTTTATGGCTATTACAGAATCTCTTATCTTTAACTTTGTAGGCACGTATATCTTTTCTCCGCTGTTTTCGTCATTTTCAATCATATTCATCAATATTTCTGCACCTTTTTGGCTGACATCTTTTATGGGCTTTCTCACCGTTGTAAGAGCAGGTATTATATACCTGCAAAATTCGCTGTCATCAAAACCTACAACCGAAATATCATCAGGCACCTTAAGGCCTTTTTCATATATGGCTTTTATAGCACCTACCGCCATATCATCATTGGAACAAAATACGGCTGTCGGTTTTTTCTTTAGCTTTAAAAGCTTGTTCATGGCGCTGTAGCCGCTTTCTATGTCGTACTCCCCACTTACGATGTAATCATTGTTAATGAGTATTTTGCTTTCAATAAGTGCCTTCAAAAAGCCATCTTTTCTATCTACAGTTGATTTGAATCCTTCTTTGCCTTCAATTATGGCTATATCCCTATGCCCATTTTCAATCAGGTATTTTACTGCATTGTAAGCTCCTGTCTTCTCTTCACTTAGTATATTGACTACAGATTTTTCATTGACTTCCCTATTTAGGACAACCAGAGGTATACCTTTTCTTATGACATAGTACATAAATTCATTATCGCTTTCGCTTTGGCTTGTAAGTATTATTCCGTCAAAACGGTTTTTTTCGATAGACGAGTAGTCTTTATACTCGTCTATCCCTCTTATGATGAGATTGTAATTTTTTTTTGATTGCGCTGTTTACACCCCTTACAGTTTCATAGAAAAAGCTTGGGGATGTTCCTTTGAAGATTGTGGAAAAGAACAAGCCGATATTATATGATTTATTGAGAACAAGGCTTTTAGCATTGTAATTAGGCACGTAATTAAGCTTTTTAGCGATTTCTTTTATCTTCTCTTTCGTCTCCTCTTTTATCTGCGGACTATCATTTAAGGCTCTGGAAACCGTAGTATGCGATACATTTGCAAGTTTTGCTATATCCTTTATTGTAACGCTCATCCTAAGCACCTTCCACATTCATATATAAAACTATACTCCAAAATAATTGACTGCATTATTGTAGGAAATATCCTGCACTATTTTGCCTAACAAATCTAAATCGTAAGGCACCTCGCCTCTATCTACCCATTCACCAATCAAATTGCACAGTATCCTTCTGAAGTATTCGTGCCTTGGATACGAGAGAAAACTTCTTGAATCTGTAACCATTCCTACAAATTTGCTTAAAAGCCCTACATTTGCCAGTGTCCTCATCTGCTCTCTCATTCCATCGATGTTGTCATTAAACCACCATGCAGAGCCAAATTGCATTTTACCTGGAATCCCTTCTCCTTGGAAACTTCCCATAATTGTAGCTAAAACGTAATTGTCTTTTGAATTTAACGTGTACAATATAGTTTTAGGAAGTTCCCCTGTAACTTCTAATGAATCTAAAAGCTTAGAAAGTGGATAAGCTATATTTATATCATTTATGGAGTCATAGCCTGTGTCAGGTCCTAACTTTTCAAACATCCTGGTATTTGTATTCCTCAATGCTGCAATGTGAAGCTGCATTGCCCATCCAAGCTCTTTGTACTTCCTTCCTAAGAATTGAAGCATATTCGTCTTAAACTTATCTATCTCAATTTGAGATAGCTTCTCTCCATTTAATGCTTTTTTGAATATGCCATCGACTTCTTCTTCAGAAGATTCTTCATAGGCTACAAAGTCGAGGGCGTGATCTGACAACCTGCATCCTAAGCTGTCAAAGTACTCCAGTCGTGAATTCAATGCATCTAAGTAACCCTGGTAATTTTCAATAGTCACTCCACTTGCTTCTTCAAGCTTTTTGACCCAATCTCTAAAGTCGTCCTTGTCAATATTTATACCTTTGTCAGGTCTAAATGCAGGCAAAACCTTTACATCAAAGCTTTTGTCCTCTTTTAAAAGCTTGTGATACTCAAGGCTATCTGTCGGATCATCTGTTGTGCACAGTATCTTTACGTTTGAATTCTTAATGATGTTTCTTACACCGAAATCGCTGCCGCTTAATACAGAGTTGACTTTTTCCCATATCATTGGCGCTGTTTTCTCATTTAGAAGCTCATTAACGCCGAAGTACCGCTGAAGCTCTAAATGTGTCCAATGAAAAACAGGATTGCCGATAGCCATAGGCATGGTCTTTGCAAATTCTAAAAATTTGCTGTAATCATCAGCATCACCTGTAATGTACTTTTCGTCAACGCCATTGCTTCTCATAAGTCTCCATTTATAGTGATCGCCATAAAGCCAAACTTCTGTGATGTTTTTAAATTTTTTGTCTTCGTAAATATCTTTAGGATTCAAATGACAGTGAAAATCAAATATAGGCATCTTTGAAGCATATTCATGAAATAGTTTAACAGCAACTTCGTTGTTTAATAGAAAATCTTCATCCATAAAATTCTTCATACAATCAGCTCTCCCACGAAATTTTTGTTCACGTTAACATTTGTTTAATTTAATTATATAACTGCCAATGATGATTGTCAAGTTAATGTTAAAAATTTTTTATTTAAAAATTACCCTGCTTAACACAGGGTAATTTTATCCAGGAATCGGTAGACATATTACCTGTCCTACCACAAGGTTGTTTGGATCTATATACGGGTTTAATGCAAGAATCTTATCGACAGTAGTGCCTACAGTTTTTGCGATTTTATAAAGGGTATCTCCATGTGCTACTTCCCAGTATACGCCTGTTGGACATTCTGTCGTTTTGCCATAAGGGATTATGGGTGGCAGACATATTACTTGCCCCACCATCAATCTATTCGGATCTATGCCAGGATTCGCTCTTATGATGTCATCTACAGGCCTATTTATCTTCTGAGATATGAGCCACAATGTGTCACCGGGCTCTACAGTGTAATACCTTCCAGATGGGCAATACGGCATTGTAACACAACCTTTCATTTAATTTTTGTACTATTATATTCACAAAAAAAAAACATTGACATATTTTTTCGGAATATGCTGTGGTATAATATGTATAAGAATTAATGCAATAACAACGCTCACATAAATTCAAGTTAAGGAGGTTTTAATATGGGATATATCAACATAGATGTCAAAAGAAGGTTTATGGGCCGCTTTAAGTACGATAATGATCTTTTACAGGAGATAACAAATTTCATAACAAATGAGAATATAAGATCTGGTGAGATAAGGATTATAGGTGCAGTAAAAAAAGGCTCGGTTCGGCTACTTTAACCAATCTACAAAAGAGTACAAATTTATCGAGAAAAATGAACACATGGAAATACTGAGTGCCATAGGAAATATATCCTTAAAAGATGGCAAGCCATTTCCCCATGTACATATAATTCTTGCTGACGAGAACGGAAATGCCTTTGGCGGTCATCTCATGGAAGGTACAAAAATATTCGCTGCTGAATTTGTTATCGTAGACTACGGCGAAAATAACTTAGAAAGGGTCGATGACGACTACACAGGACTATCTCTCTGGAACCTATGAAAAAAAGCTTAAAAGGTGACTTTAGCCTTTTAAGCTTTTACTTTATGAATCTTAGCAGCGGATGTCCGTATTTAATTACGTCTATATTTGTATCATAAATAATATGCCTAATAAGCGGCATGCCTAATATCTTAACCATTCTGTCGTAATCGCTGTTACTGAATTTATCCAGTTTATCTCTGTAATCTGAAAGCATTTGTACTTTATCAGTTATAGTTTTGACCATTTTTTCATAGTCTTCACCTGTTGCAATTGATCTTGCAGCGTAAATGCCGCTTTCTAAAGCGTGAAATGCCCCAAGCCCTAAAAATGGATCTAAAAATCCAGCGGCATTTCCAACAAAATATACATTGTCGATTTTGTGCTCTTTGGCAATGCCTGCATTAAGTTCTAATTCATAAGTCTCTACCATTTCATAATTAAATTTTTCAGTGTTTAAAAAAAGCTGCCATAGACTGTCTAACTCACCGTGCTGTAAGTATGTTGTTATAAGCCCTAAAGATGCTTTAGTCTTATCAAAAGGCATGATGTATCCATACCCAGATCTTGCGTAATCAGTATTAAACCACATCTCTGCCGTATGTGGTTCAAAATTTCCTAAGATTGTGGCACCTTTTATCCACGTAGTAACTGTAGTCCTCCACTCTGTAAGCTTTTCCAGTATCCCGGAATTTCCAGTAGCCACAACTACAAAGTCAAATTCTCTTGAAAGTGCTTTGTAATCTGGATCTGAATTAAAATTTATCTTCGACTTTATACCTCTTGCCAACTGATTGTCAAGTGAATCCGCATCTTTGCTTCTCAAGACAAAATACCCATGATTTCCTTTTACTGATGAAGTGTACTTTGGAGAATGCATGATGATTTTAGTCATCTTCTCAACAGGCGTCAATGATATGCTATAAGTACGCCTAAAGTAGTAAATGGGATCTTTAATCGGCCTATCTTCCATGTTTAAAAATGAACCAATGTTAGGCTGAATCGTCCCTATAGCATTTTTTCTCTCAAAAATCACACACGTTATTCCAAGTCTTTCAAGCTCATGAGCACATGCAAGCCCTGATATTCCTGCTCCTATTATGGCAACTTTCATAGCCTAAAATTCCTTTCATGTAGTTTTTATCAACATTAAAACCTAAACAGTTCATTGACAGCATACCGTATTATAAATGAAGAATACTTTACTATGTTAAAATTCGTATCGTAAATAAGCTGCTTTATGAGTGGCGTTGTCAAAAACTTTATAAGCCTGTCTATCTTATCGTTATCTACAGTATCGATGGCTTTCCTAAACTCTAAAAGCTTTAAATTTGCATTTGAAAGATACGCCATTTCATTTTCAAAGTTGCAGCCTGTTGCAATGCTTTTTGCTGCCAATGCACCACCTAAAATTGACGCAAACTGACCAAAACCCAAGAATGGCTCGATGGCCCCTCCTGCATTTCCCACAAAGTACATATTTTCATACGTATGCGGAAATGTATTGCCTGATATGTGTTCATAGTCGTACACGCTTATTACATCATAACTAATCTTCTCCATTTTTAAAAATATCTCCCAGTATTTGTCTATTTCTTCCTTTGTGATGTAAGGAACTATGAGTGCCAGCACTGCCCTTTTATCGTCAAAAGGTGCAAGGTATACATAACCGCTTTTGCAGTAGACTGTATTCATCCACATAACCAGTGTATTTGGATCAAACTTACCAATAACCTCAGCTATTTTAAGTCTTGTATCCACCAACGTCTGCCAACATCCTAATTCATTTGGTATCTGGTGATTGCCTGTTGCCACTATAACATAATCATAAACTTCCTTTAGATTCTTATAGTCTGCGTGGACATTAAAATTGACATTCGTCTTTAATTTCTTATATAGTTGGCTTTCTACAGATAATTCTCCTTGCCCTTTCAGCATAAAATAGCCAAGCCTCTTGCCCTTAATAGTACGGGTGACAGTCGGTCCATGCATCACAATCTTGTCTATGTTATTAAGCGGTGCAATAGCTACATCAAAGTTATTTTTTAAGTACTCCAAAGGATCGTTAATTGGTCTATTTATGACATTTAAAAGTCCTGCTACATGGTTAAAAGCATCGCCGACTTTTGATTTTCTCTCAAATACATCGGGTTTTATTCCATAAGACTCAAGCCTTATGGCTGCTGTTAAGCCTGCCGAACCTGCTCCTATAATAGCTACTTTCATTTATTTTCCCTCGGCGTTGTATATACTATGCTGTTGGGCTCAGTCGGCTTTGACTTTAGGGATTCTATATTCTGCTGTATGATAGTGATAAATCGCATCTCATCATCCCTCATCTGGGTAAATATCTGCCTCACGTATGGATTAGTTATGTTTATGAGATTTTCATTGTAAAACATCTGCTGATTTATCAAATCTTTCTCTATATCCTGTAATGCATCCATCATATCGTAAGACATATTTTTCTTCACAAGCGAATCTATCCGCATCGTCTTTTCAGCAGCGACAATCTTATCTACATGGTTTAAGGCAGTAATCTCTATCTGTTTCAATACTCCCTTAACTTGACTATCCGGTATATTTTTGCCGTAATCTTTTGCCTTTTTGTGTATCACATTTTCGTAATTTTTAGCCTTTTTAAAGGCACTCGATACAATCTCTTGCGGGCTCATATTCTGCATTTTGCATCACCGTTATTAGATTTTCCACATTGTATCCCTTATATGCATAAAAAGAGGCCCACCACACATATGTGAAGCCTCAAAACATAATCTGATTATATGTCTAATTGCTTTATGACATCTGCCATGACACTTGCTGAATGCCTAAACTTCTCCACTTCTTCGTCAGATAAAGGCAAGTCCAAAATCCTGGCAACGCCATTCCTGCCTACGATAGATGGCAAGCTTAATGAGACATCTTTCACGCCGTACTGTCCATTTAATGGAGATGATACTGTGAGAATGGAATTTTCATCTCTTAAGATGCACTCCACAATCCTTCTTACTGCAACTGCGACAGCATAGTATGTAGCACCTTTTTTGTCTATTATCTTATAAGCAGCATTTACGACTTCTTCTTCTACTTCCTTTCTGAAATTTGTGTTGCAGATGCGCCCGCATATGCTGCAGTACTCATTAAATGATATTCCAGATATGTTTGTTATGCTCCATGCTGCAAACTCTGTGTCACCATGCTCGCCGATTATCCTTCCGTGGACATTTCTCGGATCTATATTGCAGTGCCTGCTTAAAAGGTACCTAAACCTTGAACTGTCAAGAACAGTGCCAGAACCGAAAACTCTTCCCCATGGAAGTCCAGATATCTTGTATGTAACGTACGTCAGTATGTCTACAGGATTTGTGACAATCAAATATATAGCCTTGTCATTGTACTTTAAAAGCTCAGGTATCATGGACTTAAATATAGCTGTATTTTTCTTCACAAGGTCAAGCCTCGTCTCACCTGGCTTTTGAGCAGCCCCTGCTGTCACAACTATTACGTCCGCGCCTTCAACATCTTTGTAGTCACCTGCATACACATTTACAGGCTGTATTAATGGTATGCCATGGCTTATGTCCAGTGCATCGCCTATAGCCTTGTCCTTGTTTAAATCTATCAGAACGATATCTGTTACAGTTCCACTTAATGCCAGAGTAAATGCCGATGTAGCACCAACAAAACCAGATCCTATTATTGCCACCTTACTCATGAAATCGCCTCCTAAATAATATGTATTTTCTTTTAATAATATTATAACATGTTTTTGATGAAATTGTCTAAATTTTAATCTTATTTTGTCCTTCTTGCTTTGAAATATTATTACGTTTAAAAATTAATACAAGTGGAATATTAAAAGTAGGCACTTCAAAGTTTTTTGAAAGGATTGAGTTTAAATGAGCGATATAGACGAGATAAAGAAATTGATGGAAAGACTTACAGAAAGCGAAAAGGACAAAGAAGAAGCCAGCAAAAAGATGCAGGAAGTATTAGGAAAATCCATTAAAGAGGTAAAAGAGATATTGCTGACATTAAAAAAATACATAGCCATTGAAAATATAACGCTGAGAAGCTACAGTGGCAAAACGTTTGCCACCGGGGAAGGAATCATAATTTACGACAGAGGCATAGACGAAAAAATAATTTTAAAATCAGACGGAAGCTTTTATCTTTATAAAGTGGAAAATGACCAGTTGGTGACAGAAAAAATAGAGGATTTAGACATACACGACTATATGAGCTACGACACTCTCTTTGACAGCGTGAAAAAATCTTTGATAAAATGCATACAGAAAAATGAAGAAGACATATTGGCGTACAAAAGCACTATGCTTAAAATTGACAAGTACAACAAAGATTTAGAGGAGATATTGGCTTTAAAAAATGGGACTGAAGAAAATAAAGTAAACAAAGAAGATCAATGATTCAAAAGAAAATGAATTTATTACTAATCTGTAACACAATATTAATATTTTTTTAATAAATTTTATCTTTATACGTGATATTATTATATATAGAATGAAAATGAAGTTTTCATAAGTGGATATATTAGCCCATGGGGAGGATGAAAAAATGAAGGGTAAGGTTTTTCAAGTTGTTTCTTTTGTGATGGTATTTCTAATAATGGGCTTTATGATATCAATGGAATTTAAGACTATACAAGGCAGTGTAAAGACTGCAGCAGATACATCCCGCGGAAGCAGCGTAAATGTTGATGAGCTAAGCAGCGAACTGCAGAACATGACTGATGAAAGAAATGCCTTAAAACAGCAAGTAGCAGAACTTAATAAAAAGCTTGATGAATTAAACAGCTCATCATCAAAGTATGAGGCGACTTTAAATGCTCTATCGCAAGATGTAGAAAAATACAAAGAGCTTGCAGGTTTTACTGCCATGACTGGTCCAGGAGTCATAGTCACTTTAAACGACAGCGACCTTCAGCCAAAAGATGGAGAAGACCCAAATATGTTTTTGGTACACGATGAAGACCTGATAAAAGTAGTAAATGAGCTAAAAGCAGGTGGGGCTGAAGCCATATCTATAAATGACCAAAGGCTTATAGCTACATCTGAAATAAGGTGTGTAGGTCCTACCATCAACATAAATTCTACAAGATATGCTCCTCCATACGTTATAAAGGCGATTGGAAACCCTGACACATTAGAAGCTTCACTAAATCTTAAAGGTGGCATTGTAGATACTCTTAAATATTACGGTATAAAAGTGAACATACAGACATCTAAAAACATCGTAGTCCCTGCCTACACAGATCCAATAAGCTTAAAATACGCTAAAGCAACAAATTAAACTTGCCTCTTACCTTAATACATTTTATTAAGATAGGTTCAGTCATGGCTGAACCTATCTTTTATTTTGTTTATTATTTTATTCTCAGCAATTATGTAGTAAAGGTAAAACCTGCCTGCAATAGAAGGATATGAAGCAATAAGCCTCATGTTCCTCTTTTTATCCTTAGTCCAATCTTCTTTGTACTTTTCATCTCCTCTTAAAAAATCGTAGACTTCATCACCAACTTCTATTGAGCGTTTTATCGATAATCCTAATGTTACAGCTCCAACACTTAATCTGCTGTAATCCAAATCATATCCGCTTATGTAGTAATACCTTTTTCTACCTACATGGTAGCTTAATAAGCTTGCAACGATTTTATCACTGTCTTTTAATTCAAACAAGCTTAAAATACCTCTATTGAAAAAATCAAATGCCAAAGCCTTGTGAAAATCCCTAATCCTCTTAGAATAAAATGCACCCGGCATATGTCGTTTTCTCCACCTTGCCTGATGCAGCTTTATTAGTCTATCCATTGAATCATCTATCTCATTTTCATCTGCGATACACATAAAACTTCCATCGCACTTTGTGAAAAATCTCTTGATCTCGTACTTTATATTTCTTCTAAATTTGCTATCAAGAGTGCTTAAGTATTCATCCCATGTTGCCGGCAGCTTTATATACGGGCATACATCCTGAATATCGTAATCGTAGTAAAGCCAGCTATCCATTATATACGGATATATGCCGCTGCTTTCTGGAAGGTGCTCCAAGTCTAACACTGTAAACCTATCTATTGTTGACTCCAGATACTTTACAAGTGTACGATAAAACACATCTTCATATCCGTATCTCACTATGAAGTCAAGGTAATCGCTGTTATTAGAGCCTATGAATTTTATCCTCTTTACAGGAAGCCCCATCTCACCAAATGTAATCATAAAAGGCGCTATTCCAATAGGACTTTGATCGCCAACCACCAAAAGAATCCACAGCTTTTTGCCACCGCCAAAATACTTCCACCAATTTACAACCCATTCAAAAGTGTTGAAAGGGTACACCTTAGAATTTTCCTCAAGCTGATGCCATATATCTTTGATGCTTAAAAGAGTCCTTACATCCCTCACTATCTTTATCTCTATGTCAAGTATCTTTCTTTCATCCATAAAAATATCCTCCAAACGACGTACATAAATAGGATAAAACCTACAAGCATTAATAAATAACTCCACCATGGGTACGTCCTGCCGATTAAGTCTATCTTCAAAATCTGCATCGACACTAAATACGAAACAGATGTCCAAAAAAATGACCACAAAAGATCGCCGATGGCAGAAAACACAAAAAAACGACTTGAAGTCCATCCTTGTTATGCCTGAAGCCCAGATAGCAGGTGTCCTTGGCAGTCCTATGAGGCGTCCTAAAAGATTAGTAACACCACCATACTTTGAAAACCATCGATCCATGCCTTCTAAGTCTTTAACAGTTATCTTTAAAAAATGGCCATACTTCTCTACAAAAGTCCTGCCTGATTTGGCACCTATTATGTACGCTAATACATTTCCTGACACATTTCCTAATGCTGCAATCAAAACTACAGCCAAAAAGCTCATCTGCCCTCTTGATATAAGGTAACCTGCCGCAAGAAAAAGTATCTCAACAGGTCCTGGCATTCCAGTGCCTTCAACCAGCAATGACAGAAACAATGCCAAGTAACCGTAATCTATTATTAAGCTGTATAAGATATTAGTGTTCTCCATAATTACCTTCCAATCAAAAATTTCTAATAATAGTATACAACTTTCTCGCAAAATTTAAAAGTAAATGAGCTAAACAAAAAAAAGAGCATTTAAGCTCTCAAAAAGTTAGTGTGTTCACTTTTTGTAATTTTCTATAACATTTTTATAAAGGTCATAAGTCTTTTTTGCAATTGATTTCCAACTAAACATGTCCTCGACTCTTCTTCTGCCGTTTGCACCGAATAAAGCAGCTAAATTCCTATCATTAAGCAGAACCTTGATTTTTTCCGCTAATTCATAAGAATTGCCAGGCTCCACTAAGAATCCAGTTTCACCATCTACGACTACTTCTTTTATTCCACCTGTAGCGCTGGCAACAACCGGCGTGCTACAAGCCATTGCCTCAAGATTTATAATACCAAAAGGCTCGTATATAGATGGGCATACAAAAACATCGGCATTGCTGTAAAGCTCTATGACTTCTTCCTTTGAAACCATCTTGTCAATCCAGATGATGTTTTCATAAAGCTTGACTTTTTCCTCCATCTCTTCCTTGATTTCCTGTGTATCAGGTGATGAAGCGCACAACACGACTTTTACATCCTGTGGCAAATATTTTACAGCGTCTATAAGATGAATTATTCCCTTCTGCCTTGATATCCTTCCTACAAATAAGATGTACCTGCCGTCTATTCCGTATTTTTCTCTTGCCATGTTTGAATCAGTCTTCTTGTACTGGTTTAAGTCTATTCCATTGTATATGACCTCAATCTTGTCTTCTGGCACATTGTAGCACTTCATGATATCTTTTTTAGAATCATTGGAGACAGCTATTATCTTGTCTGCCGCCTCAACACCTGTTCTCTCCATCCACGTGCTTAGGTGATACCCATTTCCAAGCTGCTCTTCCTTCCAAGGTCTAAGAGGCTCTAAGCTATGAATAGTGACAATAAGTGGTATATCGTAAAGCATCTTTGCCAGAAAACCTGCCATAAACGTGTACCATGTGTGGCAGTGGACAATATCTGACGAAATCCCATCGCTGACCATGGCAATATCTGTCGTCAATGGGCCCAACACTTTTTTAAATTTGTCGTCAGAAGCTTTATTCAACATCTCCCATTCTCTATAGCCTTTTACTTCCATGTTTTTAAAATGATTATCCTGATCTCCAAAGCACCTGACGTCAACATTCATAAGCTTTGATAATTCCCTCGTCAAATAATCCACATGGACACCTGCGCCACCGTAAATATTAGGCGGAAATTCATTTGTAAATAAAGTGACTCTCAAATTATCCATTGTATACCTCCAAACTTGAAATATTTTTTAATTCATCTATGCACTCAATAATGCCTTTTAGCGGTATCTTAAACCAAGATGGCCTGTTGTTGACCTCGTAAATTGCTTCAAACACAGCTTTGTCCAGTTTAAACAAGGCTAAAATGGCAGTGATGTATTTTTCATCAGGTATTAAATCTGTATCATGTTCATTGATTAGATTTACATAGTTTTCAACAAACACGTTTGTTATAACGGTTGCCCATGTGGACAAAAGATTTTCTACTTTTTCTAAATCAGCGTCATCTTTACCATTTTCCTTGTACTCAAAAAACTGTGAGTAAACAGCATAGTTAAATGACCTTATCATGCCAGCCACATCTTTTAAAGGAGACATATGCCTGCTTCTCTCAGAAATAGGTTTTGTAGGCTCTCCTTCAAAGTCTATAAGTATATAGCCATCTTCTTTCTTTAAAAGCTGCTCTAAATGCAAGTCGCCATGACATCTTAAATATTTGCCAAAGTAAGGCGCTAAAGCTTTAATATTTTCGATGCTTTCCAGTAACAAATTTTTGTCATCGATTATCTTTTTTATAAGGCTTTCAACATCATCGCCGTAATCCTGATTTTTCATGTAATCCAAAAGCAAATTAAAATTGGATATTATCTGATTTGTAATCTCATCTATGTGAGACTCATTAGGCTCTAAAACGCCAAAATTCCTTTCTTTAATAAGTGACAACTTAATATGCATGTTGGCAATAAGCTCTGATATCTTTTTTACTTCACCCATATAATCGTCGCAATTTTTGTATACAAAGCTTACAAAGTCGCTGCCATCGTACTTCTTCACAAAATCCTTCAAGTACTCCTGGGTATACTGCCACATGTCAGCTACATTTTCAATGTACTGAGAAAACATTGAAAGAGTGTATATGGTGCCTTTCCCATCGTCGTACAAAAAATACCCTCTAATATCTTGAACATCGTGAAAACCGTACTTTCTAAGCATGTAAGTCATTTCAAGATCTGGGTTCATGCCATTAGCCATTCTCCTAAATGTCTTCACTATCTCGTTTTTGCTAAGCAATGTCAGGCTATTGCTGGACTTGTTGTTTAACCTTTTTGAACTGTATATGTCGTGATTTAAAATCATGTAAGGCTTAAGGCTGCTACCTGATTTAAACTCAATTTCTCTTCCACCTCTTAATATATCATCTAAGCATCTGATGTACTCTACATCATCAACTGCATCATATACGCCAAACACACATTTCCCATCATCATATATGGTCAAGCAACTATCATCAAAAACATTCTTTCTCACAATAATAGGAAAATAATACCGAGATTTTTTTTTCTTCACCACTTATCGTTTCAAAAATAAAATCTATAAGTGCTGCAATAATAATAAATGATCTATCAATACTCAATATAGCATAGTCAAAAAGCGTCTTGTCTTTTATATACGAGGCTTTTTCCTGAAACCATCTGAATTCTTGAACCTTGTCATCTTTGATAGTTTTTACAATATAATCTATCTTCGACAAAAAACCATCAAAATCTCCTTCTTCAATGTGCACATAAACCATTCCTTTCAATTAATCTAACCTTAAGATTGAAGCTGCTTCTTCTGGCGGTGTAGGATTTATATACGCTCCTGTTGCAAGCTCAAATCCCGCAAAGGTTGTAAGCCTTGGCAATATCTCTACATGCCAATGAAAATCGCGTCTATCATGATGTGGCACTGTATGAATGACTATATTGTACGGCGGATTGTCAAAAAGATCTTCATACTTCTTTACAAGCGATTTAAGTAGTAATGAAAGACTTCTTATGTCATCGCCATCCATTTCATTAAAAGCTTTGGCGTGTTTTTTAGGCAGTATCCACGATTCATACGCAAATTGTGATGCATACGGGCATATAACCACAAACTTATCATTCTCGGCAGCGATTCTTACATTATCTTTCAGTTCTTCATCTATGATGTGGCAGTAAGGGCATCTTCCGGTATCTGCCTCATGCCTTTCAATGCCTTTAAGCTCTCTCTCCAAAGCCTCAGGTATAAATGGTACGCCCATAATCTGCCAATGTCCATGCTCTAAGGAAGCACCACCGTTTGCACCAAAGTTTTTAAACATCTGCACGTACTTAATCTTTTCATCTTTCACAATATCCTCGTATCTCAAAATAAGTGCCTTTACGATGTTCTCAATGCCTTCTAAATCCATCTGCCCCAAAGTCATATCATGATGCTGGCTTTCCACTATAATCTCTGACATACCGTACCCATCATCTGCCTTGTACAATTCACTTCCATGCTTAGCCACATCCGCATCTTTTTTAAACGCTGCAAACTTGTTATTAAACCCTCTTAATGTCCACATGCCGTCTTCACCCCGAAACTCCACAAGCGTAGGTGGTGTCATGGTTTCATTTCCAGGACAAAATGGACATATTCCGCTATTCTTTATGACGTCTGCCTTCTTAAAATCATGGGGCCTTTTCCCTCTTTCAGTAGAAATGACTGCTATCTTGCCTGTAACGACATCATATCTAATCTCTGACATATCATCACCCTTATCAAAAAATAAAAAGCACAATTAAATCAACTAAGCAAGAAAAATCAGCTATTTATTAATTATAGATATGTGCAACCGAGTGCACTTCTTAAGTATATAATATACTTTTTTATACAAAATGTCAATCTAATTTTTATAATCTAGCGCAATATATATGATTTTAATGCAGCCAAACAAAAAAGCACTCAAATTGATGAGTGCCTAACGAATACATATCAAACGTTGTCTTTAATGATAATGTTTGGAATGTTAATTATAGCAGTCCTCGATTTTAAGAGGAAATAACCGCCCTGCTGATACCAGGACGATTTAAAAACTTTTAAACTGTTTCTCAGGCAACCGCATTTTACGGACGGCTGCCTCTTTATTTATATTATAAGCATAATTTTTTAAACAAAAATTTAGCTGTCTTAATGCTTTTCACAACATTTTTAAATACTCAAAACCTACTATGAAATTAATATTCCATGAATATAATCTCTTATTCCAAATTATAATTTAATGTAATCTTACGCTAATTCAAAGAACAAAAAGGAGCTGTTTATATTGGCTTTACTTATAATCATGCTTTTAATGAGCCTGGCATTTATATTGGTTTCATGTGCTTATTTTACAAATGCCGTAGAATGGTTAGGCAAAAAGTTAAACTTAAACCAAGGAGTAATTGGAAGCATTTTTGCGGCTGTAGGAACAGCGATGCCAGAGACGATTATACCTGTAATTGCAATCATTTTTCACAATGGCCAATCATCAGAAGAAATAGGTGTTGGTGCAATAGTCGGTGCCCCTTTCATGCTGTCTACACTTGGCTTTTTTGTCACAGGCGCCTCTGCAGTAATATACGCTTTATTCCGCAAGAGATCTTTAAAAATAACGCCTTCGCTGACTGGATTTCAAAGGGACATGTCGTATTTCATAATCATATACTCTTTAGCCGTCATCACTTCCATAGTAAATAACTATATAGATATTAAAAGCGTTGTATCAATTGCTATACTTGTTTCATACTTCGTTTATGTGATCCACACATTTTCATCTAATGATGAAAGCATAAATGATGTAAAAAATTTGTACTTCTCGTCCCATTTTCATTCAAAGCCTACTGTACATCTCATCCTTTTGCAGCTTATATTTTCCCTTTTGGGGATATCCTATGGCGCCCACATATTTATAAAGTACACAGAACAAGTATCTGCGATGGCAGGGATTCCCCCAGCCATACTGTCATTAATCATAACGCCTATAGCAACTGAGCTTCCAGAAAAGCTTAACTCTGTCTTATGGGTGGGACAAAAAAAAAGATACCCTTGCCCTTTTAAACATAACAGGGGCAATGGTATTTCAATCATCTGTGCCTGTTGCCATAGGCATGATGTTTACAGAATGGCATTTGACCGGACTTACTATGCTTACAACCATGTTGTCACTTATATCATCGTATATATGCCTTTTATATGCATCCAGCAAAAAAAGTTTAAGCCCATTTGTTTTGATGTCAGGCATCATTTTCTATGCAATCTTTTTAATGGTACTGCTTTGACTATTCTTTTATGTATGATGCGACAATTTCACCAAAGTAAAACGTATGGTAATCTGGATACCACCTTTTATCAATATCAGCATCCAGATTTTCCTTTATCATATCATGTTTGTATACGACCTTACATTCATAGTGGAGTGAACACTCGCCTATTATAGGAGTCTCAATCTTTTGGGATGGAATAGGTGTAAGATTGCACTCCTTAAACTTGTCAAAATCTCTTCCTGATTTTGTACCGCAAAATGCGATAGCCTTATTTAAGTCCTCATTTAGAGGCACGCTAATCGTAAATTCACCTGATTTTTCGATTTGATTGTGCGTAAAGCGTGATTTCCTCACTGCAACTAAGAATACAGGCTTGACCCAAAAATAAGTTATTCCTCCCCAGCCGATTATCATGGTGTTTAATTTATTCTCTTTAGTAGTCAAAAATATACCTCTTGATGTAAGCTTTTGATTCACCTCTTTAATGTACATATCGTAAGGCACTTCTTTAATAGTCATATTCATCCCTCCGCAATATTTTTTACATTATACATTTTATAGCTTAATCTTTAAAAAACCAAATCCCATTAAAAAACCCCGAGAAAACTCGAGGTATAGAAAGCTATTGATTTTTAATGAGATCTGCAACTGCTGTTATGCTTCCTAATGTTCCAACCAATTTATCAGGAATAATAAGCTTATTGGCAGGATTTTTAGCCATCTCCTGCAGCGCCTCAATCTGCTTTAATGCTATGACAGTCTCATTTGTGCCTGACTCTAATATGGCTTTATTAACCAATTCGATGGCTTTTGCCTGCGCTTCAGCAATCGCCTCAATGGCCTTTGCTTTGCCTTCCGCCTCTAATATCTGCGACTGCCTTAAACCTTCGGCCTTTCTGATATTTGCTTCCTTCTCAGCCTCTGCTTGCAAAATCTTTGCCTGTTTTTGCCCTTCGGCGACAGCTATAGCACTTTGTTTCTCGCCTTCTGCCTGAAGTATAGTAGCCCTCTTGTCCCTTTCAGCCTTCATCTGCTTCTCCATCGCCTGCCTTATTTCATCTGGCGGAGTAATATCCTTTATCTCTACAGACAGTATCTTTATGCCGTATGCATCTGTAAGCTGATCTATAACTTTAAGAAGCACTGCATTTATCTTATCTCTGCCTGACAAAACTTCATCAAGTGTCATATCTCCAATGATGTTTCTCATGTTTGTAATGGTAGAATAAATTATACCTGACCTGTAATTCTCTATGTTGTATATGGCGTCTTTTGCACTCATAACCTTATAAAATATAACGTTGTCCACAGATATTTTCACATTGTCCTTCGTAATGACATTCTGCGGTTCAATGTCCAATATCTGTTGCTTTGTAGATACTTTCGCCCGTACATAATCAACAAATGGTATTACAAAATGCCACCCCGGCTCCAATACCTTGTAAAACTGTCCTAGCCTCTCAATTACATATACATATCCCGTTTGAACAACTTTTATGGATGCTAATACTGCGATTAATATAAGAAGAAGTACGATAAGCAATAATATCAACAACTTTATTCCTCCAATCTCTTTACAATTAATTTATTCCCTGATATTCCAGTTATTAAAGCGGTGTCACCATTTTTCAAAGGTTCATCAGACTTAACGGTCCAATATATTCCCTCGAAAAAGACTTGCCCCTCTCTACCTACATCGCTCTTTATCTCAATCGTCTTTCCTATATATTCGCTTTCATACGGGTACGTCTTTGGTATATTTTTAAATCTTTTTCTTAGATATTTGAATGAGAAAATGAGTGATACAATTCCTATCGCGAGAAAAATAAAAATCTGAATTGGTGTATTAAGCCCCAGTAGATCTGCACATATTGCGAAAAAAGCTCCAATCGAAAAGTTAAAAAATATGAAGTTGCTTGTTATTAAGTCAATTGCAATTCCTACTATCATTACTGCCAACCATAATGTCAATATGCTGTTCGTATTTGTTGTCCCCCTTTCATTGTTAAAATTTTAATAACTTAAGCTAAGTATATCATAGTATGTGTCCAATATAAAGTAGTTAGACAAGATATTTTAGAAATTTTCTATAAATTTTTTAGGCAATATATTAGAGCCGATCGCATAGTATCGGCTCTTTTAAGGAGGATCATCAATTTTAGTTTACAATAAATGATCGCAATTATAAATACTATCAAGCTTTTATTTCCCATCCATCTAAATATTTTTTCGTATTTTCAAGCATTTCATTAAATAACTTTTTCGCATCTTTTAAAGATATTGTCACAAGTGGATCATTTACAAAAGCGCTGAAAGCTAAGTCATAATCCTTATTTAAAGCAGCTTTTAACGTCGTTTCTTGATTGTATACTTGCCTTAGCACAAGGCTATACACATTGTCAGGCAATTTCCCTGATAATACAGGCTTTAGTTTATTTCCTGAAAATAAAGCATTTGTCTCAACTACCGCACCATATGGTATTCCTTCAATCTGTCCATAGTTCGGCATGTTGACATTAGTCACTAAATCGCCTAAACCTAATAACGCTTTAATTTGTCTAACGCCTTCTTCACCAGTTTCCTTTAACTCAAATTTTTCCTCGCCTGTCTTAAGCCTTTTACTTCTTTCAAGCCTGCGTTTTAAGTCTTCTTTTCTCCATCTTACAGTCGTTAAGCCAAACATCCATTCTTTAACTATCTCTGGCTCTTTTAAATACCAATACCCCGGCACAAATTCCGCCAAATGCCTATCACCTGCTGCAGCAATTATTCCGTATCTTAAAAATAAATCAAATTTTACTCTCTCTGCAGATACAAATGAATTATTCATCCAATTGTCATTAGCATCGCTGACAAATCCGCTTTCATAGTACTTATTTGCAAATTGTTTATAAACATGCATTAAATCTATGTCTTTGTACCTTGCATTGTCGATCCATGTAAAATGATTTATCCCAAGAACATTTATCTTTATATCTTCCCTTGGAACATTTTCAATGCCTTCTATATCCTGCAACGCCCGAGATAATAGCTTCTGTGTACCAAAAACTTCATGACAACATCCAAATGCTTTAATTTGAGGGAAAACTTCGTACAATGTCCTGACGCAAAGTGTCATAGGATTTGTATAATTTATAACCCATGCATCTGGACAATGCTCTTTAATTGCATTGGCAATATCTACAAACATCGGAATCGTTCTTAAAGCTCTGACTATTCCACCAGGTCCTACAGTATCACCTACTGACTGATAAATGCCATACTTTTCAGGTGCATGAACGTCAGATTCCATCTCGTCAAACGTTCCAGGCAAAATAGATATTATGACAAAATCAGCACCTTTTAGTGACTCTTCTAATGTCTCGCAAGCTTTATAAAGCCATTTGCCTTTAACATCCTGCCTCATTGACAGAGAATTACCTATTGTCTCATTGTCATGTGCTGCACCATAATCTATGTCATACAGTTTTACCGTACCAGAAATGCTATCCTCCTTTGCTAAATCGGTCATCAAATTCCACGCCCATCCTCTTGAGCCACCTCCGATATAAGCAATAGTAATGTCATGCACCTTCCCATCTGTATATCTCATAAAGCTCAGCCTCCTGACATAAAATATGTTATTTTATTGAGTAAACTTATACTTAGTTTAGTTCTTCAACCCGGTTGTTGCAATACCTTCAACGAAATATTTTTGAGCTGAGAAAAATATTATAATACTTGGTATCATTGAAATAATTGTCATAGCCATTATTTGATTCCAATTAACAACCGAAGTCCCATCGATTGTCATATTAAGCCCGAGAGAAACTGTATATTTTTCTACACTGTTGATATATATCAATGGATTAAAAAAGTCATTCCAAGTCCAAATGAACTGAAATATACACATAGAAATAATTGCAGGTTTACACAATGGTATTAAAATCTTCATAAGTATTTGAAATGAATTACATCCATCAATCGTAGCTGATTCTTCTAATTCTTTAGGAAGACCTCTCAAAAATTGAACCATCATAAAAATGAAAAAAGGCGTTGTTCCGAACAAAGCAGGAACAATAAATGGCTTATAAGTATTTATCCAACCTAACCAATTAAATAATATATATCTGGGTATCAAAACTGCAGTGCCCGGCAACATCATGGTAGATATCATCAAAGTAAACAAAATAGTTTTAAGCGGAAATTCAAATCTTGCAAATCCATAGGCAACAATTGTGGATGATATAGCAGTAAATACAACAACAGGTACAACAAGCGTAATGCTGTTTAAAATAAATGTACCAAAAGAGTATTGCCCCGTACCTTTCCATCCTTCAAAATATGAATTTGTCACAATATGTTTTGGTATAAGACTTAGCGACTTAAAGATTTCATCATTTGATTTAAATGATGATGCAAAAACCCAAAGTAAGGGATATATCATAAAAATGCCAAAAGCTACCAATAAAACATATATAAATACTTTTCTGATTATATCGTTCCTTTGACTATTCTTTGCTTTCATGTCATCTACCTCCATTTTCGTAATATACCCATGTATTTGAAGATTTAAATATTATAACTGTAACAATCAATATTAACAAAAATAAAATCCAAGACAAGGCAGATGAATAACCCATCCTAAAATACCTAAACGCATTATCATAAATCAACATGCTGTACACATAAGTAGAATTCATTGGTCCTCCACCAGTTATTACATATGGACCCGTAAATTCCTGAAAAGCATTTATAGTCTGCATAACTAAGTTAAACAATAGTACAGGTGATATCATAGGTAAAGTTATTGAAAAAAATCTTCTTATTTTACTTGCACCGTCTAACATTGAGGCTTCATACAACTCATTTGGAACCTGTTTTAGTGCCGCCAAGAATATTACCATAGAAGATCCAAACTCCCAGACTGACAATAAACTTATAGTAAATAATGATATGTGTGGATTTCCAAGCCAACTTGGGCCATGTATATGAAAGTATGAAAGAAATTTATTCATAATACCATTATCCATGAATAAAAACTTCCATATGACAGATAAAGCAACACTTCCCCCAAAAATAGAAGGCAAATAATAAGTTGTCCTAAAAACATTAACTCCTTTAATATCTACATTTAAGATCATTGCAACAAAAAGTGCAAAACATAATTTTAAAGGAACTGTCATTAATACATATTTTATAGTATTAATTAAAGACGGCCAAAAATACATATCTTTAGTGAACATAGTTATATAATTGCCTAATCCAATAAATACAGGTGATTTTGTAATACTATAGTTACAAAACGAATAGATAAAAGTCATAGCAAATGGATACAGAGTAAATATTAAAAAGCCTATGATCCATGGACTAATATATAAATACCCCATCAAATTTCTTTTTTTATTGTAACTCATTAATTTAACCACTCCTTCAATAATATTTCATAGGGTGAGCTTCAACACACCCTATGAAACTAATCTTTATTGCTGGCTTTTTAATTCTGGAAGCTTCTGTTTATAAGTATTTATCAATTCATCTGCTGCCTGCTCCGGTGTTATCTTTTTATAAGCCAATTCTTGTATAATATCAGTATTTATCTTTTCTAATTCTTGATTACCACTTATGCCATTTTCAGGAGGTGCCATTTTTTCCATAGCTTGGTTTGCATTATCGGTCAATGTTGAATCCAACAAGTTATTTTCCGATAAAATTTTACGCGCATCTGCGGTAGCCGGAACTCCTCTGACATCTTTAAGTGTTTTTATAGCATCTGTATCCGTAAAGAACCAATTTAAAAATTTTGCTGCTTCATCGATATTTTTAGAATCTTTGTTAATCGCGATAAGCTGTGATGGTCTTACAACTATACCTGTCTGTTTTGCATTAGGATCAATCGGTGGCAATGCTAATGACAAGTTCTTTATATTTGCTTTTACCCCAGAGTATATAGATGACCAATTCCAAAGCATACCTGTTTGTCCATTAAGCCACATAGGATTTTGATCAGGTTTTCCTTCGTATGGAGCACTTTGAGAAAATGGCTCTATAGCACCTACTTCGAACAAATCGTTTAAATATTTGAATGCTTCCGTCAACGTTTGTTTATCAAAGCCTAAAGTATAATCATCTTTCACCCATTGATTGCCAGTTTTTTGCCCAACGTATGTGACCAAAATATAATCACAAATAGTAGAATCAGCGTCTAAAAGATAAGCATTTTTATCCTTTTCATGCACCATCTTAGCAGTTTGCAAGAGATTATCCCATGTCCAAACCGTCTTATCGTCTATGCCAAATTTATCAAAAAAGTCTTTGTTAATATACATTGCCGAATTGTTTATTCCTGTAGGCAAACCTATCAACTTATTGTTGACATAGCAATAATTTTTAAGAAAATTTTGATCAAATGCATTCACATTGATATCTTTTAACTTACTTAAATCTGCAAAAAAATCACCTTGGCTAAAAAGTTGCTGCAACCATGTTACATCTATTTGTATAAGATCAGGTGCTGTCCCACTGCTTAATTGAGTTATCAGCTTTTGGAGATAGTCAGTAACGCCGCCATATTCAGCATTAATCTTTACATTAGGATGTTCTTTTTCATAAAGACTTATAGCATCAAGTGTTGCTTTATGTCTGGCGTCTCCACCCCACCACATAAATCTTAATGTTACGGTTTTTTGACTGGTACTATTTTCAGAACTATTTTTCGATGAACTCGAAGAATTCGAAGAGCTGCTACATCCTGTAACTAATGAAATTATCAAAAGAAGCGATATTAAAAGAGATGTAATTTTTTTTAAACATTTTCAATGCCTCCTTAGAAATTTATTAACTACTCTAGAAACATTATATTATGTATATTCAATGTGTTAAAGGTATTCAATTTAATATATGGTATCATTATTTGTCATCTAATTATAAGGTATCATTAAGCACAGATTTTTGTAAAGTTATAAAAAGTGGCCGTTCTTCTTTCCTTTTATTAGGTGTATGTAATGCCAATATTAGATTCCCTTCAAAGGTCTTAAATATCATACCATGCCCACCATCACCTGCGAAAATTGGATTTTCACTGTGCACCCACGGTCCAGTTATTTTGCCTGTTTTCGATAATGATACACCAACAGCGTATATATTGTTTTCAATAAAACTGGACCACAACATATAAAGCTTTCCTTCATCCGACCTATAAACGAAAGGACCGTCTGTAACGTAACATTCATGGTTATTAATCGTTTTAATACTTCTTGTCCAATTAGCACTTGAAGCTTTAAAAAGTGTAATAGGATTTCCTATCGTAGTTTTTAAATCTTTCGACAATCTTACAGCACAAATTTCTCCATCATATATTTGTACCCATTCATGGCAAAATATCATCCAGGGTTCCCCTTTTTCATCTACATAAAAAGTCCCATCTAAACACATCCAATCCTTTGGTGTCACCGGTTCAATACTCCATGGTCTATATGGCCCACTTATTTTTTCAGATACTAAAATTTGCGTTCCTCTATTTCTACCCTTAGCGAAAAATGTAGCAAACATATAATACATATCATTGTATTTATGCACTTCTGGAGCCCAAAAATTTTTATCCCAAATAAAGTTTTTATCTGGTCTAAATGCAATAAAAGGTCCTTCAAAATTTTCTAAATCAGATGATTTATAGTAATCAAATCCAGTTGCTTTCTCATCATTCCAGCAGTTTATATCAGTAGTTCCAAACATATAACTATAGATGAGAAAATTCACTAACATAAATTGCCATAATAAACTTACATGAAAAAATTTAATAAAAAAATAGAGACAAATGCTCGCTTCTATGGTATTAATATGTTGTTACCCTATAACAATATTAATCATAGGAGTGGAGCAAATGTCTCATAATAAAAGAATAACAGAAAATTCATCAATAATCCAGTACTTAATGAAATTAAATTTTGCATTATATTTTACTAAACCTGTTATTCGTCATATTGTAGAATTTATAATTGCTGCCACTCAAAAGGGTTATAGTGGTACTGTCACTGACATAGTTAATTTAAGCTTCGCTAATTGCCATAGAACTACCTTTGGCAAATTCTTAAGCCAAGGTGTTTGGAATATAGAGTATGCATGGAGAGCTATAAGGCGGGAAGTTATTC
>NZ_BBKT01000036.1 GCF_000747665.1 Thermoanaerobacterium saccharolyticum | reverse complement strand
TGTAGAAGCATATTTTAATGTGACAATTTCAGAAGAAAAATTAGCAGAGATAAAAGAAGAAATAAAACTATCAGCAGCTGATGTAAACAAAAAACAGAAAAAAGCAAAGACATATCACATACAAAGAGGCGGTATGCCGTTTGAAGGTTGTGCAATGACAAACAGTCGAAAAGCAATAAGGGAAATACTCAGATACAAATGCTTAAGTGAACTAAAAGTCATATAAAAGGTGCAATATAAAAAGAAGAATAGAGCAAAAACAATTGCACGAAAATTCACAATATGTTAAACATTATGCGGATAACATTTGAAGAAAAAAAATTTGCCAACAACTACTTGACACAAACTTTGTCATATTGTCTATTGAAAAATTAGAAGTCTTAATATAAAATAGTATTGAAGGTAAAAATATTTATTTAATGTTTTGGTGGGACAGTTATAATACAACGGGTCGATAAAAGTCCTGAAGAAGGTTTTGATACATGAACGACATAATATCATTACAACAGAAAATTGTGCCTGAGCTAATAGAACTGCTGCAAAAAAGGTATACTATAATGCGTAACATATATTTCAGCCAGCCAATAGGAAGGCGAGCTTTGTCGTATCAGCTTAATATTGGCGAAAGGATAATAAGGACAGAGGTATCTTTTTTGAAGCGGCAAGGTCTTATCGACATAAATCCTTTAGGCATGACTGTGACTAAAGACGGCGAGAAGCTTTTGGAGGAGCTTAAAGAGTTTATCCATGAGTTAAAAGGCTTAAACAACATGGAAAAAACTTTAAAGGAGCGCCTGAAACTGAAAAAAGTCATAGTGATACCGGGTGATGTCGATAGTGACAGGCTTATAAAAAAAGATATGGGCAAATCTGCTGCAGCTTACCTTAAAAGCATAATTAAAAACGACAGCATCATTGCTTTGACTGGCGGTTCAAGTGTGATGGAAGTTGCAAATGAAATGCCTCAATGCTACACCAAATCAGATATAATGGTAGTGCCTGCAAGAGGTGGCTTGGGACGCGAAGTTGAAAAACAGGCAAACACAATTGCGTCAGTCCTTGCAAAAAAGTTAGGCGGTTCATACAAAATGCTTCATATTCCTGACAACATAGGCAAAGAAGCCATAGAGACTCTTATGAATGAACCAGACATAAAAAGCGTTATTGACATACTGAAAGAAGCTGATGTAGTGCTTTTTGGCATAGGGCGTGCAGATGTGATGGCTGACAGGCGAAATTTACCTTCATCGACTAAAGAGTATCTTAAGAGTGTTGGTGCCACGTCAGAAGCATTAGGTTTTTACTTAAACATAAACGGTGAAACAGTTTATGAAACGCCAAGCATTTTTCTTACAAAGGATGATTTAAAAAACGTCAAAAATTTGATAGCTGTCTCAGGCGGCAAAAGCAAAGCCGATGCGATCATATCTACTTGTATAAGTGGTATGGTGGATGTTCTCATAACTGATGAAGGCGCGGCATTCGAGATATTAAAAAGTTGTTAATACACCGAAAGGTGTTTAATATAAAAATAAAAATTAAAGGAGGAAATATTATGGCAGTAAAAGTAGGTATTAATGGCTTTGGTAGAATAGGCAGAAACTTTTTTAGAGCAGCATTAAAGAAAAATGTAGATCTTGATATTGTTGCATTCAATGATCTTACTGATGCAAAAACATTAGCACATCTATTAAAATACGATTCAACATTCGGTCAATTCGAAGGCGAAGTAATCGCAAAAGAAGATTCACTTGTTGTAAATGGCAAGGAAATAAAAATATTAAAAGAAACAGATCCTGCAAAATTACCTTGGAAGGAATTAGGTGTTGACATAGTTATCGAATCAACAGGTAGATTTACAAACAAGGAAGATGCAGTAAAACACATCGAAGCTGGAGCAAAGAAAGTAATAATTTCTGCACCTGCTAAAAATGAAGATATAACAATCGTTATGGGTGTTAACGAGGACAAATACGATCCAAATGCACATCACGTTATATCAAATGCTTCATGCACGACAAACTGCTTAGCACCATTTGCAAAAGTTTTACATAACAAATTTGGAATCAAGAGAGGTTTAATGACAACTGTTCACTCATACACAAACGATCAGAGGATACTGGACCTTCCTCATAAAGATTTAAGAAGAGCAAGATCAGCAGCAATGTCAATTATTCCGACAACAACAGGAGCTGCAAAGGCTGTTGCACTTGTATTGCCTGAACTAAAAGGAAAATTAAACGGCTTTGCTATGAGAGTTCCAACACCAGACGTATCTGTTGTTGACCTTGTTGCAGAGCTTGAAAAGAGCGTAACTGTAGAAGAAATAAATGCAGCATTGAAAGAAGCGGCAGAAAACGAGCTTAAAGGCATTCTCGGATATACAGATGAGCCATTAGTATCAATGGACTTCAAAGGCGATTCAAGATCATCAATTGTTGATGGCTTGTCAACGATGGTTATGGAAGGCAATATGGTAAAAGTTGTTTCATGGTATGACAACGAATGGGGTTATTCAAACAGGGTTGTTGACCTTGCTAAGTATGTAGCAGATAGACTGTAATATCATAGGACAAGGCTTATAACCTTGTCCTAAAATATATCGATAGGAGGTATATCATGAAAAAGACTGTAAGGGATATCGATGTAAAAGGCAAGAGAGTCCTTGTAAGGGTAGATTTTAATGTACCTATGGACAGTGAAAAAAACATCACTGATGACACGAGGATAAAAGCGGCATTGCCTACTATTCAATATCTTTTAGACAATAATGCAAAGGTGATATTGGTATCACATTTAGGAAGGCCAAAAGGCAAGTTTAACATGGAGTATTCTATGAAGCCTGTTGCAAAAAGGCTTTCGGAGCTACTCGGGAAACAAGTCATTGTAGCTGATGATGTAATAGGTGAAGATGCTAAGGCAAAAGCCAATGCATTAAAAGACGGTGAAGTACTGCTTTTAGAAAATGTCAGGTTCCACGCTGAAGAAGAGAAAAATGATCCGGATTTTTCGAAAGAATTGGCGTCATTGGCTGACGTATTCGTCAACGATGCGTTTGGGACAGCTCATAGAGCTCATGCGTCTACGACGGGAGTTGCCAGTTACCTACCAGCAGTATCTGGATTTTTAATTGAGAAAGAGTTAAACTTCATGGGCGGCGCTTTGGAAAATCCTGAAAGACCTTTTGTGGCAATACTGGGCGGCGCAAAAGTTTCAGATAAAATCGGTGTTATCACAAACCTTTTAGACAAAGTTGACAGCCTATTGATTGGCGGTGGTATGGCATACACATTTATAAAGGCTGAAGGCTATGAAATAGGCAAATCCCTTTTGGAGGAAGACAAATTAGAGCTTGCAAAAGACTTAATCGAAAAGGCTAAGCAAAAAGGCGTTAAATTGCTTTTACCAGTTGATACGGTAGTCAGTGCAGAATTAAAATCAGGTGTTCCTTATGAAGTGGTTGATATAGACAAGATGCCTAATGACAAAATCGGCGTAGATATTGGACCAAAGACAATTGAAGAATTTTCAAAAGTCATAAAAGATGCAAAGACAGTAGTTTGGAATGGTCCTATGGGTGTATTTGAAATCAGAGAATTTGCAAAGGGAACAGAGGCAATCGCGAAAGCCATGAGTGAGTGCAATGGCACTACTATAATCGGTGGCGGAGATTCTGCTGCGGCAGTAGAACAATTAGGCTATGCAGACAAAGTGTCACATATATCGACTGGTGGCGGTGCGTCATTAGAATTCTTAGAAGGCAAGGTATTGCCTGGAATAGCTGCGTTAAACGACAAATAAAGAGGTGTTTTGATTGAGAAGACCTATTATTGCAGGTAATTGGAAGATGTACATGACGCCATCTGAAGCTGTAAATCTTGTAAATGAGCTTAAGCCTTTAGTATCTGGTGCGGAAGCAGAAGTTGTAGTAATACCGCCATTTGTGGATCTTGTTGACGTAAAAAAAGCCATAGATGGCTCTAATATAAAATTAGGTGCGCAGAACATGCACTGGGAAGAAAAAGGCGCATTTACAGGAGAAGTTTCACCGATTATGCTTAAAGAGATAGGCGTAGAATACGTCGTAATTGGCCATTCAGAGAGAAGACAGTATTTTGCTGAGACAGATGAAACTGTGAATAAAAAAGTCAAATCTGCATTAAGTCATGGCCTTAAGCCTATTGTATGCGTAGGCGAATCATTATCTCAAAGAGAAGCAGGGGAAGCTTTCAATGTAGTAAGGGAACAGACAAAAAAAAGCATTGTATGGCATTAAAAGTGAAGATGCCTTGAATGTCGTCATAGCTTATGAGCCTATTTGGGCTATTGGAACAGGTAAAACAGCTACATCGAAAGATGCGAATGATGTAATAAAGGTCATAAGAGAGACTATTGCAGACATATACAGTATAGACATCGCTAATGAGGTAAGAATACAATATGGTGGCAGTGTTAAACCTGATAATGCTAAAGAGCTTATGTCAGAAAGCGATATTGATGGTGCATTAGTGGGCGGAGCTAGCCTTAAAGCGCAGGATTTCGCTAAAATTGTAAATTATTAAGGAGAGGATTGCATGCCCAAAAACTTTGTGATGCTTGTTGTCTTAGATGGATTTGGCATCTCTGACAGCAAAGAAGGAAATGCCATTTATTCAGCTAATACACCAAACTTAGATTATTATTTCAAAAATTATCCAAATACAAAACTTATGCCAAGTGGCTTAGCTGTAGGGCTTCCTGAAGGACAGATGGGGAATTCGGAAGTAGGACATCTTAATATAGGTGCCGGCAGAATAGTTTATCAGGAGCTTACAAGGATAAGCAAAGAGATTAAAGAAGGTGCTTTTTTCAAAAAGCAGGAATTTCTTGACGCCATACAAAATGTAAAAAAGAATGGTTCAAAGCTTCATCTGTTTGGACTTCTGTCCGATGGCGGCGTTCACAGCCACATTACACATCTTTTTGCCCTTATGAAACTTGCAAAAGATGAAGGATTAGACGAAGTATACGTCCACGCATTTTTAGATGGCAGAGATGTTCCTCCAGCATGTGCCAAAGAATACATAAAGGCTTTTGAGGATGAATCAAATAGGCTTGGCATTGGCAAAATCGCCACAATATCTGGAAGATACTATGCGATGGACCGCGATAAGAGATGGGAAAGGACTAAAAAAGCCTACGATGCTATAGCATTAGGTAAAGGCGTTTTCGCTAATTCGCCTGAAGAAGCGATAGATATTGCGTATAGCAAGGATCAGACAGATGAATTTGTAGAGCCAACGGTTATTTTAGATGGCGGCAAACCGACTGCGACCGTAGAGGCTAATGATTCGATAATCTTCTTTAATTTCAGGCCTGATAGGGCAAGACAAATTACAAGAGCTTTTATTGATGAAGTGTTTAACTTTTTTGATAGAGAAAAAGGATATATTCCCGTTTACTTCGTATCTATGACGCAATATGACGTAACATTTGAGAATATACACGTGGCGTATAAGCCTGAGAACTTAAAGAATACTCTTGGCGAATACCTAAGCGATAAAGGCATAAAACAGCTTAGAATAGCGGAGACTGAGAAATACGCCCATGTTACATTCTTCTTCAATGGCGGCGTAGAGGAGCCAAATAAAGGAGAAGACAGGATACTTATACCATCTCCTAAAGTAGCCACGTACGATTTGAAGCCTGAAATGAGTGCGTATGAAGTTACAGATACGGTAGTTGAAAAAATAAAGTCTAAACAGTATGGTTTTATACTGCTTAATTTTGCAAATCCTGACATGGTAGGTCATACAGGCGTATTTAGTGCTGCTGTCAAAGCTATAGAAGCAATTGATGAGTGCCTTGGCAGAATAGTGACGGCTTGCCAGGAAGTGGGCGGTACTATTCTTATAACCGCTGATCATGGAAATTCTGAGCAGATGATTGATCCAGTGACAAAAGAACCACAGACGGCTCACACGACAAATCCTGTACCTTTCATAGTGATAGGTGAAGGTGATATAACGCTTAGAAACGATGGCATCTTAGCAGACATAGCACCAACGGTGCTTGACATATTGGGACTGCCGAAGCCACATGAAATGACAGGTACGTCCCTAATAATAGGAAGATAAAAAACGAAAGGAGAATGTTTATGTCTATAATTGTTGATGTTTATGCAAGAGAAATACTTGATTCAAGAGGAAATCCAACAGTAGAAGTAGAAGTAGAACTAGATAGCGGCGCTGTAGGACGTGCTGCTGTTCCATCTGGTGCTTCAACTGGTCAGTTTGAAGCTGTTGAATTGAGAGACGGCGACAATAACAGGTACTTAGGAAAAGGTGTATTGAAGGCTGTAGAAAATGTAAATGAAAAGATTGCCCCAGAGATAATTGGAATGGATGCAATAGACCAAGTGGCAATAGACAAAGCCATGATTGATTTAGATGGAACTCCAAATAAATCAAACCTGGGTGCAAATGCAATTTTAGGCGTTTCGTTGGCAGTTGCTAAAGCTGCTGCTGAAGAAGTTGGCTTGCCACTTTACCAGTATTTAGGCGGAGTAAATGCAAAAGTGCTTCCTGTGCCGATGATGAACATTTTAAACGGCGGAAAGCACGCTGACAACAACGTAGATATACAGGAATTCATGATAATGCCTGTTGGCGCACAAAGCTTCCATGAAGCTTTAAGGACATGCGCTGAAGTTTTCCACAATTTAAGATCAGTACTTAAATCAAAAGGATTAAGCACTACAGTCGGCGATGAAGGTGGTTTTGCGCCAAACCTCACATCAAACGAAGAAGCAATACAGGTAATATTGGAAGCAATCCAAAAGGCAGGATATGTACCTGGTGAAGATGTAGCGATAGCACTTGATCCAGCTTCATCTGAGATGTACAAAGAAGATGGCAAATACCATTTCGATGGTGAAGGTGTTGTAAGGACATCAGAAGAAATGGTGGATTACTGGGAGCAGCTTGTAAATAAATATCCAATCGTTTCAATTGAAGATGGTTTGGCAGAAGAGGATTGGAATGGATGGAAACTTTTAACAGAAAGATTAGGCAAGAAAATCCAATTAGTTGGCGACGATCTTTTTGTTACTAATACAGAAAGACTTTCAAGAGGAATTAAGATGGGTGTTGCAAACTCTATCCTTATTAAGCTTAATCAGATAGGTACATTGACTGAAACTCTTGACGCAATAGAGATGGCGAAGAAAGCAGGGTATACTGCTGTCGTATCACATCGCTCAGGTGAGACAGAAGATTCAACTATTGCAGATCTCGTCGTTGCTGTCAATGCAGGGCAGATTAAGACTGGTGCTCCTTCAAGAACAGATAGAGTCGTCAAGTACAATCAATTGATGAGGATAGAAGAAGGGTTAGGCGGAATAGCACAATACCTTGGAAAAGACGCATTTTACAACGTAAAGTAATTTATCTTTGTATTATAAAGAAGCTCAGTATCAATATACTTGAGCTTCTTTTAAATTTTTAACTTCGAATCCGACTGCGTCTACAAATGCGCCTGATGCGATCATAAAACTGCCGGCCAAGATAAGAAAGTTGGAATTTTCAATGACAGCTTCATCTTTTTGTTTACATTGCTTTATTGATTCTATATTTAGCATGTACAACAAAAAAGTCCCTATGAAGATAATCCATCTACTGGAAATTACAAGATCTGTTTTGGTAAATGTGCTCTCATTCGTTTTTGCGCTGTCGTCTATTCCTATTGCAAATAACATATAACCAAAAGCTGTTATCAGAGAGTTTAAAGATAATAATTTTGGAATTAAAGATAGATTCATTAAAATCATCCTTTAAAGTATTTTGAATTAATTTATATTATTCATTATTATTGATAGTGTGAACATTTGTAAAATCTTATCTTGATACAAGTTACCATTAAGTGATAAAATAATAATATAATTATGCAAAAAAAGAAATGGGATGTGATAAAATGCCGAGACCTCAAAAATGCAGATGGGTAAAGTGCGAACCAAACATAAACTATTTTAAACCAGTAGGGATTCCTATGCACTCATTGAGTGAAGTTGTGCTTACAGTTGAGGAATTTGAAGCCATACGCCTAAAAGATTTAGAGGGATTAGAACAAGAAGATTGTGCGGAGAGGATGAAAGTTTCAAGACCTACATTTTTTAGGATTATAATGTCAGCTCGTGAGAAAGTTGCAGATGCACTTGTAAATGGCAAAGCCATAAGAGTGGAAGGCGGCAATTACAAAGTTTACGGTGATGACGCACCGCACCATGGACATTGTCACAGGCATGGTATGATGAGCGAATCGATTCCTGATGAAGAAAATTGATGCTTGATATAAATATGCTATTGTTATATAATATATAATAGTGTAAATATGATTTTCGGAGGTTAAACATATGCTAAAAATAATAGTACTTATAGTTCATATTATTGTTAGTTTGTTCATGATGGCAGTTATACTATTGCAGCAAGGGAAAAGTGCAGGTATATCTGGAGCGATTGCAGGTGGTGCGGAGACTTTCTTTGGAAAAAATAAGGCCAGAACGATGGAAGGCACTTTGGAGAGGCTTACTACGATAAGTGCTGTAGTCTTTATAATTACTTCATTGATATTGACGTTGCTGATGGGAAAATAATATCGTCTATATAAAATAAAACCCGTATTGGGTTTTATTTTTGTGAGAAGGTGATATGATGAAAATAAGGGAAATATCCGAGGATATGGAGTATAAAATACTATCACCGTACGCAGCACATAGCAGAGAATCAAAAGGGAGAATAAAAGACGAGGAAAAGTGCGATATTCGCACAGAATACCAAAGGGACAGAGATAGAATAATACATTGTAAGGCTTTTAGAAGATTGAGTCATAAGACACAGGTTTTTATATCTCCTGAAGGCGACCATTACAGGACGAGACTTACGCATACTTTAGAAGTTGCACAAATATCAAAGACTATTGCGAGGGCATTAAGGCTTAACGAAGATTTAACAGAAGCCATAGCTTTAGGCCACGATTTAGGACATACTCCTTTTGGCCATTCAGGTGAAGATGTTCTAAATAGGCTTTTAAAAGACGGTTTTAGGCATAGTGTTCAAAGCTTAAGAGTGGTGGATGTGATAGAAAATAATGGTTTAGGTCTTAATCTGACGTGGGAAGTGCGAGATGGAATATTAAATCATTCCACATCTGGAAGTCCTGGAACATTAGAAGGTAAGATCGTTCAATTAGCAGACAAGATTGCCTATGTGAATCACGATATTGATGATGCAATTCGAGGCAAGGTATTGACAAATGATGATATACCAAAAGATTTAAGGCGGATATTAGGAGATACTCATAGCAAGAGGATAAACACAATGGTTAAGGACATAATTGAAAACAGCATGGGAAAAGATAATATCTCCATGAGCCGTGAGATTTATGATGCTACTTACAGCCTTAGAGATTTTTTGTTTAAAAAGGTTTATATAGGTTCGAAGGCGAAAAGCGAAGAGGCAAAAGCAAAAAAAAGTTGTTGAACAGCTTTTTTATTATTTTTGTGAAAATATAGACGACATGCCGGTAGAATTTATCGAATTAACGCATAAATACGGCAAAGAAAGAGCGGTTGCCGACTATATAGCAGGAATGACTGATAAATACGCTATAACAAAGTATAAAGAGATTTTCCTTCCATCGCCATGGGAAGATAAAAATTTTTAAAATGTAAAAATTTCAAGAAGGATTTTAGGAATTTATGTCGAATATATTAATTCCGTGAAAATTTTATAGTTGTTTTTAAAAAAGAGGATTTTCCTGTTTTTTGTCGAACTATTAATTAAGGTGGTGTTTATGTCTTATTCAAAAGACGTGATCGATAGAGTAATAGAAGAAAATGATATAGTAGATGTTGTCTCAAACTATGTTTCGCTTAAAAAATCTGGCAAAGACTTTAAGGGGTTGTGCCCGTTTCATCATGAGAAAACGCCATCTTTCAATGTAAGCCAAGAGAAGCAGCTTTATCACTGTTTTGGCTGCCAAGCCAGCGGAAATGTCATTACCTTTGTAATGAATATTGAAAATGTAGGTTTTAAGGAGGCCGTTGAGTTCTTGGCAGATAGAGCTGGTATAGAGATTGAAGAAGAAAATTTGTCAGGTTTAGAGTATCAGAAAAAAAAGCTGAAGGATGAAATATATGAAGTCAATAGGTTGGCTGCTTTGTTTTATCACAAATACCTTTATTCTAAATTTGGACAGGCTGTATTAAAATACCTTTACGATAGAGGCATAGACGATATTACGATAAAAAGATTTGGATTGGGGTTTTCTCCAGCCAATGGACTTGAATTGTTTAATTATTTAAAGCGTCGTAACTATAGTACTGAGATTCTTTTAAAAGCGGGTCTTATCTCAAAAAGCAACAGTGGTTCATATTATGATAGATTTAAAAATCGAGTAATGTTTCCGATAATAGATGAAAAAAACAATGTAATAGGATTTGGCGGTAGAGTAATTGATGATGCGAAACCAAAGTATTTAAATACTCCTGAGACGGTTGTTTTTAAAAAAGGAAAGACATTGTATGGGATTAATTACGCTAAAAAATCCAAAGAAGATATGTTTATTATCGTTGAAGGATATATGGATGCCATTGCATTGTATCAAAGCGGACTTGACAATGTCGTTGCATCGTTGGGTACTGCGCTGACTATAGAGCAAGGTAGACTTATAAAAAAGTACAAAAATACTGTTGTCATTTCATACGACGCAGATGAAGCAGGCATTGAAGCGACTATGAGGGGCCTTAATCTTTTGGATGAACTTGACTTAAATGTAAATATACTGACAGTGCCTAATGGGAAGGACCCCGATGAATTTGTCAGAAAAGAAGGCTTCGATGCATTTAAAAAGCTTCTTCAGAAAACAGATACGTTGATAGAGTATAAGATAAAAAAGTACAAAGAAGATTTGGATTTAGAAAAACCTGCAGATAGGATAAAGTACATCAAAAAGGTGTGTAAGGATCTTGCCACATTGAAAGACGAAGTAAAGCGAGATGTGTATATCTCTATCGTATCAAAAGACGCGGAAATACCTGAAAATACTATTAGAGCAGAAATAGACCAATTTGTCAAGGGTTTTTTGCAAAATAATAAAAAAAATTAGGTATACAGTTGGCAATAATAGGCATAATATTAAATACAGTGGAGCAAAAAAGATACCATCTCTTAAATACTTGATTGCACTGCTTTTGATTGATAACAAGCTTTATAGCAGAGTAAAAGGAAGGCTTTCTGTAGATGACATCGAAGATGAACATTTAAAGACTGTAATATCTTATATTTTTGAAAGGCTTGAAGATGGTGGACATGTGGATACAAAAGACCTAAGTTTTATGCTGGACAATGCTGATTTAAAAGACGAATTTAACGATATATTCAACGTGTTGTATAGCGAGAAAATGGCAAGCGAGAAGATAGTGGATGACTGTGTAAAAGAGATAATCAAAGACGACATACGAAAAAAAATAGCGAACATTAAGCGTGAAATTGACGATTCATATAATGCTGGTGACATCGAAAAGGAAAGAGAACTTTTGATACAATTACAGAAATATGAAAAGGAGATGCTGAATTTTAAAAATGGCTGAGAAAAAGGTTGCCCAAAAGGAGGGGACACCCGTGAATAAAGAAAAAGTAAAAAATTCTATAAAAGAGCTAATAGATAAAGGCAAAAAGAATGGCATGTTGACGTACAATGAAATAATGAATTCCCTTGAAGACATTGATATGGATGCGGATCAGATAGAAAAAGTATATGATACATTTGAAAAATTAGGTATAGAGATTGTTGGAGAAGAACCCCAGCAGGATGAATTAATACCAGAGGAAGATCTGGATTTGGATCTGTCTATCCCTGAAGGAATAAATATTGACGATCCAGTAAGAATGTATTTAAAAGAAATAGGAAAGATACCTCTTCTATCTCCTGATGAAGAGATAGAATTGGCAAAAAGGATAGAAAAAGGCGATGAAGAAGCTAAAAAAAAGACTTACGGAGGCAAATTTGAGGCTTGTTGTAAGCATTGCCAAAAGATATGTTGGAAGAGGCATGTTGTTTCTAGATTTGATTCAAGAGGGGAATCTAGGTCTTTTGAAAGCTGTTGAAAAGTTTAATTACAGAAAGGGATTTAAGTTTAGCACATACGCTACGTGGTGGATAAGACAGGCAATCACCAGAGCTATAGCTGATCAGGCCAGGACGATACGCATTCCTGTCCACATGGTAGAGACTATTAATAAGCTTATAAGAGTTTCAAGACAACTTTTGCAAGAATTAGGGCGTGACCCTCTACCAGAGGAGATCGCTAAAGAGATGGATATGTCAGTTGACAAGGTTAGAGAGATAATGAAAATTGCTCAAGAGCCAGTATCTCTAGAGACTCCTATAGGAGAAGAAGAAGACAGCCATCTTGGCGATTTTATACCAGACGAAGATGCTCCAGCTCCTGCTGAAGCAGCGGCGTTTACGATGCTTAAAGAGCAGCTTATAGATGTATTGGATACTTTGACGCCGAGAGAAGAAAAGGTGTTAAGACTGAGATTTGGGCTTGATGATGGCAGAGCAAGGACATTGGAGGAAGTAGGCAAAGAATTCAATGTTACGAGAGAAAGAATAAGGCAGATAGAGGCAAAGGCATTGAGAAAATTAAGACATCCAAGCCGCAGCAAGAAATTAAAAGATTTTTTGGATTGACACTGCTTGACAGCGTATAAAAATGTAGTATAATAATAAATGTATTCCTCAGTAGCTCAAAGGTGGAGCAACCGGCTGTTAACCGGTAGGCTGTAGGTTCGAGCCCTACCTGAGGAGCCATATTTAGGGCCTTTAGCTCAGTTGGTAGAGCGGTCGGCTCATAACCGATTGGTCCGGGGTTCGAGTCCCTGAAGGCCCACCATATAATGATGAAAGGATAGGCATTTGATTTTACAAATGCTTTTTATTTTATAGTATGAAGCTGTCACAGAGATTAAATTCTGTCGTTAAGATGATAAAACTTCATTCTAAAGTTGCTGATATAGGTACAGATCATGGATATATACCAGTCTACCTTTACTTAAATGGCATTTCAGACTACATAATCGCATCAGATGTAAAACCTGCTTCTCTCAATAAAGCAATTGATGTTATTAAAAAGTACAATCTGTCAGAAAATATAATTGTACGGCTTGGCGATGGATTAAGCGTTTTAAGGCCAAATGAAGTTGATACTGTTGTAATAGCCGGCATGGGTGGCATTTTGATTTCAGATATTTTAGAAAGGGATAAAAGCATCGCTTCAACTGTAGAAAGATTTATCTTGCAGCCTATGACGGCATCTAAACATCTTCGCAGGTACATTTATGAGAATGGATATTTAATTGTTGATGAAGATTTAGTCTTTGAGAAAGGAAAGTTTTTTGAGATAATTGCTGTAGAACATGGCGAGGGAAAAGTCCACGACGAAATTTTTTATGAAATCGGCGAAAAACTCTTTCAAAAAAGTCACCCATTGCTTAAAGATTATATATCATATAAGATAGGGAAGCTAAAAAAGATTCTTGATGAAGTCTCGAAAAGCAATGAAAGTGGTTTGCTGAAAGAGGATATTTTAAATAAAATAAAAAAATATGAGGTGTTATTGTATGAGTCTGAAATGCCAGACAATAGCGGGAATGATTGACAAACTTGCACCGCACAAATGTGCTGAAGAATGGGACAATATTGGACTTCTTGTGGGGAATCCCAGAAAAGATGTGTCGTCTGTCATGGTGGCTTTAGATGCCACAAGAGAAGTTGTATTAGAAGCCATATCAAAAAAAAGTCGACATGATTGTAACGCATCACCCTATAATATTTAAACCATTTAAGAACTTGCGTACCGATAATCCGTTAGGCGAGGTTTTGACGATGCTCATAAGAGAAGACATACCTGTGTATTCAGCACATACCAACTTTGATGCTGCAAAAGGCGGGATGAACGACATCCTCTGCAACATACTTGGAATATACGACGAGGAGATTTTGCAAGTTACATACAAAGAAGGCTATAAGAAAATTGTAGTATATGTTCCGATTGGATATGAGGAGATAGTAAAGACAGCCATGTGTAATGCAGGGGCAGGCTACATAGGGAATTACAGCGATTGTACGTTTCAAACGATGGGCATAGGAAGCTTTAAACCATTAGAGGGAACGAATCCTTTTATAGGTGAGATAGGAAAAGTGGAGAATACCCAAGAGGTTAGAATAGAGACTATAGCACCAGATAAATTAGTAAACAGGATTATAAGTGCCATGCTTAAAGTTCACCCATACGAAGAGGTAGCTTACGATATATACCCAGTTGAGACATTGTACGACGAATATGGAATAGGAAGAGTAGGTTTAATAAAAGATACTACATTAGGCAACCTTGCAAATGATGTAAAAGCAAAACTTGGCTTAAAAAACATACGGATCGTAGGCGATTTAAACAAGGCAGTTAAAAAAGTGGCTGTATGTGGTGGCAGTGGTGGCAGCTTTGTATCGATTTCTGCTTTTAAAGGTGCCGACGTTTTGATAACAGGTGATGTTGGTTACCATGATGCAGTAGACGCAATACATCTTGGACTGGCTATAATAGATGCGGGCCATTTTGGCACAGAGAAAATTTCTGTAAATTTCATCGCTGAATACATACGTGATGAAGCGCAAAAAATGAATGTAGACTTAGACGTCATCACCAGCGAAGTACAAGCTGATCCGTTTATAATTATGTAATAATTGCCATTTGACAAACTCATTTGATAGTGGTATCATTCTATATCTGGAGAGTAATATTTACGAGTAAGCCAGATGGTCGCGTACAATTATGTACGAGGAAAGTCCGAGCTCCACAGGGCAAGGTGCCGGGTAATACCCGGTGGAGGTGACTCCAAGGAAAGTGCAACAGAGATATACCGCCTATCACTAATTTGTCAATAATAATGCTTTTATTTATGGCGGATTGGTGGTGGGTAAGGGTGGAAAGGCGAGGTAAGAGCTCACCAGCATCCAGGCGACTGGAATGCTCTGTAAACCCCACCTGGAGCAAGGTAGAATAGGAGGGAAATACAAGTGGCCCGCTTGACCCTCGGGTAAAACCGCTGGAGGTATCAGGCAACTGATATCGTAGATAGATGACCATCTAAAACAGAACTCGGCTTATAGACTTGCTCGTATTAAAAGGCAAAAACTCAATGTCATGTGGCATTGAGTTTTTTTAAATAATTTTTTATGAGAGAGGTTGTAATTTTAAATGGCTTATGAGAATCGAAATGTAAAAGTTGTAGTTGGAATGTCTGGAGGAGTAGATTCTTCTGTATCTGCACTGCTTCTTAAAGAACATGGATACGATGTAATAGGCATATTTATGAAAAATTGGGATGAAGAAGATGATTCTGGGTACTGTACGGCAGCAGAGGATTACGAAGATGTTGTAAGGGTTTGTGATACTATAGGCATTCCTTACTATTCGATAAATTTTACAAAAGAATATTGGGACAGAGTTTTTCAATATTTCTTAAATGAATACAAAAGTGGTAGAACACCTAATCCAGACGTAATGTGCAACAAAGAGATAAAGTTTAAGGCATTTTTGGAGTTTTCGATGAAAATTGGAGCAGACTATATTGCAACAGGCCACTATGCAAGGATAGAGCATACAGATGGGCACTACAGGATGCTAAAAGGTGTAGACAAAAACAAAGATCAGACGTATTTTTTATGTGAGCTTGGGCAGAAGCAGTTGTCAAAGACCATGTTTCCAATAGGACACCTTGATAAATTGGAAGTGAGGGAGATAGCACGAAAGGCAGGTCTTAAGACAGCTGATAAGAAAGATAGCACAGGTATTTGCTTTATTGGGGAGAGGAAGTTTAAAGAATTTCTGAATCAGTTTTTGCCAGCAAAGCCGGGAGAAATAAGAGACTTGTCGGGACGCGTATTAGGACGTCATGATGGGCTTATGTTTTACACATTAGGACAGAGAAGGGGCATCGGCATAGGTGGCGTAGGTACAGGAGAGCCTTGGTTTGTAGTTGATAAAGATGTTGAAAACAATGTACTTTACGTTGCACAAGGCGAGAAAAATCCTGCATTGTATTCGTACGGCTTGTTTACAAAAGAAGTAAATTGGATAGACGGTGGCATGGACTTTGATGAACTTAAATGCAAAGCAAAATTCAGGTATAGGCAGCCTGATCAAGACGTGATGGTTTTTAAGAAGGATAATGGTTATTTAGTTGTATTTGATAAGCCTCAGAGAGCTGTTACGCCAGGGCAATTTGTCGTATTTTACGATGGTGAATACTGCCTTGGAGGCGGTGTGATAGAAACCGTATATAAAGATAAGAAAGCTTTGATATAAAAAGCAATTGATGGTTTACATCGTTTTTGATATTATATAATTGTAAAATATTAAAAGGAGATGGACGAATTGAGTATTCACATAGGTGCAAAAGAAGGAGAAATAGCAAGCACAGTATTATTGCCTGGAGATCCATTGAGGGCTAAATACATTGCTGACAACTTTTTAACGGACGTAATTTGTTACAATGAAGTCCGCGGAATGTACGGATTCACTGGTTATTACAAGGGCAAAAGGGTATCTGTTCAGGGTACGGGGATGGGCATACCATCTATATCTATATATGTAAATGAGCTTATTCAAAGCTATAACGTAAAAAATTTAATAAGGATAGGCACATGCGGATCGATGCAAGAAGATATAAACATAAGGGACGTAATATTAGCAATGGCATCATCGACAGATTCTGCTATAAATAAGATCAGGTTTAATGGGATGGATTATGCTCCTACAGCCAGCTTTAAGCTTTTGAAAAAAGCTTATGATGCGGCTTTGGAGAAAGGCATCAACGTAAAAGTAGGAAATATACTTTCGTCAGATACATTTTACAACGATGATAAAGATAGTTGGAAATTATGGGCTAAGTTTGGTGTTTTAGCAGTTGAGATGGAAACGGCAGGTCTGTACACTTTAGCTTCTAAGTATGGTGTAGATGCTCTTACTATATTAACAGTAAGCGATAGCTTAGTTACAGGTCATGCTACATCAGCAGAAGAAAGGCAGAAGACATTTAACGATATGATAGAAATTGCTCTAAACATTGCTGAATAATATGTGGGAGTGATGAAAATGCAACCACTAAAGTTTAAACCCATATTCATGGAGAGGATATGGGGTGGAGATGTCTTGAAGACGAAATACGGCTTTAATGTCCCTGACGGCAAAAAGATAGGTGAGCTTTGGTGCATTTCTGACAATAAAACTGCGGTAAGTGAAGTAGATGGCGGTATTTACGATGGAGTTAAATTAAGCGTACTTGCAAATAAGCATGGAGATGAGCTTTATGGAGAAGGCAAATCGTACGACAGATTTCCATTGCTTATAAAGATAATAGACGCTAATGACAAGTTGTCTGTTCAAGTGCATCCAGATGATGATTACGCTTATTATCATGAAAATGGTGACATAGGCAAGACAGAAATGTGGTATATAATCGATGCAAAGCCTGGTGCTACACTTATATGCGGTTTAAAAGAAGGAACGACGAAGGAACAATTCAAATCATTGCTTGAAAAAGAAAGTCTCGAAGACTGCCTTAATGAAATAGAGGTAAGGCGGGGAGATGTGGTATACATACCTTCAGGAATGGTACATGCCATTGGAGAAGGCATATTAATCTGCGAAATACAGCAGAATTCAGATTTAACTTACAGAGTTTATGATTACAACAGGGTAGATGACAATGGAAACAAAAGGGAGCTTCACATTGATAAAGCTTTAGATGTAATTGATTTTAATTTAAAAAGCGATAAAATAGTTCCTGAATATAAAAATATATCTGGAGGAAGCATCGCCAATGTTGTTCAGTCAAAATACTTTAAAACAGACGTGATTCACGTTGAGTCAACAGTTGATATGGAGACTAACGGCACTTTTAATACATTGGTGATGGTAGAAGGCGAAGGAAAAATACTTTACGAAGATGGAGAGGTCGATTTAAAAAGCGGTGAATCGCTTTTGATACCTGCAGAAATTGGCAAATACACAGTTACTGGCAATTGCATCATTATAAGGTCTTACGTGTAGAAAGTGATGTTGACACAGAGGTAAAAATATAATATACTAAACATGTAAGGCAAGTGGGGTTATAGCCCAGCTGGTTAGAGCGCTACGTTGACATCGTAGAGGTCACAGGTTCGAGCCCTGTTAACCCCACCATTTTGGCTGATTTAAAATTTAAATATGGATTTTAAGTGGGGTTATAGCCCAGCCGGTTAGAGCGCTACGCTCACATCGTAGAGGCCACAGGTTCGAATCCTGTTAACCCCACCAATCTGAAATGTGCAGCTTATAAAGCTGTTTTTATTTTGCAAAAAACCGCCTTTAAGAGGCGGCTTTAAAATTAGAAAGCTTTGATTAAATTAAGCCATTCTTTCGCAATTATGGCGTGCCCCGCATTTGTTGGGTGTACACCATCTGAAGCCCAAAAAGCCGGATCTTTTGCAGTTGAATATTTTGACATGATGCCATCCAGCGGGATGAAATATGCTCCAAATTCCCTTGACAGATTTCTGACTACATGGATTTTTGGATCTAAGTCGACCCTCCATTCTTTTCTGTCTTCCGGTACTGGAAGGACAAAAGGCTCCATGATGATGATTTTTGCGTCAAGGTTTTTTCTTGTCTTTTCAAGTATGTATCTATAGTCTTCTTCGAATTTTTCCGGTGATGTGTAGTCGCTATTGTCGTAATTTCTCCATGTATCATTTATTCCAATGAGTATTGACACGACTGTTGGCTTTAAATCTATACAGTCAATTTGCCAGCGCTCTTTTAGATCTCTAACTCTGTTTCCACTTATGCCTCTATTTAAGAATTTTACGTTTAACTCAGGATGTAATGCGTAAAACATTGATGCAATGATATTGGGGTACCCAAATCCTAAATCGTCAGGGTTTTCTCGATTTCGCCCAGCATCTGTTACGCTATCACCCTGAAATAAAACTACATCACCATCTTTTAATAACATATTAAATCACCTCTATTAAAATTGACGATATGATATCGTAAACTATGTTATCACATTTTAGATAATGATTTCAACTTTTTGACAAAAAAAGTAGAAATCATCGCCATCTTATGATATAATTATTTCTGATGGGGATGTAACTCAGTGGGAGAGTACCACATTCGCATTGTGGGAGTCGAGGGTTCAAATCCCTTCATCTCCACTTAGAAAAATGAAGGGTTTTGGCATTTCACTTAGTGCCAAAACCCTTTTTTGGTGCCAAATTAGCGCCATGAAAAGTATTATCTATTTTTTGTGTTTAGGTGAATGGAATAAAAGGTTCCGATGATATAATAAATTGGGAGGGATGATTATGAATGAAATGTGCATAATTGACAGATTCGAAGGTGATTATGCTGTAATTGAGTATGGACGTGTCACATTTAATTTTCCTCGGACTCTTTTGCCAAAAGATTCAAAAGAAGGCGATGTAATAAAGTTTGATGTGCGTATTGACGATAAAGAGACATTTAAGCGAAGCCAGAAAATGAAAAGGCTGGCAGACGAACTTTTTAGAGAGTAGAGAGGTGCATCATGTTTAAGAAAATAGCAATTTTCGGTTTAATATTTGTTCTCTTTTTTTCTTTAGCAGGTTGTGGTACAAGCACTACAAATTTCAATCAGTCACAAAATGAAGTTCAAAATGCTACAGTTAAATCTGAAGATGGACTCCTTAAAGTGCATTTTATCGATGTGGGACAAGGAGATAGCATTTTTATTGAGTCTCCTGGTGGCAGGACAATGCTAATTGATGCTGGTGTTCCAGAAATGGGGAAAAAGGTCGTGGACTACATAAAAAGCTTAGGTGTAACAAAAATCGACATATTGGTTGGTACACATCCACATGAAGATCACATTGGTGGCATGGATAGAGTGATAGAAAGCTTTGAAATAGGGAAGTTTTACATGCCAAAGGTGACTACAAACACGAGGACATTTGAATATGTATTGAACGCAGCGAAAAATAAGGGATTGAAGATAGATGTGGCGAAAGCAGGAGTGACTTTGGATCTTGGACATTCTGTCAGCGCTGAAATGATAGCACCAAATAGCTCTAAATACGACGATCTTAACGAATACAGTGCAGTTATAAAACTTGCTTATAAAAGCACATCGTTTTTGTTTACTGGCGATGCTGGTGCTGAATCAGAAAAAGAAATGATTGAAAGAGGGTATGATTTGAAATCGGATGTGCTTAAAGTTGGCCATCATGGAAGCTCTACATCAACTACAGCAAGCTTTTTAGATGATGTTAGCCCCAAATACGCTGTAATCTCCTGTGGAAAAGGCAATGACTACGGACATCCTCATAGTTCTACACTAAAAAAACTTAGAAATAGAAATATACCAGTTTACAGGACGGATGAATGTGGTACGATAATTGCTTCAAGCGATGGGCAGAATATTTCATTTAATGTGAAACCGGGCGATTACACGCCGGGGCAAAAAAACTAAAAACGGATTTTTGTTACATAAATATGTAGATTTCATGAAAAGATATAACCAGAAAGAATTATGAGGAGGTTATATCTCATGAAAAAATATAAAAGATATATTGCGATGATATTGATTTTTGTCATGGTGCTTGCAACTATATCATTAGCAGGATGCAAAAGCTCAGTTAAAAAGCCAGTTACATCTAAAAGAAGTTTAAATGTTGTTGGATTCTATGTTGATTCACCTGGGTACGACAACTCGTACAATTCGCTTGTAAAATACGCAAGGTACATGGATACAGTCTCGCCGCTTTGGCTTACTGTTCAAGGTGATGGAACAGTTAAAGACTCCACAAACCCTAAAGCTTTAAGTTTTGCCAAAAAAAATGGTTTAAAGGTTGTACCACTTGTAAATGTAGCTGACAGCAAGGATTCGGTTTTGCTTGATTCTAAAGTAAAGACTGAGACAATGAATGAGCTTATAAGCCTTCTTAAAAAACATGGATTTGACGGATACAACATAGATTTCGAGTTTATCCCACATGGCACAAAAAATTATGTTAAGGATAAAGACTACCTTACTGCATTTATGGGTACTTTTAGGACGATGATGAAAAGAGAAGGCAAAATTTTAGATATGTCTGTTATTCCACATTATCAGGTATCACCTGATATATCAGGAATTTACGATTATCATAAACTGGCACCATTGGTTGATCATGTGACATTGATGACTTACGATAGGCATAATGCCTCATCACCACCGGGACCAGTATCTCCGGAGCAGTGGGTTGAGAACAATGTAAAGGATGCATTAAAAGAAGGATTTAAGCCAAGTCAGATTTGCCTTGGTGTTGCAACGTATGGGTACGATTGGCCTGCAAATAAGTCAGGTGGTTTTTCTGCTCCAACAAAGACGATACTTCAGAATGCTCAGCAAAAAGGTGTGACAGTACAGTGGAGCAATACGTATCAAGAGCCGTACTACACGTACTATGACAGCACATATGGTGCCACAAGGCAGGTATGGTTTGAAAATTCTACCACAATGGCTGAAAAAATAGATATAGCCAAAAAATATGGCATTCACGGCATTTGCATATGGAGAATTGGTTTTGAAACACCATCTTTTTGGCAGGTTATAGCCAAAAAGATTGGAGCAAAGTAAGTTAGTAGCCACTCGCATAGCGGGTGGTTTTTGATTCATTTGCAAACTCAATAAAACGTTGACTTACCGTTAAAAGAATAATATAATCAAATCATGACAAATAAACATATTGGAGGTTAGTTATGTATATACCATCTATTAGCCCGTATGCGTTTAAAATTGGACCGATTGCTGTACATTGGTACGGAATTTTCATGGCTTTATCTATAGCCGCTGGTGCCTATTACCTGTACGTTAGGTCGAAAGAGCTTAACTACGATGAAGATTTCTTGTTAAATCTCTTGATGATTGTTGTCATATCTGGAATAGTAGGAGCAAGATTGATGTTTGTATTGGCAAATGACATTGATTGGTTTTACAAAGATCCAATACAAATTTTAAAAATTTATCAAGGTGGATTGTCATGGCATGGAGCTGTATTAGGAGGATTCCTTGCCGGTCTTTATTACTGCCATAAGAAAAACGTCAAGATAAATCCTTTGGAAGATTATGCTGTCATAGGATTGGCTATAGGGAATATGCTTGTAAGAATAGGAAATATATTTAATCAAGAGGTTTTGGGAAGGCAGACTGATTTTGCTTTTGGAAGATGGCCTGCACAATTAGTTGGTGTAGCAATGGGACTTATTCTTTTAATACGTTATTTTTACATCGAGAAAAAACACATGCCGTACGGGTATCAGTTCTGGTCTTTTATATTTTACTATCAGCTTATGAGAGGGCTTATTGAAGAGACTGTAAGAGATAATCCACTGTTTTGGCCAGTTTATCTAAATAAGCACCTTGGAATCGGCTTTTTCACTTTGACGCAGATTGCAACTCCTTTTATACTTATATTGGCATACTGGATGATGAGGCGTGTGTTAAATGATCCAGAAAATAGGAAAGTAAATTATTGACCTGCTTTACGCGGGTCTTTTAAATAATAAAAAACGAGAGAGGGAGATTGTGATGGAGAAAAAGGAATTATTTAAAAGATTGCTTTCGATGATAGAGAAATCATCAAGTGAGATAGATGATTTAAATGATTTTTACAATGATGTTGTGAAAATACTGGACAGCAATTTACCTTACTACAATTGGACAGGCTTTTATTTCATGGAAGATGGAATGTTGAAACTTGGTCCATACATAGGAAGGCCCACAGAACATGTAAAGATAAAAGTTGGTCAAGGTATATGTGGCAGAGCTGTGGCTGAAAATGCCACAATCGTGGTAGACGATGTGACAAAAGAGGACAATTACTTAGCTTGCAGCATTGAGACAAAGTCTGAGATAGTAGTGCCTATAAGAGTTGACGATGAGATAATCGGTGAAATTGACATAGATAGCGATGAAAAAGCGGCTTTTGACGATGATGATAGAGCATTTTTGGAAGGTGTGGCAGAAATAGTCGGCAAAAAAATAAAAAAAACGATCATATAATATCAAAGAAAACTGAGAAAGGAGAAACCACATGAAAAGATCTTCAATTGTATTGATATCAGTAGCAGCAGTCGTGCTATTAATAGTTGTTTACTTTTTTTCAAGTTATAATGCGCTTGTAAGTCAGCAGGAAAATGTAAATAGCAAATGGAGCCAAATAGAAAATCAGCTTCAAAGAAGGGCGGATTTGATTCCTAATCTCGTTGAAACTGTAAAAGGTTATGCCGCCCATGAACAGTCTGTATTTGACAGCGTAAACAAGGCCAGAGAGAAGCTTCTTGCTGCAAATACGGTTCAAGAGAAAGCAAATGCCAATGATGAGCTTGGGACGGCTTTAGGAAGACTTTTGGCTATATCAGAGAACTATCCTAACTTAAAAGCCGACCAGAATTTCAGACAGTTAAGCGATGAATTGGCAGGCACAGAAAATAGAATAGCTGTTGCCAGAATGGATTACAACAATGCTGTTCAGCAGTATAATACCAGCATAAGACAGTTTCCTAATGTCATCATAGCAAGGATGTTTGGATTTACGGAGAAACAGTACTTTAAAGCACAAGCTTCAGCATCAGAAGTTCCAAAAGTCGATTTTTCAAAATAGGGAGGTTATGTGGTGTTAAAATATGCCAAAACATTATTTTTGCTGATATTATTTTCTATATTAATTTTTGGTCAAATATTTGCTGCCACAATTCCTCCTAAACCGTCCCAGTACGATTATGTATACGACTATGCCAAGCTTATGAACCAAAGCGATATTGATACGATAAGAAGCATAGGGAAAGAGATAGAAAGCTTGACTGGGGCTCAGATCATCGTAGTGACAGTTGATGACATAGGAGACTATCAAATATCGGATTATGCTTTAAATTTATTTAGAAGCTGGGGAATTGGACAAAAAGACAAAAATAATGGCGTGCTTCTTTTGGTAGATAAGAAAAGGCTTTTAGAAGGATTAAGCGGTAAAGTTTTTATATCTGTCGGATATGGATTGGAAGGTGCTATTCCAGATTCTGTCGCAGGAAGGATTCTGGACGATTACGTATTGCCTAAATGGAATGATAAAGATTATTCCGGGGGCATTATAGAAGGATATAAAGCAATAGCCACATTGGTCGCCAAAGAATACAATGTGGATTTAAAAAATGTCGACCAAAGCCAGTATGCTCAGCAAAATGACAATGGCAGTAACAAAGCGGAAGGAATAATTTCTGTAATCGCCATAATAATATTACTTATTATTTTTTCTAATATACGTGGTTGGTGGTGGCGTGGTCCTGGCGGATTTGGCCCTGGAGGATTTGGTGGTTTTGGCGGATTTGGAACTGGCGGCGGTGGTTTTGGAGGAGGCTTTGGCAGTGGAGGAGGTGGAAGTTTTGGCGGCGGTTCCACCGGTGGAGGTGGAGCTGGCCGCTAAACCCTGAATTTTCCTCTTTCATATTGCTTTGGCCATTTTACATCTTCTTTAAGGTCGTGGGCTGCATACAGTGGCCAATACGGATTTCTCAAAAGCTCACGGCCTAAAGCGATGATATCGGCTTTTTCATCTTTAAGTATTTGTTCAGCCATTTCAGCTTTTGTTATTAAGCCTACTGCCGCTGTTTTAAAACCGAGCTGGCTTTTTATTTTTTCAGAGTATTTGACTTGATAACCTGGATAAAGATCGATTTTCGCATTTAAAAGTCCTCCGCTGCTTGCATCTATTACATCAACGCCTAATGGTTTTATATGCGATAAAATCTTTATCATTTCGTCAATATCAATGCCTCCTTCAATGTAATCATCGGATGAAACTCTTACAAATAAAGGCTTGTTTTCTGGCCATACTTCTTTTATAGCTTCTATGACTTCTTTAAGCATCCTCACTCTGTTGGTGACATCACCGCCGTATTCATCGCTTCTTTTATTTGAAAGAGGCGATAGAAATTCATGTAGCAGATAACCATGTGCGGCGTGAACCTCAACTACATCAAAACCAGCGGCGAGAGCTCTTGCTGCTGCATCTTTAAACTTTTCTACGATGGTGTTTATTTCTTCTTTCGTAAGTTCATGTGGCAATTTATAATCGTCGCTCCAGTTTATCGCCGAAGGCGCCACAGGCGTTTCATCTGCCACTTCTGATTTTCTGCCAGCATGGGCTAATTGTATACCCATTGTAGCACCGTATTTTTTACACTCTTCAACAATTTTTTTGAGAGATTCCACTTGCTGATCGTTCCAGATACCCAGATCGTGATCAGTTATTCGCCCTCGACTTTCTACTGCTGTGGCTTCAACCATTATTAGCCCTACACCGCCGACGGCTCTGCTGACGTAGTGAACAAAGTGCCAATTGTTTGCAAGGCCGTCTTTACCTGCAGAATACTGACACATTGGAGACATCATAATCCTATTTTTTATTGTAATGTCTTTTATTTTTATAGGTGTAAATAACATAAGAACATCTCCTTTCAAGATATATATTACCACTTAGGCTGCAAAAATAAAAATTATTAAATAAAAAGTTATTTTACAGGCAAAAACGTATTCATTAGGATTGCTTTATTTCTATTTTCCTCAATTCGTGTTATAATATATTTTGTAGATTTTAAAAAGTATTTCGGTAATATGTCAAGGGGTGATTGAAAAAAATTAAAAAATTTTTTAAAAAAACAGCTAAAAAAGAGCATAGCAAAGCTAACCATTACTAAAAACAGCAATGGAAATATATGTTAATTATGGTAATGGGATATTGTGTTAGTATTTACAATCATCTCCTTTCATTGCTGGTGGTTTATAAAGTTTTTCTTCGCGCAGCAGAGCAAAGACTAACCTTACAGCTTTGCGTGCCGTTAAAACTAAAGCACGTTTGTGTTTATGAGTTTTACCTTCATTAAATTTGCGAGCATAGTATTGTGAAAACTCAGGACAATATTTCCTAAGTTTAAAGCTGCTTGAATAAAGTAATATCTGAGATACTCATTACCAGTGCGTTTTAAATATGTGTCCTCCGCTTTAAAATCCGCAGACTGGTATTCTGACCAATATATGCCGGAAAACTTTGCAAGGGCATTATCATTATCAAACTTTGATATTCCGCCTATCTCAGATATTAGGCCGGCTGCTATAGTCGGACCAATGCCATTTACTGAAGTAAGACAAAGAAATTGATTCTTAAATCCTTTGACTTCATTGGCAATGGTCTTTTCAGAAGCTTTCTTCAGCTTTTCAAGATACTGTATATTATCAAGACACGACTTGATAACAAAATTCAAAGAATCATTTACATTAGCGTTGATTTTATAAGATTTGCGTACAGCATCTTGAAGTAATTTAGCCGTAGCATTAGGGTCATTAAAATGGTCTCTGCCTTTATCAACTAAAAAGGCAATAAGATCTTCAAGCGGTCGAGCCGCAATATCATCAAGAGTTAAAAACTCATTAAATATTTCAGTAGCAGCCGTACCAAAATTATTGCTAAAAACTTTAATCTGACATAAGCCACTAAATTTAAGAAACAGATTACTTAGGAAATAATTTTTCTCCCTGACAATACTATCAACAATGTGAAAGCGATGGCGAGTAAGTCTCTTAAGAGCAAGGTATCTAAAATCTACAGGACAAGATTTAGGAAGCCTTCCAAACCTTAATTTTTCAGCAATAGTAAAAGCATCAACCCAGTCATTCTTAGGCAAATTGCCAAGAGACTTTTTAAAAGCCTTGACAGTGTTAGCATTAAAAGTAGTTACAGAAAGATTAAAAGGCTTCAAAGAAACATGGTCAGCTAAATAATACTGAATATGCCAACCATAGACTGAAGTAGATTCTAGGCCAATAAAAACCTTCTGAATTTTGTATTTATTACAACAATCCAAGATATGAGACACTAAAATATCGCAACCAGAAGGATTATTATCTACAGAAAAACGAGGGCAAGCATCGTTACCGTCTTGGTCGAGAATATGAACCTTGACATCATCCAAACTTATATCCATGCCTACGAAAAGTTTATTCAAAGCTATAGCACCTCCTTTCAAAGGTAATGGTGTAGATGAAAGTTAATTTGAGATAACCTAGCGACCAGATTATGTAGCAACCTCGCAATTAGCTATTAGTATATAAACCTGAGTCCTCTGCTGCCAGGG
>NZ_BBKT01000037.1 GCF_000747665.1 Thermoanaerobacterium saccharolyticum | reverse complement strand
CTTGTTGGTTCCATGCCAACCATAAGATGCTCTTTGTTGCTTTTATTCATAATATCTGCAGCCCATTTTAAAAATCTTTTCATTCCATCAATGTCATTGCTAAATTCAATACGCTTACCGTATTCTATTCCTCTGAAATCGAAAGCTCTAGCGTGATGTATCTCTTTAGCAATGTCTACACCTACAATTAATGTCTTTTCTGTTATTTGCATTATTTTTGTATTTTGGTTATACTTCATATTAGGTACCTCCTTGTTATTTGAGAGTCGTGTTCATGAACAATCGACATCTTGTATTTTATCAGGAGGTACTTTTTATTTCAAATCTTATATTTCTTTATTACAGGAATGCTCCCTTATTGAACTATGAAATCATCAAAATAAACATTCGTTATCTTGTTGGCCCCTAATATCTTATTGATTTGACTTTTTATCTGATTCTGCAGTTTAGCTTGTCCTTCAGAACCTTCTAAATCTTGAGCAGTTTCATTTCTCAAGATTTGAATTATTGCATCTCTTATTTTGGGATTTTGATCGCTTAACTCTTTTAAAACATTTTTATCGGTAACCTCTAACTCAATACCGGCCTTGATAAACTTATCATCTCCTTTTAAGTTTGTGATAAACTCACTGCCAGGAGAATAGTTATAGTAAACAATTTTAGCCGGCTTTGAGTTGTAATTAAAAAAGAAAAATGCACTTCCAAAAGCTATGATAACTACTATCAAAATTATTATTATGATGTTATTTTTCATGACAACACCTCTGCTATATTAAAAAAATAACTTTAAGCCTCTCCTAAATGCAAAAAATTTAACTCAACATGATTTTGCGTTTATACTCTATGACTTTTCTTATAATATCATCTTTCTTTTCTTTCACGACAACTTTTTTGCCACTAATCAAGCTAATGACAGTATCGGGTGTTTCTTCAATAAATTCTATCATATCAGCATTAACGACAAATTCATCTCCATTTAGCTTTGTAACGCTTATCACTTATTAATCCCTCTTAACATATTAAAAATAAATCAAATTACCTTTTCAAGTTTACTAAATCTTGCAATATTTCATCAGATGTAGTTATTACCTTTGCGTTTGCTTCAAAACCTCTTTGAGTTGTAATCATGTTGGCAAATTCATTTGCAAGATCCACGTTTGACATTTCAAGTGTTCCTGGGTTTATGGTGCCTCTTGTCCCAGTGTTTGCAGCACCTATCATTGGGTCTCCGGAGTTGACTGTATTTATAAACATTGTATTTCCTACCTTCTCCAAGCCTTGCGTATTTTGGAAATCAGCCAACGCTATTTGGCCAATCACTTGGGTTCTGCCGTTTGAATATATACCGCTCACAACACCGTATTGATCGATATTTATGCTTTCAATCGAACCTGCGGAATTGCCATCCTTGTTTAATTCCCTTATATCAGTTGGATTAGAATACATAGTAAGCTTAGAAAGATCTATGGTAATATTCGTTCCATCTCCCAATGTAGCATTTGTATTTGTTATTGGAAGTGATGACACACCTACTGTAAATATTCCAGCAGGAGAAGCTGGTGGAGCTGGTTGCTGTATTACACCATTTGAATCGAATGTAATTGTCCCTATTGTGACAGGGGTAGATAAGTTAGTACCATCAAAATTTGTTATTGCTGCATTCCAATTTCCAGCATTATCTTGCTTAGTAAATTGAATTGTTGCGACATGGCTTCCACCTTGAGAATCGTATATAGTGACATTGTAACTAACCGAACTTCCGATACTTGTACCTGCATCAAGATTGCCACCTAACTGGATCGTTTTAGTAGAAGCCGGTGATGTACTAGACCAGTTTTTAATACTTATGGGCGATAAATTTCCGGTATCTGTATTTACTGTCTTCCCATCCTGTGATATCCACCCCATTACTTTGTATCCATCAGGTGTTACAAGATCCCCATTTGAGTCAAAGGAAAAATTCCCGGCTCTCGTATATAAATTTGCACCACCGTTGTTCACTATAAAAAAGCCGTTGCCGTCTATAGACAAATCCGTCGGATTGTCAGTTCTCTGAGAACCACCATTTGTAAACAACGTATCAATAGATGCTATAGCAACACCTAATCCAATTTGTTGGGGGTTTGTGCCTCCACCACTGTCTTGTGGTGCAGAAGCGCCTTTTATAGTTTGGTTGAATATCTCTTTGAATGTCATTCTACTGGCTTTAAACCCTACAGTATTTACATTAGCAATATTATTGCCTATTACATCCATCTCGGCTTGGTTCGCTTTAAGTCCTGAGACTGCTGAATACATCGACCTTAACATAATCTTTCCTCCTTTAAAACTATCTTAGATTAGTCGGATACAGAAGTTACAGAATCTAACAATACATCAGTTCCATTGATTTCTAAATACAAGTTGCTACCGTCAAATTTCACGGAGTCAACCTTTCCTGTCACAGTAGAACTGGAACCATTTGAATCTACACTTGCTGTAACCGTCTTTCCTAATAAACTATAAGCTTTAACAGCACTAAAGCTTTCATTTAAATTTTGCATTTGCTCTAATGCTGAAAACTGTGCCATTTGAGCTATAAATTCTTTGTCATCCATTGGATTTAAAGGATCTTGATTTTCCAATTGAGTAACAAGCAACTGCAAAAATTGATCTTTGCCTAACTCTGAATTTGGATTGGTAACCTTAGTCCCATCAGTATATGTATTCATATAGCTATTATCATAATTTGTATTTATTGCCATCATATCACCTCCTTCAAACAACCACATCTACATGATCGTTAGATATGCTATTTAATGTTGAATAAGTCTGCGTTTGAAACTCTGCGTCATCATAATCTTCATAATTAATGCGCACTTTGCTATTGTTAAGACTTTTATATCTTTGACTGCTATCCTCTTGTCCACTGTACTGTGATGCAAATTGCATATTTCTATCTATTGAAACATTGAAACTATCTATTTTTATGCCCTTTGATTCAAGCTGATTATTTAATATATTTAAATTCATCTCAATCTGATGTTTTACTTTTTCATTATCGGTTAAAATGTTAGCTGTCAAACTGCCATTTACAGATTTTATGTTGATTTCTAAATTTCCTAAAAAATCCGGCTTAAGCTGAATTTTTATATTTGACTCTGTATCTGTTTTAGTTATATTGACGTTTTTAACAATTTGATCAATTATATCATTTATTTGCACGCTGTTTTTAGAATCCATATTACCTTCTAAAGCTACTGCTGCCTGTTTGCTTTGAACAGTATTAAAAGCAATCAAATTATTGCTCTTTGTTTCCATCAATTTACTGTCATTTATCTGTTGGTAAGAATCATCCGCTTTTTTAGACAATAATTTATTACTTGTTTCAAAGTTAGCATCCTTTTGAGTTCCGTGTAAATTATCATTTTGATCTTGATTTTTACCTTGTGATAAACTCCAATTTTTAGCTTCTACTTTTGTGTCAGCAACAGTTTTAGCATCGTATGCATTTACGCTAGACTTTACATTTCCACTGTCACTAATGGTTGCTAACTGTTTTTGCCCATCGTCATCGCCTAAGCTTTGGTTTGACTTATTTATTGCATCATCTTTGGTTGTACTGTTAACATCCAATGTAATAACATCAGATTTGATTTTAGATAAATCAACATTTTTTAACATATTTAAAACTTCATTAGCGTCAATGTTTAAGTTGTACATATTATTCAAAGTTTTTGTGATAATTTCTGCTAATTTATTTAAGTTTATTTTAGACTCATTTTGGCTTGCAATCATAGCATTTAACTGATTTGATATGCTTTCTTTCAGAGATTCCAAATTGTCTTGATTTGCTGAAGCATTTAAATGCAAATTGTTACTTATTAAATTTAAAATAATAGTTATCATATCTGATATTTGTTTGTCATCTAAAGACGTATTCTCATCAACGTTTTTTCCGTCGCTTTTGATTGCGCTACTTTTAATATTTTTGATAATGTCTTTGAAATCTGAACTTTTTTTTGCTTAGCGTTTTATCATCGTTTCTTACCTGAACAGAACTGCTTAATATGTTCATTACCTGTACCACTCTATCATCTCCTCTCTATTGAGAATTGGAAGCACTTGCATAAAGTATCTTCGTTATATCAGCCGCTTTTTTAGGATCCAACTGTTCAAGTATCTTAGATGCGTTATCTTTATTCATATTGCTTAAAATGCCTATTAAAACATTATTGTCCGTTATTTGGTTCAATATGTTAGCAGCATTCGCAGGATCCATGCTTTCATAATATGTAGCTAAAGTCTTTAAATCACTTTTTTTTGTGTTTGACTGCGTTTTTAAGCTATTTATCTCATCTTGCTGTTTTTGAAGCTGCGACTGTAAATCTTCGATATTTTTTTCTTTATCACTTAAGGCAGATTGAACGCTTTGCAACTCTTTTTGCTTTATGCTAAGCTCTTCATTTAATTTTTTTTATTTCATCTGCGTAATTAGTCGCAGGTTTGACTTGAATTAAACCTTTTAACACAGGCACATTGCTTAAAATCTTTAATGTATGATTGCTAACTCCACCAATATTAAAATAAAATAACAAACCGACTAATAAAACTACAAATAATGAAATTAATACAATTATAAATAGTCGCAATGGCCTTCTTCCGTTTATGGATTCTTCTTTTTCCATCATTAACCTCCTAAAGTAGACCTGGCTGTTTTGTACGATATCTGTTCATCGATCATTAAATTTTGTTCTATCACCGTTTGATATTTGTATTCTTCATATTTCTTTTCTTTCAGGCTTTCCAAGGCTTCTTTTTCTTTGCTAACTTCCATCAGATTATGCCTCTCTTTTTCGATTTCTTCTTCTATTTCTTTTAGAATGGCTTTTTGCTGATTGTATTTTTCGTAAAGAGATTCTATGTACAAATTAAATTGTCTTAAATTCATTGCTGAAGTACCTAATGCCTTATTCTTTTCATTTTCTTTTATTGTTTTTTCTATTCTATTTAAAATTTCAACTAATTTGCTTTTTTTGAACTTCGTATTTTGAAATCAATATTGCCATTTTTTCTTTTTCCATCTTTTGCTTTTGTTCCTTTATATTTAAAACTGTTTCCAAAGCGTACCTAAATTTTTTCACATTATCACCTGTTCAATATATTTTTTAGCATATTTATTTCGTCGTCAAAGTCATATTTTTCATCCGTCGCCTGTTTTATGTAATTTATCATGTCATCATGAAGCAGTATAGCTTCATCTATTTTAGGGTTGCTGCCTCTAGCATAAGCACCAATATTTATTAAATCTTCAGATTCTTCATAAACAGACAATATGTTTTTAAACCGCAGCGATAAATTTTTATGTTCATCAGTGACAATATCATTCATAACTCTACTTATGCTTGATAAAACATCTATGGCCGGATATTGACCTTTATTTGCCAGCTTTCGCGATAAAACAATATGCCCATCCAATATACCTCTTACTGCGTCTGTTATTGGCTCATTTAGATCGTCACCATCTACTAAAACCGTGTACAAAGCCGTTATTGAACCATGTTTTGAAGAACCGGCTCTTTCTAATAGCTTTGGAAGAACAGAAAAAACTGACGGAGTATAACCTCTTGAAACAGGTGCCTCGCCTATTGATAATCCAATCTCTCTCTGAGCCATCGCAAACCTTGTGACAGAATCCATCATAAGTAAGACGTCTAAACCCTGATCCCTGAAATATTCTGCAATAGACGTAGCCACCATAGCTCCCTTGACTCTCATCAATGCAGGAGTATCAGACGTAGACACCACCAATATAGATCTTTTTAACCCATCTTCTCCTAAGTCCTTCTCAATAAATTCATTAACTTCCCTTCCTCTTTCGCCTATTAGTGCAATCACGTTAATATCAGATTTTGCATTTCTGGCTATCATTCCAAGTAAAGTGCTTTTCCCGACACCACTGCCTGCAAAGATTCCTATTCTCTGACCTTTACCACAAGTAAGCAAACCATCTATGGCTTTTATGCCTAAAGTCATCACTTCACTTATTCTCTTTCTTTCAATCGGATTTGGAGGTGTATTGTTTGTACTGACTAATTTTTTGCATTTTATCGCACCTTTTCCATCAATCGGATTGCCTAAGGCATCGATAACTCTTCCCAGCAATTCTTCCCCTACTCCAATTTTTAGTTTTTGCCCTGTAGATACAACGCTATTGCCTGGACCTATGCCATCCATATCTCCTAAAGGCATCAAATAGACTTTATCATCTTTGAATCCCATTACTTCTGCATAGACAGTAGTGCCATTTATTGATCTTATTTCGCAGACATCGCCAATATTAGATATAGGGCCTACGCTTTCAATTGTTAAGCCAACAACTTGACTTACCTTGCCATAATACTTAATAAAATTTCTGTCTTGCAATATAGCATTGCACCTATCAAAAAAACTACTATTGTTCATTTAAAACACCTTTTAAAGCTTCTTTAATGCTTTCTATTTGGGTTTTTAATCCAGAATCGATCATCCCAGACGGCGTCTGTACAATGCAATCATACTTATCGAGAGAAATATCCCTTACAATATTTACGTCATCAATAAATTTCAAACTTTTCAATAACTTGCCTTTATTTTTAGTTAAAAACTCATAATCTTCGTCACTAACTCTAATAGTCACGACATTAGATGCTTCATAGTTTTCTAAGCCTTTTTTAACAAGATTAATCACTAAATCTTTATTCTCTTCGATATTAAGATCAATTATTTTCTTTACACAGTAAATTACAGTTGAAACAATGTCACTTTCAGTCTCCTTATGAAGATTTCGCTTTTCATCTACAATCATTTCTTTAATCTCTCTTGCCTCAGCTAATAATCCGTAAGTTTGGCTTTTACCATCTTCAAGCCCTTTATTCAAACCATCAACATAACCTCTTTCATATCCCTCTTTGTACCCATCTTTCTTGGCATTTTCCTTTATCCCTTCAGCTATTTCTTTTGCTTTCTTTATAAGATTTTCTGCCTCGTCTTTAGCAGTTTTAATAATTTCACTCTGGATAATGCTTATCTTCTCGAGTCTCTTTTTAAATTCCAGATATTTAAAAGACTCATCAACATTAAGCTTATCATTAGTAAGCTCTTTCACTTTTTCCACATGAGGCTTATCAATAATCACAGGAGATGAATTTACACAATCCTCATTTTTTAGTATTCTATACAATTATTTCATCACCTCCACCTCTCGATATGACTATCTCGCCTGCTTCCTCTAACCTTCTTATAATATTGACAACTTTTTGTTGTGCTTCTTCAACATCTTTTAATCTTACAGGACCCATGTATTGAATGTCTTCTTTAATCATATCAGCCAACCTCTTTGACATGTTGCTGTAAATAACTCTTTGCACTTCTTCATTAGAACCTTTAAGCGCAAGAGCAATATCGTGATTGTCTACTTCTCTTAAAACCCTTTGTATTGAACGATTATCCAGCGTTATAATATCTTCAAATACAAACATGCGTTTCTTTATTTCTTCTACAAGCTCTATATCTTTTGTCTCCAGTGTATCAATGATATTCTTCTCTGTGGATCTATCGACTGCATTTAAAATATCTACGATCGTCTGTATACCGCCTGTAGATGTGTAATCTTGAGTCACCAAAGAAGATAGTTTCTTTTCCAATATGCGTTCAACCTCTTTAACAATCTCTGGCGATGTGGCTTCCATTTTTGCAATTCTCATTGCCACATCCGACTGGATATCTTCAGGCAGCGATGACAATATAACACCTGCTTGTTGTGGCTTTAAATACGATAATATCATCGCTATCGTTTGAGGATGTTCGTTTTGAATAAAGCTCAATATTTGAGATGGATCTGCCCGCCTTACGAAGTCAAAAGGCCGTACTTTAAGTGTAGACGTAAGCTTGTTTATTATCTCTAAAGCTTGCTGAGAACCAAGAGCTTTTTCTAAAATTTCTTTTGCATAATCGATACCGCCTTCAATTATGTACTCTTGTGCAATACACATATTATAAAAATCGTCCAGTATTTTGTCCTTCTCCTCAGGAGATATATTTCTTATATTAGCTATTTCCAATGTCAATTGCTCTATTTCTTCTTCTTTTAAATGCTTGTAAATTTGTGCTGCTGTCGAAGGTCCTAAGGCTATCAAAAGCATTGCACTTTTTTGTTTGCCTGATAATGTACTTTTTGCCAATGTAGACATCACCATCCATTCTATTCTTCATTTAGCCAAGTACGTATCAATTGAGCTACTATGTCTGGTTTTTGCTTAATGAATTTCTCGATTTGCTTTTTCTTTTCATCTCTTTCATCATGTACTTCTATATCTTCCAAAGGTTCAACCATAGATATAGCTTCTTCTGATTTCGCAGAAGGTACAGCTAGTTTGCTTCTCTTTTTCATAGCATAGAAGACACCTCCAGCTAAAACCAAAGCACCTAACAAAATAAGCCATACGTATGGGAATGATTGTTTTCCATTGTTTTTCATTTGATTCAATAAATCGTTGTTAAATTTTATCCCCATAACCGAAACAGATACATTTTTCCCTCCAGCGGCATTTGAAACAAGATCTGTAAGTTGCTGTTTCATGGCTGGAGTCAAATTACTGCTGTTTACCACTACGCTTAAAGATATATTTTGTATCTTACCTTGTGCTGAAGTCAATGTCGTCTTTATCTGATTTATCTCATAATTTATAGTAGTATCAGTCTTGCTATAACTTGAATTGCCATTATTTTGAGTAGTGTATGTTGTGCTGCCTGGTGGATTGTTCGTAGCAGTGCCAGCTGGTGCTCCATTGCTGGAACCATTAGCAATCTCTTTTATAGTTTGTGTACTTCTTATGATTCCATTATTGTCAATTACTGGCTGCCATTCCACTTTGTCTTGCACCTGTTTGTCGAAATTTAAACTTACATTAGCTCTAACTATAACATTTCCTGGCCCAAAAACTTGCTCTAAAAGCGATTGAATATTATTTTGCAGATCGTTTTGAACCTTCATTTGAAGGGCATACTGCGAACTTGCCCCATCAAGTGAACTATCATTTTGAGCTACCAGCACTTTACCATTTCCATCAATGATCGTAACTTTGTCAGGACTTAATCCTTGAACGCTTTTTGATACAAAGTTTGTTATCCCGTTTATCTGCTGATTTGTCAATGTAACTCCAGGCTTTAACTGCAACATGACTGCTGCTGTCGAAGAATTGTCATTATTAGACAGCACAAAATTACTCTGATCTGGTACGACTATATTTACTTTTGCATCTTGTACCCCATCTATTGTCTTCAACGTATCCTGTATTTCATTCTGAACAAAATATACGTACTTCTCTCTTCTCTCTTGATCCGTAGTAGCTAATGAATTATTCATCGCGTCGCTAAAGCTAAAACCATCTTGTGGTATTCCTTCTGTTGCGAGTTGCATTCTCGCCTCATTTTTGTACTGAGCAGGCACCAATATTGTACTGCCGTCTCCTTCAATTTTATATGGTATTTTCAATTCATTTTTCAATTTGTCAACTACAGTACCTGCATCTTTTGTACTTAAACCAGAATACAAAACTTCGTAATTGGGCTTATTTAAAATATACAGAAGTAATGCAATGCTTCCTATTAGTAATAATGCAATAATACCTATTTGGATTTTTTGCTTTTTATCAAACTTATTCCAAAAATTGTCTATCTGCTCACGTATGTTATTTATAAAAACGGGCATTAATTCACCTCATCTCAAAGCATTTTAAACCGGCATTCTCATTATCTCCTGGTACGCATCAAGTATCTTATTTTTAATCTGAATGGTAAGTTCCAATGCTATATCGGCTTTTGTAGCATCAATCATCACATTATGTATATCATTGATATCACCTGTAACTAACATTTGATCATCTTGCTGTGCTTTAAGTTGCAAATTGTTCACATCTGAAATAGCAGTTTTTAAAATATCTCCAAAGGAAGTATTGCTTGTAGTATTTGAAGTACCAACACTGTTAATCGCACTTATCTGTGAAATAGGATTTATCATAATCAATCACCTAAGCCTTTCCAATTTCTAATGCTTTTTCTATCATCGATTTAGTTGAATTAACCGCAGTCACATTTGCTTCATATGCCCTTGTGGCAGAGATCATATCAACCATTTCAGAAACGATGTTTACATTAGGATAATTAACGTATCCAGTGCTATCTGCATCAGGATTGCCTGGATCATACACGCGATTAAAAGGCGTCTTGTTATCATCCTCGATAGATACGACTTCAACACCATTTCCAACCGCTGATGAATTTCTTGCTGCATCCAGCATATCGCTAAAGCTATTTTGGTTGTCAATTTCTTTCAAAACTACAAGCTTTCTTCTGTAAGGCCCACCATTAGACGTCCTTGTAGTATCTACATTTGCAATGTTTTGAGAAATAACATCCATTCTAAGCCTTTCAGCCGTAAGACCTGTAGCACTTATATCAATAGAATTTAAAAATCCCACAGTTAATTACCTCCATCTTTTATTGCTGTAAGCAGAGAATTCAATTCACCACTGACTCTTTGAGCCAACGCATTATAATAAAGTTGATTTTTTGCTAAATTCGACATTTCTACGTCAATATCAACATTATTGCCATCTAATCTCATAGATGTACTATTATCCTGAATAATTTGCGGCTTAATATTGTCTATCGATGTCGAATTAATTGGTATATGATTTTTATCAGTAACAAAACCAGCTAATTTATTGGAATTTATAGCATCAATTAAAATGCTTTCAAAATTTACATCAGATCTTTTAAAACCTGGGGTGTCCACATTGGCGATATTATTCGATATGACTTCATTTCTAAGCTCTGAAGCATCTAAGGCTTTACTCATAAGATCTACTGTATTAAAATTGATTCCCAGCATTTTTATTCCTCCATTTCAATAATACTATTATTCGACACAAAATTGCATTTTCCTTCAAAAAATATTCAATTAAATTGATTATTTTGGCATAAAAGCTGTATTATGAGTAAGTAAAGAAATATATGTCAGTATTTATCAAATTTTGTCAAAATATATTATAGCACTGGATGATTTTAAAGACCATAAGAAAAAAGTCCTAAATTTATTTAGGACTTTTTTCGCATCATCGTTTTAACTTTTTAAGCTCATCTATAAGTTTATCATTCAAAATCTTTATGTGAGTTCCTTTCATTCCTAACGATCTAGACTCAATAACACCAGCACTTTCAAATTTTCTCAAAGCATTAACAATTACAGACCTTGTTATGCCGACTTTATCTGCTATCTTGCTGGCCACAAGCAAACCTTCGTTTCCATCTAATTCTTCAAATATGTGAATCACAGCTTCTAACTCTGAATATGATAATGTTGCCAAAGCCATCTGTACTACTGTACGTTTTCTTTCATCTTCCTCCATTTCATAATTCTTAGATCTCAGTATTTCCAATCCTATAACTGTAGCACCGTATTCAGCTAAAATAATATCATCATCAGTGAATTTATCTCCTACTCTCAAAAGCATTAGGGTACCAAGTCGATTTCCACCACCGAAAACAGGAACTATGGTCTCAAAAACATCATCCTTTTTTACAAGCATGGCTTTACTTTCGACAGTTAGATTTACAGATGTTTCTGCTATCTTTAAAAGCTCATCATTAAAATCCTCTGAAAGCTGCATACTTTTGACTATCGATTCATCTATATTTCCTGCAAATTTTTCTATATTTTTCCCTAAAAGCTTGCCTCTTCTGCTTACTATAAAAACATCGCAGTTGATGACATCCTTCAGTATCTCAGATAATTCATTAAAATCAACTGGATGAACACCTGTTTTTTGAAGTACCTTATTTACTTTTCTAATTTTCTCTAATAGTATCCCCATTATTATCCTCCTCTTAAAGTATGTATTTATTAACATCAAATTTGTTTAAATTATCTTTTAGCTGTTCATCGATATAATTCTTATCGATAATCACTTTGCCACCAGTTATGTCAGGAGCTTCAAACGATAGCTTTTCAAAAAGCTTCTCCATTACCGTATGTAACCGCCTTGCACCTATGTCTTCAGATTGTTGATTTATTATATAAGCAATTTCTGCAATCCTATCTATTCCATCATCTGTGTATTCAACTACTATCCCTTCTGTGCTCAGTAATGCTGCATACTGCTTTGTCAGTGCATTTTTAGGCTCCTTCAAAATCTTTATGAAATCTTCTTTAGTCAGAGATTTAAGCTCCACTCTTACAGGAAATCTCCCTTGTAACTCAGGAATTAAATCGCTCACCTTAGACACATTAAAAGCACCTGCAGCTATAAAAAGAATATAATCTGTTTTAACAGGACCGTATTTTGTCATAACTGTGCTGCCTTCCACTATAGGTAATATATCTCTTTGAACTCCTTCTCTAGATACATCTGGACCATTAGTGTATCCGCTTCCAGCAATTTTATCAATTTCATCTATAAAGATTATGCCATCTTGTTCCGTTCTCCTAATGGCTTCATCAATAACCTCATCCATATCAATCAAATTTTGAGCTTCTTCAGCCTCTAAAATTTTCTTTGCTTCCCCTATGGGTACTTTTTTATACTTCTTCTTTTTAGGTAAAATATCTGCAAACATATCCTGTAAATTGATGTTCATTTCTTCCGCACCTATATTTGAATACATTTCTAAAATTGGTAAAGAAGAATCTGTTATCTCAATCTCAATTATCCTATCGTTTAATTCTCCGCTTCTTATTTTTTCTCTTAATTGCTCTTTTTGCATTCTTATTTCTTGCCCATCATCATCGTGGGTATCCTCATCGCCTTGTGCATTAAACAAAAACTCAAAGGGATTTTTCTGTCTTTTGCTTTTCCTGCCATTTATCAAGTAATCTAATATTCTCTCTTCTGCAAGTTCTTTTGCCCTTAACATGACATTTTGCATTTTCTCCTGTTTAACCATCCGAATGGCTGACTCAAGCAGATCTCGTATCATCGACTCTACATCTCGTCCAACATAACCAACTTCTGTAAACTTAGTAGCCTCAACTTTAACAAAAGGAGCTTCAATAAGCTTTGCAATCCTTCGTGCTATTTCCGTCTTTCCTACACCTGTAGGTCCAATCATCAAAATATTTTTAGGCGTTATTTCGTCTTTTAATTCGTCTGGCAGTAAATTTCTGCGGTATCTGTTTCTAAGTGCTACAGCTACAGATCTTTTTGCCATGTCTTGACCAACTATATATTTATCAAGAGCATCGACAATTTCTTTTGGAGTATAATTCTTCATACTAAGTCCCTCCTTACAAGCTTTCTACTGTTATATGATCATTTGTATATACGCAAATTTGAGATGCAATCTCAAGGGACTTTCTCGCAATTTCATCTACCGGCAAATCTGTATTATACCTTAGTGCAAGTGCTGCCGACATTGCAAAATTTCCACCGGAACCAATCGCAATTACATCGTTGTCTGGTTCAATCACTTCTCCATTGCCAGAAATAACTAACGTCACATTCTTATCTGCTGCAATTAAAAGTGCTTCTAGTTTTTTTAAAATTTTGTCTTTTCTCCAATCCTGTGCCAGCTCAACAGCAGCTCTTTTTAAATTCCCACCGTATTGCTCCAATTTTTCTTCAAACATTTCAGATAAAGTAAATGCATCAGCTACTGAGCCAGCGAATCCAATCAGTACCTCATCATTATACAACCTTCTAATCTTTTTTGCGCCGTGTTTTAAAATTGTATTTTCTCCAAACGTTACTTGACCATCACCAGCTATTGAGACTTTATTGCCTCGTCTTACAGCGACTATAGTAGTGCCTTTAAACAAATTCTCACCCCCCAAAAACAATATAATATTAACACAAATTTTATAACATTTCAATAATATTTCGAAATTTTTTATATATTTAAATTACTTTACATAATCACAATTACTGCATTTGATAATCTTTCGTCCTTTTGAATATTTCTCAACAAGTAAAGCACCGCATTTGGGACATGCCTCTGTTATTGGCTTATCCCAAAACATAGTACCACACTTTGAAGAATTTTCGCACGCATAATAGACCTTGCCTTTTTTGCTTTTCTTAATGATTATTTTACCTCCACATTTAGGACATGTAACGCCAGTTTCTTCGTACAATGGTTTAGTATTTTTACATTCCGGAAATCCTGGACAAGCCAAAAATTTACCATAACGTCCATATTTTATAACCATATTTCTACCACAGTATTCGCATTTTATATCAGTTTCTTCATCTTTTATTTCAATATCTTTCATTTGTTCCTCTGCTACCTTTAGTGAATCATTAAAACCACTGTAAAATTCATCGATGACATCACACCATTTTTCAATTCCTTCTTCAATTCTATCCAATTGCTCTTCCATTTGAGCTGTAAATTTTACGTCTACTATGTCCGGAAAGAATTCTTTCATTACATCTGTCACAATAAATCCCAATTCCGTTGGCTTAAGATTTTTCTTGTCCTTTATTACATATCCTCTTTCTAATAATGTGGATATTATAGGTGCATAAGTGCTTGGCCTTCCTATACCTTTTTCTTCAAGCTCTTTTATCAGTGTAGCTTCGGTATATCTTGCAGGTGGCTGCGTAAAATGCTGTTCTGGCTTTAATTCCTTTAATTTCAAAAAATCTCCGCTATTAAGCATTGGAAGTATTTTATCTTCATTTTCGTTTTCCACATTATCTGTGTAGACCACCATAAAACCAGCAAACTTAATCTTAGAACCACTTGCCTTAAATACGTAATTTTTATTAACAATATCAACGTTCATTGTATCATATAAAGCTGGTGACATCTGACTTGCCAAAAACCTACTCCAAATCAACTTATACAGTTTATATTGATCTGGTTTTAAGGAATCTTTAATTCTTTCAGGGTCTAAATCTATATATGTAGGTCTTATAGCTTCATGTGCGTCTTGCACATTTCCTCCCTTCTTTGAATATGTAGCATTTTGGTTTGCATATTCCTTTCCGTATTTCTGCGATATATACTCATAAGCCGCTTTTTTAGCTTCATCGGATACTCTTGTCGAGTCTGTTCTCATATAAGTTATTAATCCAAGGCTGCCTTCGCCCTTTATTTCTACACCTTCATAAAGTTGTTGCGCAATCATCATCGTCTTTTTCGCAGTGAAACCCAATGTTTTTGAAGCTTCTTGCTGCATTGTGCTTGTTATAAAAGGTGGAGAAGGATTTCTCTTTTTTGTGCCTGTTTTGACATTTTCTACTACATAATCATCTGTTAAATCGCCTATTATTTTGTTTACATCCTTCTCGTTTTTTAATTCTACTTTTCCCTCTTTTGTACCGTAAAATTTTGCTTCAAAATGTTGTGTCTTTTTTTCTTTGTACAAATACGCTGATATGCTCCAATACTCCTCTGGTTTAAAATCCTCGATTTCCTTTTCTCTATCACAAATCAACCTTGTTGCTACCGATTGAACTCTCCCTGCACTCAAACCTCTCTTTATTTTTTTCCAAAGCAAAGGACTTATATTATAACCTACAAGTCTATCTAAAATTCGTCTGGCTTGCTGTGCATCAACCAAATTCATATTTATTTCCCTTGGATTTTTAATGGCATTCTGTATGGCATTTTTTGTTATCTCATGAAACTCTATCCTACATTTTTCATTAATATCAATATTTAATAAACTTGCCAAATGCCATGATATAGCCTCTCCTTCTCTATCAGGGTCTGTGGCAAGGTAAATTTTTGATACATTTTTTGCCTCTTTTTTTAGCTTCTCGATTATCGGTCCTTTTCCGCGAATCGTTATATATTTTGGTTCAAAATTTTTTTCAATATCTATTCCAAGCTGGCTTTTAGGCAAATCTCTAATGTGTCCCATAGACGCTTCGACTTTATAATTTTTGCCTAAATATTTATGTATTGTTTTAGCCTTAGAAGGCGATTCTACTATTACCAAAGATTTTTCCATTTTGATACCTCCAAAACAATTATTAATTATATCAAATTGTCGTATTAATTAAAACTCTTTTCGTATTTATTTCCAGGTAGCCTGACAATAAGACCCTTAATCGTCAGTGATGATAAAAGATAATTCACTTTAGATATAGGAAATTTAGTTATCTCCACAATTTCTTCTATGTCTCTTGGGCATTCTGATATTATAGCGTACAATTTTCGTTCTTCACTGCTTAGTGTATTTACGAATCGCTCATTTATTCTTGTTTTTATATCTTCTCTAAAATTATACTCATCAAGTATATCGCTGACATTTGCAACTAACTTTGCACCTTGTTTTATTAATCCATTTGTACCTTTGCTATAAGCACTTGTAATAATACCTGGAACAGCAAAAACATCTCTTCCTTGTTCCAACGCAAATTTGGCAGTAATCAAAGAACCACTTTTAACACCTGCTTCAACAACTAATACACCTAACGACAATCCGCTTATTATCCTATTTCTAGCAGGAAAATTGCCCGCAACAGGAAGACAATCAAGCGGGTATTCCGATACAACAGCACCTTTAGAAATTATTTCCTCCATCAGTTTTTTATTTTCTTCAGGGTATGCTATATTTACTCCACAGCCAAGTACTGCAATTGTCCTTCCTCCAGCTTTTATAGCACCTTTATGGGCTTGACTGTCAATTCCTCTAGCCATTCCACTTATTATGGTAAATCCATGCTTAGACAATTCGTATGAAAATTTTTCAGACATCAATTTACCGTACGATGTAGCATTTCTTGAACCAACTATGGCAATTGACATATCATCAGATTCAGTGATATTACCTTTTACATACAAAACAGGAGGTGCATCGTATATCTCTCGAAGTAATTTTGGATATTCGTCATCATCTATCAATAACACTTTTACTTTTTCTTTATTCAACCTTTCTACGTATTTATATGGATCGACCTTTTTTGCCTCTATTATACTACTTAAGATCCTTTCATTATTAACTACTTGCTTTATATCACCCGCGCTCGATTTATATACGGTTTCTGCATTTCCAAAATAATCCATAAGCTTTTTAAAAGTCTTTGCACCTACGCCGTTAATTGAACTAAGCCAAGCAGAAAATATTTTATTCCTATCCATTATTACACCTCAAATATATATTTTAAACATTATCATTATAATAATAAAAAACAAAAAATAAAAGCAGGTATTTTATATATTTTTGTCGAATAAGTATAAGTTGGGTGATAAAATGGTAAAACAATTTTTAACGATAAAAAGTTTAAAAAAACACATATATAGCTATGGATTCGAAATAGAAGGGTACAAGATAAGCAGCAATGCTTTAAGATGGCTTGAGAAAGAAAGAAGTAGATTAAATAATTTAATGAAATACGAAAATGAACTTTACAATTCAGATTATAAGTTGATTGGAGGAATTGACGAAGTTGGAAGAGGACCTTTAGCAGGTCCTGTCGTTGCAGGGTGTGTAATACTTCCAAAGCAATCATTTATTCCAGATATTGATGATTCAAAAAAATTAAGTGAGTCAAAAAGAGAATTATTATCTGAGATAATTAAAAAAAAATGCGATTTCATATGGTATTGGCATAATAGACAATGAACGCATTGATAGAATAAACATACTAAACTCCACTTATGAAGCAATGAAAGTGGCGATTTCTAATCTTAATATTAAAGCTGATTTTTTGCTGGTAGACGCAATATCAATACCAGATATTGATATTGCACAAAAGCCTATAATAAAAGGTGATGCAAAAAGCATTTCTATTGCCGCTGCATCTATAATAGCTAAAGTTACAAGGGATAATTTGATGAAAAAATACGACGAAATATATCCACAGTACGGCTTTTACAAAAATAAAGGCTATGGCACAAAAGAACATATAGAAGCTATAAAAAAAATACGGCCCATGTCCAATACATAGAAAAACATTTTTAAAAAATATATTAGGTGATTGATTACATGAAAAATAAAATATTAGGTAATTTAGGAGAAACAATTGCAGAAAATTATTTAAAAAAATCCGGTTATAATATTGTCTGCAAAAATTTCAGGTGCTCTATCGGAGAAATAGATATAATAGCATTAAATAAAAATAGCCTGATTTTTGTTGAAGTTAAAACAAGGACTTCAACAAAATTCGGCTATCCAAAGGAAGCAGTAACGTACCATAAAAAAAAATAAAATCATTAAAGTCGCAGAAGCTTTCTTGGCATTCAACGAAAAATATGCAAATAATATTTTTAGATTTGATGTAATTGAGATATTAATCGATCCAAAAACATTTAAGCTTAACAATATAAATCACATAAAAGATGCGTTTACGCTTTAGGTAATAGTCCCATTTTGTCTTTAACTTTATTTACAGTCGTTTTTGCAATTTCATTGGCTTTTTCAGCACCATCTTTTAATACTTCATTTATAAAATTCAAATCCAGATTTTTGTAATTATACTGTATTTCCTGAAGCCTTTCTACTATAACATCAACTAATTCTTTCTTTAAGGTTCCATATCCTTGTCCCTTAAATCTTGCCTCCGCATCTTCTATGCTTATGTCAGTAAATGCACTGTATAACGTAAGCAAATTGCTTAAACCCGGTTTATTCTCAGGATCATATCTTATCACGTTTTCTGAATCTGTGACTGCCTTCATGATTTTCTTCTTTACCAAAGAAGGATCATCTAACAAATTTATTTTGCTATATTGATTTTCACTACTTTTGCTCATTTTTTTATCAGGTTCAGTTAAACTCATTATTCTCGAACCAGTCTTCATAATCATCGGTTCAGGTATTACAAAAGTATCACCAAATCTATTGTTAAATCTTATGGCTATATCTCTTGTAAGCTCTAAATGTTGTTTTTGATCATTGCCTACAGGAACAAAATTTGTATCGTATAGCAAGATATCCGCCGCCATTAGATCAGGATATGTGAACAAACCTACTGATACAGACTCTTTTCCTTTGCTTTTATCTTTAAATTGAGTCATTCTATTTAACTCGCCAAAATATGTCATACACTGTAGCAACCAAGCAAGTTCTGAATGCTCTTTAACATGTGATTGAACAAAAATAATCACTTTTTTAGGATCAAGACCTATGGCAAGATAAAGTCCAGCCAATTCGATGGATTTTTTGCGCAAAGTCTCTGGATCTTGTGGAACAGTCAATGCATGTAAATCTACAATACAAAATAAACAACTATAATCATCTTGAAGTTTTACAAATTGTCTCATTGCTCCTAAATAATTGCCAATATGAATATCCCCTGTTGGTTGCACACCCGAAAAAACTCTCTGCATCTTTAACACCTCTTTTAATTGCTAATGTATTTATTGTTTAAATTTCTATATTGAAATGCTTCTACAACATGTTCATATTTAACATCATGACTTCCCTCTAGATCAGCAATCGTCCTTGCTACTTTTATTATTTTATTATAAGCCCTTGCACTGAGTCCCAATGTATCAAAATATTCTTTTATCATATCCGTAGTTTTTTCATCAAGTTTTATGTACTTTTTTATCATATTATTATTCAGCTGAGAATTAAAAAATATACCACTGCCTTTATACCTTTTTAATTGAATCTCTCTTGCCTTTTTTACTCTATTGCGTATCATTTCTGATGTTTCAACATTTGCATCATCATCAAAATACTTTTGCTTGTCTACGCGATTTACTTCCACATGCAAATCAATCCTATCTAATAAAGGACCGGAAATTTTGTTTTGATAACGCCTTATTTCATTAGGAGTACACCTACACTCGTGAGTTGTGTCACCTAGATAGCCGCAGGGACATGGATTTAATGCGATAATTAGAATTACCTTTGCTGGATACGTAAAAGTAGCATTGACTCGTGATATCGTAACACATTCATCTTCTAACGGCTGTCTAAGCGCCTCAATAGCATCTCTCCGAAATTCAGGAAATTCATCAAGAAACAAGACGCCATAATGCGCTAAAGAAACTTCTCCCGGTTTCGGAATCCTGCCACCGCCAACTAAAGAAACTGTCGAAATAGTGTGATGAGGCGCTCGAAAAATCCTGTTTGTCAATAGTGATACATCTTCAGGCAAAGTCCCTGCTATACTATGTATTTTGGTAACTTCTAATGCCTCTTCCAAAGTCATCTCTGGAAGTATGGTAGGAAACCTTCTTGCCAACATGGTTTTGCCTGAACCAGGAGGACCTACAAGCATAACATTGTGTCCACCGGCAGCAGCAATTTCAAATGCTCTTTTTGCATTTTCCTGCCCCTTTACATCAGAAAAATCTACGTCATAATTTTCTCTTTTGAAAAACTCATCAATATCAATTTTTATGCTGTCGATTACTTTTATGCCATTTATGTAATCAACAACGTCTTTTAAAGATTTGACAGGTATAATCTCTACATCTTTTGTTATGGCAGCTTCTTTTGCGTTTGCATATGGCAGTATCATCCTCTTAATTCCGTAAAGCCTTGCATCCATAGCCATAGGCAACGCACCTTTAATTGGTCGTAAAGATCCATCAAGTGATAGCTCGCCCAGCAAAACTGTATCATTATCAACAGATTTAACTTGTCCAGTGCATATGAGTATTCCTACAGCTACCGGAAGATCAAATGATGTGCCTTCTTTTTTAGTATTAGCAGGTGCTAAATTTACTGTTATTTTTTTAACCGGAAATTCGTACCCACTATTTTTTATAGCAGCTCTTACTCTATCTCTTGATTCTTTTATCTCTGTATCGCCTAATCCGACTATATCGAAAGCAGGAAGCCCATTTGATATATCAATTTCTACATCTACTACATATCCATCAATGCCTAAGATTGCCATGCTTTTGGTTATAGAAAGCATCAGAAATCCCCCTAATCAGGTCTTTCAAGAGATATTTTGCCCATTTTTCCTGCACGAAAATCATCAACAATAATTTTTGCAGCACGTTCTGTGTCAACAATTCCTCCAGAAGACAAACAACCCCTTGATTTACCTATATCCGTAAGTAATTTATACACATCCTTGCCTATATCTTCTAACTTGTATCTTTTCATTAAAAGTTCTGGATAATTTATTTTCAATATATCGAGTAATGAACATGCCAACTCTTCGTGATTTAATAGCTCATCTTTAATTGCAGAGGTTAAAGCTAACATTATTCCAACATGTTCGTCTTCAAATTTAGGCCACAGAATGCCTGGAGTATCCAACAAATCAAAATAAGGTGTTTTTATCCACTGCTTTGATTTCGTCACACCTGGTTTGTTTCCTGTCTTAGCATTTTTTGTTTTTGTTAAAGAATTTATCAATGTCGATTTCCCAACGTTAGGTATACCGACTATCATTGCTCGTAGTTTGGCTTTTATACCTTTTTGCCTTTTTTTATCGATTATATCGCTACACTCTTTTAAAGTCAATTCGTAAATACTTTGAATGCATTTGCTATCTAAAGAATTTATATTAAGGCTTACGTGACCTTTAAGATTGAAATAATCGTTCCACATTTTATTGACTTCTAAATCAGCCAAATCGGATTTATTAAGCAAAATAATTCGCTTTTTATTTTTGACTAAGTCGTCTATCAATGGATTTCTACTGCTTTTTGGGATTCGAGCATCTAATAATTCATAAACAACATCTACTATTTTTAAATTCTCTTCAATCAGGCGTTTAGTTTTTGCCATGTGTCCAGGATACCATTGATACATAATTTCCTCCAAATATTGAAAAAGGGACTAGTCAAGTCCCCTTTATTTTTTCTCTTGAATTTTAGCAGCTTTGCCAACTCTTTTTCTAACGTAATAAAGTTTGGCTCTTCTAACTCTACCTTTTCTTACTACTTCTATCTTTTCTATCCTAGGTGAGTGAAGCGGGAAAGTCCTTTCTACTCCAACACCATAAGAAATACGCCTTACAGTAAAGTTCTCTCTTAATAATCCACCACTTCTCTTTATAACAACACCTTCAAAAACCTGAATTCTTTCTTTGTCACCTTCGATAACTTTATAATGTACTCTTACAGTATCACCAACATTAAATTCAGGTACTTCTCTCAATTGTTCTCTTTCTACAATATCAACTAGATTCATTTTTTCCCCTCCTTTCAAATATCTGAATAACCTAACTCTTTAAGATATTCAATATCTTGTTCTGATAGATACTTTCTATCTAAAAGATCTGGGCGTAAATTAAGCGTAGCCTCTAATGATTTCTGCCTTCTCCACTTAGCAATCTCTGCATGGTTTCCAGACAGTAACACTTTCGGGACTTCCATCCCATTAAATATTTCAGGCCTTGTATATTGAGGATATTCTAATAAGCCACAATAAAAAGATTCATCGATAAAACTTTCATCTTGCGGCAAAACACCATGTATCAACCTTGACACGGAATCTATAACTGCCATCGCAGCGATTTCGCCGCCTGTCAGAATGAAATCTCCTATTGATATCTCCTCGTCTATCAATGAATACGCTCTTTCGTCGATTCCCTCGTAATGTCCACATAAAATGATTATTTCATCGTATTTTGATAGCTCTATAGCTTTCTTTTGATCAAATCTTTTTCCTTTAGGGCCCATATAAAAAACTGGCAGATCTTTAAATGATTTGACTGCATTAATTGCATCATATATTGGCTGAACCATCATTACCATACCATACCCGCCGCCGTACGGATAATCATCGGTTTTCTTATGTTTGTCTTTCGAATAATCCCTGATATTTACCAAATTTACTTTTATCAATTCTCTCTCAATTGCCCTTTTTAGAATGCTATTTCTGAGTATGCCTTCAAACATATCAGGAAAAATCGTTAAAACATTAAAAATCATTATAGTCCCTCCAAAAGATGGACTATCATTTTTTTACCGTTTATATCCACATCTTTAATCACATCTTTAATAGCAGGTATCAATATGTCCCTCTCTTCTGTTTTTACCACATACACATCATTAGCACCAGTTTTTAACACGTTCTTTAATACACCCAACTCTCTTTTATCATCAGTGTAAACTTTCATATCTATCAAGTCTTTAATAAAATACTCGTCTTCTTCCAGCTCTATAGCATCATCCATCGTTATTTTTATAAATTTGTCTTTAAGCTTCTCCGCCTCATTTCTGTCATTTACTTCATAAAATTTTATCAAAACAAGATTCTTAATAAATCTTACCGACTCAATTTGATATTGAACCTTTTTTTCATCATCAAAAATATACACATAATCGAGATCATAAAATCTATCTAAATGATCTGTAAGCGGATATACTTTGACTTCACCGTTTACACCATATGCAGATGTAATTTTACCTACGGACAAATAATCATCCATAAAATCACCTAAATTATTTCTACGATGACACGCTTCTTTTCTTTGGTTGCAGCAGCCTTAACAACAGTTCTTATGGCTTTTGCTATCCTACCTTGTTTCCCTATAACTTTTCCCATATCTTCTGGAGCAACTTTAAGCTCTATTATGATTGACTGCTCACCTTCAATTTCATTAATTTGGACTGCGTCAGGATTATCAACGAGAGATTTTGCAATGAACTTAACTAATTCACCCATGTTTATCCCTTCCTAAAACAGCATTTTAATTGTTAATTTTATCAAATATGCCTTCTTTTTTGAATAGAGCTCTAACCGTGTCAGATGGTTGTGCACCTACTTTTAGCCACTTTATGGCTTTTTCAGAATCAATTTTAATTTCCTTTGGATTAGATACTGGATTATAATATCCAATCTCCTCTATAAACTTACCATCACGTGGTGATCTTGAATCAGCCACAACAAATCTGTAAAACGGTGACTTTTTTGCACCCATTCTTTTTAATCTAATCCTAACTGCCACTTTATCACCTCCTTTTAAAGATAAATTCCTATTTGAAAAATGGCATTTTCCTTTTGCCTATTTTCATATTCTTGCCCATATCAGTAAACTGCTTCATCATCTTCTTAGTTTGCTCAAACTGTTTAAGTAAGCTATTCACTTGCTGAATCGATGTACCACTGCCAGCAGCGATTCTCTTTTTTCTGCTGCCATTTATGATAGAGGGATTTTGTCTTTCTTCTTTAGTCATTGACTGGATTATTGCCTCTATTCTCTTTATGTCCTTATCACTTACGTTTATTCCTTTTAATTTTGACATATTTACACCTGGTATCATGGAAAACAACTGATCAATTGGGCCCATATTTTTTAATCCCTGTAATTGTTCTAAAAAGTCATCAAACGAAAACTGTTGCTCTAAAATCTTTTTTTGCAATTCTAATGCCTTTTTTTCATCTATCTGTGCCTGAGCTTTTTCAATTAAACTTAAAACATCACCCATTCCCAATATTCTTGAAGCCATTCTATCTGGATGAAAAACTTCTATGTCAGTAAATTTTTCGCCTGATGCTATAAATTTAATGGGTTTATGGGTGACAGCTTTCACAGACAAAGCCGCTCCGCCTCTCGTATCACCATCAAGTTTTGTCAATATAACTCCATCTATATCAAGTTTTTCATTAAAAGATTCAGCTACATTGACAACATCTTGACCAGTCATAGCATCAACAACTAAAAGTATTTCATCCGGATTCACAGCATCTTTTATGTTTTTCAATTCATCCATCAATTCTTCATCTACATGGAGTCTCCCAGCCGTATCAATTATCACTACGTTATAATTATTATTTTTTGCAAAATCTATAGAAGTCTTTGCAATATCAACAGGTGATGTCTTATCACCCATTGAAAAAACAGGCACATTTATGGATGAACCAACTACTTGAAGCTGTTTAATTGCTGCAGGTCTATATATATCACATGCAACAAGTACAGGACTTTTTCCTTTCGATTTTAAATAATTAGCAAGTTTGCCACTAGTAGTCGTCTTACCGGAACCTTGCAATCCCACCATCATTATAACTGTTGGAGGTTTATCGCTAAAATTGATCTTGCTTTCTTTAGAGCCCATCAGTGCTGTCAATTCGTCATTGACAATTTTTATGACATGCTGCGCAGGCGTTAGGCTTTCCATCACTTCTTGCCCCAAAGACTTCTCAGTAACATTATTTATAAATTCTTTAACAACTTTAAAATTAACGTCAGCCTCTAAAAGTGCTATCTTAACTTCTTTCATAGCCTCTTTTACATCTTTTTCGCTTAGCTTACCTTTACCTCTAAGTTTCTTAAAAATGTCTTGAAGCTTTCCAGTAAGACTTTCAAATGCCATTCAAAAACCTCCTAGAATTTTATTTACAATTCCAAACTATCAATTTCTTTTTCTATATCTTCCAATGCCTCTAAGGCTTTTTTATCGGAAACATGTTTTTTTGCCTCATATACCAACCGCTTTATTTTAGATAGCTTTTCCATGTTATCATTGTATTTTTTCACGAGCCCCAATTTATCTTCGTAATATTTTAAAATACTTTCAGCCCTTTTTAAAGAGTCATATACGCCTTGTCTTGAAATATTAAGCTCCTGTGATATCTCACCTAATGAATAGTCATCCATATAGTACATTTTAAATATATCCATTTGTTTACCTGTAAGTAACGAGCCATAAAAATCATACAACACATTCATTTCAACAAAGTCAGAATTCATATATACCACCTGTTAAGGTACTTGCCTTTACATTAAGATTTTATATGAGAAAAACTAATTTGTCAAGTTTTTATTCAAATAATGCCTTAACAAATTTTTCTGAATCAAACTCTTGAAAGTCGTCAATACCTTCTCCTACACCAATAAACCTTACGGGTATATCAAGCTCAGATTTTATCGATATTACAATACCTCCTTTTGCTGTTCCATCAAGTTTTGTCAGTATTATACCAGTTACATCCGTAGCCTCTTTAAAGATTTTAGCTTGTTGTATTGCATTTTGTCCAGTTGTAGCATCTAAAACTAAAAACGTCTCTATATTGCCTTCATTAAATTCTCTTTGAGCAACTCTGTATATCTTTTTTAATTCTTCCATAAGATTTTTTTTGTTGTGTAGCCTTCCCGCAGTATCGCACAATATCACATCTACATTTCTGGATTTCGCAGCTTTTATGCCGTCAAAGAGGACAGATGCCGGATCTGAACCCTCTTCATGCCTGATTATTTCACAATTATTTCTTCCTGCCCATACATCTAACTGATCTATGGCCGCTGCCCTAAATGTATCTGCTGCCACAAGCAGTACCCTTTTCCCCTCTCTTTTAAACTTATTGGCAAGTTTGCCTATTGTCGTCGTCTTACCTACACCATTGACACCAACAATTAAAATTAAAGTTGGTGGTGTAATTTTAAGCGATGTCTCTTTAGCCTCCATAATATCGTATATTTCTTCTGCCAACAATTCCTTTATTTTTTCTGCATCTTTAACTTTCTGCTCCTTAGCTTTCTCTTTTAAATTGTCAATAATTTTTTCTGTTGTAGAAACACCAACATCTGCTAATATTAAAATTTCCTCCAATTCTTCAAACAATTCATCGTCTACTTTTCTTCCTAACGATAATATGTCATCTATCTTGGCTGTAAAATTATCCCTCGTTCTTGCAAGACCATCTTTTAGTCTCTGATAAAGTCCTTTTTTATCTTCTTTTTCTATAATTTCATTGTCTTTTTTAATTTTTTTGAAGAAGTTTAACATACATTACATTCCTTTCTAAGCACTTTCTAATTTTAACGATAATAAGTTTGAAACACCTTTCTCCTGCATGGTTACTCCATACAATGTATCAGCAACTGACATAGTACCTTTTCTGTGAGTCACAACTATAAACTGTGATTCGCGAGAAAGGTCTTTCAAGTAAGATGCAAATCTATCGACATTTGCATCATCTAACGCAGCATCTATTTCATCGAGTATACAAAAAGGCGTCGGTCTTATTAATATCATAGCAAATAACAAAGATATTGCAACTAATGCTTTTTCACCACCGGATAGAAGCGAAATGTTTTGAAGTTTTTTCCCAGGAGGCTGTACGTTTATTTCTATCCCTGTATTAAGCAAATCATCAGGATTTGTCAAAATTAATTCTGCTCTGCCACCGCCAAACAATTTTTTAAAAGTTTCTTTAAATTGTGCTTCGATTAAGTTAAAATTATCCTTGAATTTTGTCTTTATAATTTTATTTGCATCATCAATGATTGAATTAAGTGAATTCTTTGCTTCCACCAAATCATCATATTGCATTTTCAAAAAGTCATATCGTTCTTTTAAATTTTTGTATTCTTCTATCGCATTTAGATTGACTATTCCTAAATCTTTAATTGATGCATTAATTTTTGATAACTGCTGCCTCAATGTCAAAATATTTTCCTTCATTAAATTTGCTTTTGCATTGTTGAAAGTTATTTCATAATCTTCCCAAAGTTTATTTTTGATATTTTCAATTTCCATTTCAACCTTTTGAATATTCAATTCTTTCAACCGCTTATTTTCTATTTCTTTAGAATATTCATTTTCTAACTTAGCCAATATCTCTTTGTCAGTATTTATGTTTTCCAATTTTGTCTCAATCTTTCTCTCCATTTCCTGTATATATTCGTTAATCTTTTTAAGTCTTTCATTTAAAACTTCGCTTTTCTCATTAGATTTATTTATATCTTTTTCATACATTATTTTTAAATTTTCATACTTGTCAAGGCTTTTTTCTATCTCAATAATTGATTCAGTAATGTTACTATATTCCAATTTCTTTTCATTTAATTTCGAAATATCATTCATCAACTTTTGCTCGTATTTTGCTAATTCAATTTTTAAATCTGTTATTTGTACCTCTAACTTATTGAGAAAATCAGCATTAGAGTCTTTGTTGTCTTTATAATCTCTGATCAATTTATCTAGATAAGCTTTTTTTTTGATAAAGTTGCGATATATTATCTTTGTATTTATTAATTTCCTCGTCATAGCTATTTATAACATCTCTTACCTGTTTTTCTTCTAATTTACTTTGTTTTATAATTGTGTTTAACTTTTCTATCTCCATCTCTAAAAAAGATTTAGTTTTTATCAAATCATTTAAAATGCTCGCTTTAATGTTAATGTTATTTATTATGTCATCCAATTTTTCTCTTGTTTTTTCTATCTCTTTAGTTAAACCATCTTTGTACTTTTCCAATTCTTTTAATTCTTCCGCTAATTTATTGCATTTTATATCCTCAAGTTTAATATCTTCTTTCCGTTTCAATATATTTTGAGACTTTAAGATGCTTCCTCCAGTAATCGAACCGCCAGGATTGATTACTTCGCCTTTTAATGTCACTATCTTAAATTGATTTTTAAATTTTCTAGTTAGCGAAATAGCAGTATCTAAATCATTTGTAACTATTACCCTTCCTAAAATAAACTTTATTGCTTTTTCAATTTTTTTTATCATAATCAATAATATCAGAAGCCAGTCCTATTACTCCATCGCCTCTATTAAGAGATTTATCAAATGGTTTGTACGTTATATTGTCGAGTGGCAAAAATGTCGCTCTACCAAAATTATTCTTTTTAAGCACAGATATGAGATCCTTAGCACTTTCGGTAGTTTCCGTTATAATATCTTGAATTGCCGAACCTAAGGCTATCTCAATAGCCAAAGAATATTCGCTTTTTACATCAATTAATTCCCCAACTACACCTAATACATTCTTTCTTAATGGCTCATTCTTCTCAATGTACTTCATCAAGTTTTTAATGCTGTGGTTATATCCCTCATATTCCTTATCCATATCTCTTAAAAGCCTTAATTTAGCTAAGGCACTGTTGTACTCATTTAATGTTTCTTCATATTTCCTATTTTGAATCTTTATATTATTTTCTAATGACTTTAATTTTTCTTCAGTTGAATTTTTATCATCTTTAAATGTAATTAATTCACTATTAAGGCTTTCAATGTTATTTTGTATTTTGTTTATTTCTTGATTTTTAAGTTCAATGTCGCTTATAAGATTATTTTGCGTTTTAACTAAATCACTTAATTTTTCAGATAAATTATTTTTCATTACTTCCGTCTTTGAAAGAATGTTATTGTTCTCTGCAATCTCATTTAAAATGTCAACTACGTCTTCTTTTGCAGATTCAACTTCCATTTGTTTTAAACTAGATTCTTCTTTTATAGATTCATACCTTGAAATAAGATTGCTTAACTCCGATTCAAAATATTGCTTCTTTAATTCAATTTCTTTTATGCTTTCATTAATTTCACCTATTTCTTTTGATGTAAGAAAAGATTTATTCTTACTATCTTCAAGCGATTTTTTTTAATCTATCTATATTTTCTTCACTATTTTTTACTTTTTCATTTAAAAGTTCTATCTTTCCATTTAATGTCTCTATCTCATTTATAGAATTATAATAATCTTGTTTTTTTTCTGTCTAATTGCTTTTTAAAACTTTCAAGCTCTAATTCCGCTTCATACAATGTATTTTTTTTGCTTTCGATTTCTGTTTTTAATCCCAACACATTCTTTTCAATTGCATTATAATCTGCTTTAAAATTATTTAACTTTTTAAAAAGTTCCTCTATATCATGGCAATAAATTGTTATATCAATGCGCTTTTTTTCTTCTTGTAACTTCAGGAAAGTTTCTGCTTTTACTTTTTGTTCATGCAGAGGTTCTAATTGATTTTGAAGCTCCAGCAATATATCATTTATTCTATTTATATTTTCATTTGTCACAACTAATTTTTTTTTGTGCCTCTTCCTTTTTGTATTTGTATTTTGAAATTCCAGAAGCTTCCTCAAAAATTTGCCTTCTATCTTCTGGTCTTGACAGCAAAATCTCATCGATTTTGCCTTGACCAATGATAGAGTAACCATCTCTCCCTATTCCTGTATCCATAAAAAGTTCAAATACATCTTTTAATCTGCACTGCGTCTTATTTATGTAAAATTCACTTTCACCAGATCTGAATATTTTTCTGGTTATTACAACCTCAGTAAAATCCAGTGGAAGCATGTGATCACTGTTATCAAGTGTCAACGTGACTTCCGCAAAACTCAAGGGCTTCCTATTTTCTGTGCCTGCAAAAATGACATCTTCCAATTTATTTCCTCTTAAACTTTTAATGCTTTGTTCTCCCAAAACAAGTCTTACAGCATCTGAAATATTGCTTTTCCCACTTCCGTTTGGGCCAACAATTGCTGTAATTCCCTTTTCAAAATTCAATACAACTCTATCTGCAAAGGACTTAAATCCTATTATCTCTAATTTCTTTAAAAACATAAGACCCTCCAAAAATTAGAATTAAAAGACACTCCACAAGATAATTAAAACCTGCTGAAGCAGGTTTTAATTATCTTGGTTCCACTATGAACTTTATCGCTGTTCGGGTCTCCCCTTCTATTTCTATCTCTGAAAAAGCTGGTATAGCAATTAAATCTATACCATTGGGGGCCACAAACCCTCTTGCTATTGCTATCGCCTTCACAGCCTGATTTACGGCTCCCGCTCCGACAGCCTGTATCTCAGCTACAGACTTGTCTCTCAATACAGCCGCCAATGCACCTGCTACAGATTTAGGTTGAGATTTAGCTGATACTTTTAGAACCTCCACTATAATAACCTCCTTAGTAGAATTGAAAATGAATACAAAATATATATTCTATAAATAATGACTAATTCCTTCTTTTTATAAAAAATTTTTTAAGATCATATAGTGGACTCATTTATGTAATCTTCTATTGATTTTTTTAATATATGACCATCATATTCTAAAAGTACACTATCATCTTTAAGATTATCAAGCTGAACTATATTAATTTTTACGCCAAATTCCGATTCTAAGTAAATCTTATTTCTTTTTTTATTTCCAACTAAAGCTGAAACCGAACGAGGATTGATGTAAATAAATACCGTACATTCTTTAATATCGTTATTTTGAAAAAGATGTTTAATAACATCTTTATAAATAGACGACTTTACTAACTCTCCAAATGCTGGATGAAATGGACCAGCTATCACATCTTTATTTACATTTATCGCATCTGTAGCTTGTAGTCCTATTCTAATTACATCAATACGATTCTTCTTAAATTTGATGTACAATTCTTTTGAAATCTCCACGGCATTTTCCAAACTAATAGGCACGTAAATTCCGTTTTTATACATTTTTTCCAAATAAGTACCTTTCAAAACGAGAGTAGGATAAATCCTTACAAACGCAGGCTTCAATGAAATTATCGCATCTGCGGTTTTTAATGTTTTTTGTCTGGTATCACCAGGCAATCCTACCATAATTTGTAGTCCTAATGTAAATCCATACTCTTTTATAAGCTTTGATGCTTTATAAACATCATCAATGCTATGACCTCTATGGCTTTTTAATAGCACCTCATTGTCCAAGCTTTGTACTCCCAGTTCTATAATCGAGACATCATACTTTTTTAAATTGTCAAGAATAATCTCATTTATATAATCAGGTCTGGTAGACAATCGAATTGCATCTATGCTTCCTGAAACCAAATATTTTTGTGCAGTCGACAAAAAATTCTTTTGCATCTCTAATGGTATTCCGGTAAAGCTTCCACCATAAAAGGAAACCTCAACGTAAGCATCTTTCGGAATAGTCTTCAAATAATCTTCGATAGTTCTCTCTACGTACTCCTCATTTACTTCCGATTTCAAACCAGTTATTTCATCTTGATTACAAAAAACACATTTATGAGGACATCCTAAATGAGGAACAAAAATCGGTATAATATAAATATCTTTCATATTAACCCCATCTTGCTTAAAGCTTCCATGGCTGCATATTGCTCAGCTTCTTTTTTACTTCTTCCCTTTCCTCTGCCAAGTCTATTTTCACCGACAAAAACTTCTATTACAAACATCTTATTGTGATCAGGTCCATATTCATCTATTAATCTATAAATCACTCTTTCTGAGCCCATTTTTTGTGTTACTTCTTGTAACTTTGTCTTATAATCGCGATATATTAATCCACTTAACACTTCGTTTATAATTTTCTCAAAGAGTCTTAATACAACTTCACTTACTGTTTTAAGGTCCGAATCCAAGTAAACTGCCGCTATTAAAGCTTCCATCGCATCTGCCAGGATAGAATCTCTATTGCGGCCACCTGTTATCTCTTCACCTCTACCTATATTTAAATACTTGCCAATCTCTATCTCTCTTGCGCATCGAGCAAGTGAAGGCTCACAGACTATTTCAGCTCTGTATTTTGACAAATAGCCTTCTTCTAAATCAGTCCTATTTTTATATAAGTATTCACTTATTACAATGCTTAATACAGAATCGCCTAAAAATTCCAGCCTTTCATTGCTGCTTAAAAAGTTTTTGCTTTCATTTGCCCATGAACTATGTGTTAAGGCATTTTTAAGCAATTTTTTATTATTAAAAGTGTAACCAATATTTTTTTCTAAATTTTCATATCTATCGCTTAACTCCATGATTGTGCCTCTTTCAATATTTTTTAAACACTAATGAAGCATTGTGTCCTCCAAAGCCGAAAGAATTTGACAAAGCATAACTTACATCCATCTTTAAAGCTTTATTTGGAACATAATCCAAATCGCATTCAGGATCTGGAGTCTCATAATTGATTGTAGGCGGAACAATTCCATTTTTTATAGCAAGTATTGTAGCCACAGCTTCCACAGCCCCTGATGCTCCAAGCATATGTCCTGTCATAGACTTGGTAGAACTGATTTTTAATTTATAAGCATGTTCTCCAAATACATTTTTAATAGCCATAGTCTCATATTTATCGTTATATTCTGTAGAAGTCCCATGTGCATTTATATAATCAATGTCATTTGGCGCGATACCAGCATCTTTTAATGCAAGTTTCATCGCTCTTGCTGCTCCCTCACCTAAAGGTGCAGGTGCAGTTATATGATATGCATCGGCAGTAGCACCATAACCCACAATCTCACAGTATATTTTAGCACCTCTTTTTAACGCATGATCTAATGACTCAAGGACAAGTGTAGCCGAGCCTTCTCCCATTATAAATCCATCTCTATTAGCATCAAAGGGTCTGCATGCAGTCTTAGGATCTTCATTTGTTGACATCGCCTTCATTGAACAAAATCCCGCAATTGCCAAAGGTGTTATTGCAGCTTCACTACCACCAGTAACAATTACATCCGCATCACCGCGCTCAACTACTTTAAATGCATCACCTATAGCATTGGAACTTGATGCACATGCGTTGACTATCGTTTCATTGTGTCCTTTAAGTCCAAAAGTAATCGATATGAGCCCTGCTGCCATATCTGCTATCATCATTGGAACAAAAAAAGGACTTACTCTTCCTGGACCTTTATCCCTTAAAATATTCTGTTGATTTTCTAACGTTTCTATTCCACCTATTCCTGAGCCATACACAACACCTATTCTATCCAAATCTTCACTGGCAAGATCAAGTCCTGAATCCGCTAAAGCCATTTTTGCAGATGCCAAAGCAAACTGAGTAAATCTGTCCATCCTCTTGGCTTCTTTTTTATCAATATAATCCGTCGGTTCAAAATCTTTTACTTCCGCCGCCAGTTTCGTTGGATAAGATGAAACATCAAATCTGGAAATTCTATCAATACCAGACTTACCATTTATAAGAGAATTCCATAAATCATCAATATTATTGCCTATTGGAGTTATGGCTCCTATACCCGTTATTACAACCCTGTTCATAGATAATCCTCCATCAAAAAATTATCTAATTAAGTCCCGCAATTGCGGGACTTAATATTATTTTTCAAGATTTTTTAAATATTCTACTACATCACCAACTGTTTTAATTTTTTCTGCATCTTCATCAGGAATTTCAACATCAAATTCTTCCTCAAGCGCCATGATTAATTCAACTATATCGAGTGAATCTGCTCCAAGATCATCTATAAAAGATGATTCCATAGTGACTTCTTCTGGATCTACTCCTAATTGTTCAACGATTATGTCCCTAATTTTTTCAAACTCCATAAAGTTCACCTCCTCTCAAAACACCCATATTAGAATAATATTACATTACCATTCCTCCGTCAACATTGATTACCTGTCCTGTAATATAATCTGAAGCACTGCTGGCAAGAAAAGACACTACATTTGCTATATCCTGTGGTTTTCCTGCTCTTTTTAATGGTATGGAATTCAACATTGACGATTTTACTGTTTCACTTAATACCTCTGTCATATCCGTTTCTATAAAACCAGGCGCAATAGCATTAACAGTTATTCCTCTGGATGCTAATTCTTTAGCTAAAGATTTCGTCAAACCTATAATTCCAGCTTTAGACGCCGCATAATTGGATTGACCTGCATTTCCAATCACACCCACTATCGAAGATATGTTTATAATTTTTCCTTTTCTTCTTTTTATCATATACTTAGAAACAAATTTTATTACATTAAAAGTTCCCTTTAAATTGACATCTATAACATTATCCCAGTCATCTTCGGACATTCTAAGTATAAGGTTATCTTTTGTTATTCCAGCATTGTTTACAACAACATCGATATTACCAAACATATCGATTATGTCATTGACCATTTTTTCAACTTCATCATAATTTGAAATATCACATTTTAAAGCACAAGATTCCACACCAAACTTTTTGGCTTCTTCAACAGTTTCTAAAGCATCCTTCGAACTTTTTGAATAATTAATTACAACATTATACCCATCTTCTGCTAACTTTAAAGCGATAGCTTTCCCTATCCCTCTTCCTCCCCCTGTCACTAATGCCGTTTTAATTTCCCTATCCATTCAGTTTACCTCCAAGCTGGATAAAAGTTTGTCAAGTGAACTCATGTCTTCGAAATTGAGGGCTTTTTTTGTTTTATCTATTCTCTTCATGAATCCGGTAAGTGTTTTACCAGGCCCTACTTCAATGAAAACTTCAACTTGATCATCAATCATCTTTCTCATAGATTGTTCCCATAAAACAGGACTGCTTACTTGTTTTACTAAAGTCTCCTTAACCTTGTCAATTTTAAGGTAATCTGCAGTAACATTAGTAATGACAGGGACTGACATATCAAATATTGGAACCTGCTTTAAATCTTCTTCTAATTTAATGCCTGCATCTTTAAGCATACTGCAGTGAAATGGTGCACTAACAGACAACATAACTGCTTTTTTTGCTCCTTTTTCTTTAGCAAATTCTACAGCTTTTTCTAAAGCTTTGATTTCACCTGCAATCGACAATTGACCAGGGCAATTGTAATTAGCTGGTTCAACAATACCAAATTCTCTTACATTATAGCATATATTCTCTACCACTTCGTTGTCAAGTCCTATTATCGCTGCCATTCCTCCTATGCCTATTGGAACAGCATTTTGCATGTATTCTCCCCTTTTCTTCACAAGCTTTACTGCATCTTTAAAAGATAATACACCTGAATATACAAGAGAACTGTATTCGCCTAAGCTTAAGCCAGCCGTCACATCTGCTTTCAACCCTCTTTTTGATAGCACTTTAGTCAATGCAATGCTTACTGTCAATATGGCAGGCTGTGTATTTTCTGTCTTCATTAATTCTTCATCAGGACCTTCAAAACACAGCCTAGTGATATCGTATTTTAATGCATCATTTGCCTCTTCAAAAACTTCTCTTGCTTCAGCAAAATTTTCGTATATTTCCTTTCCCATTCCAGTGTATTGTGCACCTTGACCAGGGTAGATAAACGCAATTTTCATCTTCCAAAGCCTCCGTATAAACTAACAATAATTTTCTCAGCATCATTAAACAAATCCTCAATTATTGCTTTGGCAGGCTTAATATCGTTTATAAGACCAGATATTTGACCAGCCATAACAGAACCATTTAAAACATCTCCATATACTACTGCATCTCTTAGCTTTCCCGCTCCTAACTGTTCCAGCTCTTCTTTTGAAGCTCCATTTTGCTCAGCTTTTTCAAATTCTCTAGTAAGATGGTTTTTTAAAGATCTTACTGGATGACCTGTAGTCCTGCCAGTTACAACTGCATCTCTGTCTTTAGCGTTTATTATGTACTCTTTATATTTTTCATTTGCTGTACACTCAGTACAACACACAAATCGCGTGCCCAACTGAACACCTTGTGCTCCAAGGCAAAAAGCTGCAGCAACACCTCTTCCATCGCCAATGCCACCTGCCGCTATGACAGGTATACTCACCGCATCGACAACTTGAGGCACTAAAGCCATAGTAGTAAGCTCACCTATATGTCCACCAGATTCTGTTCCTTCTGCTACAACTGCATCAACTCCAATTGATTCCATTCTTTTAGCCAATGCAACAGATGGAACTACTGGCACGACTTTTATATTGTTTTCTTTCAATCTATTTATATATTTTCCAGGATTCCCAGCACCTGTAGTGATCACACTTACTTTTTCTTCTATCACAACATCCATAACTTCATCAACAAATGGCGACATTAACATTACATTAACACCAAAAGGTTTATCAGTCAATTCTCTCGCTTTTCTTATTTGTTCTTTGACAAAACTGGCAGGTGCATTTCCTGCACCGATAATACCAAGTCCGCCAGCATTCGAAACTGCAGCAGCCAATTCTGCTGTTGCAACCCAAGCCATTCCACCTTGAAATATAGGATATTCCAAGCCAAACAAATCAGTAATCTGCGTCTTTAGCATGTTATCACTCCTATTTTACCCACTTTATCACAGTAGAGCCCCATGTTAAACCGGCTCCAAACGCAACCATCAAAATTATGTCCCCATTTTTTATTTTACCAGCTTTCAAAGCCTCATCTAAAGCGACAATAACAGAAGCTGCAGACATATTTCCATATTTATCTAAGTTTATAAAAACTTTTTCTTTTGACAATTTCAGTTTTTTCATTGCTGCATCTATTATTCTAATATTTGCTTGATGCGGTATAAAAAGATCTACATCTTCAGGTTTCAATCCACATCTATTTAAAACTTCTACAGTTGCTGTATTCATGACATTGACTGCAAATTTAAAAACTTCCTGCCCATTCATGTGAATTGTATGCAATTTGTTTTTAACAGTATCTTCGCTTGCTGGCATTCGCGAACCACCAGCCGGCATGTATAAATGCATTCCTCCACTTCCATCAGCCCCAATGACATTGTCTAAAATTCCATATCCCTCTTTAACTTGACCAACTATAGCAGCCCCTGCTCCATCGCCAAATAGCACACAAGTGTTTCTGTCCTCCCAATTCGTTATTTTTGACAGCACATCTGCCGCAATTACGAGAACAGTCTTATATGTACCACTTTCTACAAACTGTTTTGCTATAGAAAGACCATATATAAATCCAGAACATCCTACTTCTATGTCAAAAGCTGCTGCTTTTGTAGCTTTAATATTTGCTTGTACAAGACAAGCAGTAGAAGGGAAATTCATATCTGGAACTACAGTTGCAACGATAATCAAATCTATTTCTGAAGCTTCTATTCCAGCATCTCCAATAGCCTTTTTTGCCGCTTCGGTTGCCATGTAAGACGTAGTCATTGATTGTGGTGCAATGCGTCTTTCCTTTATTCCCGTCCTTGTTACAATCCATTCATCTGAAGTATCCACCATCTTCTCCAGATCTTTATTGGTTAACTTGTTTTCTGGAACAAAACTTCCCGTTCCTAAAATTCCAGCTTTAAAATCTCTATTTTGCAGCACTTATATCATCTCCAATCAATTCTATTTCCCTCTGGATGTGTGATATAACATCCATTTCCACAATGGTTTTAGCCTGTCTTATAGCATTAAAAATTGCTTTTTCTTTCGAACTTCCATGAGCTTTAATAACAGGTTTCTTTATGCCAAGAAGCGGAGCACCACCATATTCAGTGTAATCCATTTTCTTAACTATGTTTTTTAGAGCACCGTAAATTAACATCGCGCCTAATTTAGTAAATATGTTCTTTTGAAGCTCCTGTTTTAACAAGGATGATATCACAGACGCAGTCCCTTCCATCGACTTTAAGATGGCGTTTCCAACAAATCCATCACATGTTACAACATCTGCTACACCATACGCAATGTCTCTACCCTCTACATTTCCAATGAAATTTAAATGAGAGTTTTTTATTAAATCATAAACTTGTTTTGTAAGCTCATTTCCCTTTTCTTCTTCAGCGCCAATATTAAACAATCCAATTTTGGGATTCTCGACATTAAGCATCTTTTGTGCATATACACTTCCCATTATGGCAAACTGAAATAAATTTATCGGTTTGCAATCTGTGTTTGAACCTGCATCAAGTAAAATCGTGGCACCATTCAAAGTTGGCAATATTGGTGCTAACGCAGGTCTGTCTATTCCTTTGATCCTGCCAATATTAAAAAGCGAACCTGCCATTAAAGCACCCGTATTGCCTGCTGACAAAAAAGCATCCACTTCATCTCTTTTAAGCATTTCAAAGCCGACAGCCATAGAAGAATCTTTCTTCTTTCTTATCGCAGCTACAGGTGGTTCATTGTTTGTAATAACATCTTTTGCATGTACAATGGTTAAACCATCTTTTTCTCTTACATATTTATCTAATTGCTCTTTGTTTCCAACCAAAACTATTTCTATATCGAAACTATCTAAAGCCTTTTCAACGCCTTTTATTATCTCGCGTGGTGCATAATCTCCTCCCATAGCATCAACTGCTATTTTCAAGGTTGTTACACCTCCTTTTCGGTGCTATCGCTTTCTAAAGATACTAATATGAATTTACCTCTGAACACTTCTCTATCTTTCACTTTAATCATAACCCATACAAAATATTTATTTCCTCTTTTTCTGGTTACTTCTGCTTTTGCGACAAGCCTATCCCCTATCTTGACTGGATATTTATACTTTATATTTGCAACACCTATCAACGCAGCCTCAGCATCGATAACAGATATCGCCAATGACTCTGCTTGTGAATATATGTAATGTCCTCGTATGATTTTTGTCTTTAAAAAAGCCATCTCAGGCGTAGGCTCGAAAACAGATATTCCACTTTTTCCCAACTCTAAATCGATAAGTTCACCTACTATTTCGCTGCCTACTATTGCTTTTACCTTGTTATAATTTTTTTCAGCTACGCTCTTTATTCTTTCTCTAAGCTCTGGAATACCTAATTCCATTCTATCCAGCCTTATCGTCTGAACGCTAACCGAAAACAAATCAGCTAACTCATCATCAGTGTAAAATGGATTCTTTTCGATTTCAATTTTTAACTTTTTTAATCTATCTCTTTTACTAAGCTTCGTGGCCACATTATCAGCTCCAAATATAAGTTGTTTTTATGACTTACTCATAATTATAAATTACGCCATACATAAAAGTCAAGAAATAAAAAAGAAAAGTAATAGAGAAAACTCCATTACTTTTCTTCCACTTTCAATACCTCTTTACCATCGTAATAACCACAGCTTAAACAAACTCTGTGGGGCAATTTTGGTTCGTGACATTGTGGGCACAAAACATAAGCAGGTACAGCTAAAGTATGGCTATGCCTTCTTTTATCTCTTCTTGCCTTAGATGTTCTACGCTTTGGAACTGGCATATTATACACCTCCTACATCTTCTGCAGTAATTTATTCAAAACTGAAAGGCGTGGATCAATTTCTTTTATTTGGCAATCGCATTTTTCATGATTAAGATTTTTACCACAGGTAGGACATAGACCCTTGCAATCATCCGAGCAAATGAACTTCATCGGAAGAGAAAGTTCCACATTTTCAATCACAATTTTCGTCAAATCAAGCTTTTCATCTTCCACTTCACCCGAAAATTCATTATCAGACTCGTTTATTACTTCGTCAATAGGTATTACGAACTCATGCTCAAATTCGTCAAGGCACCTATCGCATGTTACTTTAATAGCCCCGCGTACTAAAAGTTTTAAAACTATTCCTTCACTGTCGTATGCTATGTTTCCAGTTACGCTAATAGGCTTTATAACTACGTATCTATTGCTATTTACCTCCAGAACACTCAGATTTTCTACGTAGTTGACTTCGATGCTACGACCCCTATGTCCCTTAATTTTTGATAAATCAATTTTCATTTTCTCACCCCAATATAATTGCCAAAATTAATTATACTAATGGGGTAAACATTTGTCAAGAATGCTATTTTATACTCTTTACAATCTTTTCAGTATCTTTAGCAATCATATATTCTTCATTAGTCGGCACAACCATCACGCTAATTTTTGAATTTGGCGTAGATATAATAGTTTCCTTTCCTCTGACTTTATTTTTTTCTTTATCCAAGCTGAACCCTAAGAACTCCAATCCATCAAGTATAAATTCTCTTATCTCAGGCCCATTTTCACCAACACCTGCCGTAAATACAATGACATCAACGCCTCCCATAGCTGCTGCATAAGCTCCAATCGTCTTCTTTACTCGATATGCAAACACATTTAAGGCCAACTGAGCTCTTTCATCTCCATTTTTAAAGGCAGCATCTTCTAAATCTCTAAAATCGCTGCTTATTCCCGAAATACCGTAAACACCAGATTTTTTATTTAATATATTTACTACCTCTTCAGCACTTATATTTTCTTTTTCCATAAGATAAGAAATGATGGATGGGTCTATACTTCCAGATCGTGTACCCATAGCCAAACCTTCTAATGGTGTAAATCCCATGCTTGTGTCAATTGATTTACCATATTTGACGGCAGCAATACTGGAGCCATTTCCAAGATGACAAGTTATGATTTTCAAATCTTCAATAGGTTTATTCAAAATCTCTGCAGCCCTACTTGAAACATATTTATGCGACGTGCCATGAAATCCATATCTTCTGATCCTGTACTTTGTGTAGTACTCATAAGGTATTGGATAAAGATATGCATAATCAGGCATTGTTTGATGAAAGGCTGTATCAAATACCGCCACCATTGGAACGTTTGGCATGATTTGCTGGCAAGCTTTAATTCCTTCTATATTAGCAGGATTATGCAGTGGAGCTAATTCTATACAATCTGTTATTGCCTTTAACACTTCATCATTTATAAGAACTGATGATGTAAAAGACTCTCCTCCATGAACAACTCTATGTCCTACAGCATCTATCTCAGACATATCCTTTATAACGCCGTAGTCGCTACTTACCAAAGCATCTAAAACCAATTTTATTGCGTCTTTGTGATCTTTCATGTCTTTTTTTATCTTGATTTTTTCTCCGTTAGCATTATGCGTCAACAGGGAATCATTTATGCCGATTCTTTCAGCAAGGCCTTTTGCCAGCACATTTCCATCAATTGATTCAATCAATTGATATTTTAGTGAAGAACTTCCACAATTAATAACCAGAATTTTCATAGTTTTCATCCTCCATACTTTCCATTTTATTGAGCCTGCACAGCTGTTGTCGCTATTACGTCAACAATATCTTTATAGCTGCATCCTCTTGATAAATCATTAACTGGTGCACCCATTCCTTGCGTTATCGGTCCAATTGCATTTGCCTTAGCTAATCTCTGTACAAGCTTATATCCTATATTACCAGCTTGTAAGTCAGGGAATATAAGCACATTTGCACATCCCGCAACTTTGCTTCCCGGTGCTTTTAGCTCTGCAACTTCTTTAACAATAGCAGCATCCAGTTGCAATTCACCATCGATAGCAACATCTGGCATCAAATCCTTTGCTATCTCTGTCGCTTTTCTTACCTTGTCTACTAATTCATGTGATGCACTACCTTTTGTGGAAAATGATAGCATGGCAACTTTTGGTTCAAAACCCAACAAATTCTTTGCAGTATTAGCAGATTGTACAGCAATAGAAGCAAGTTCTTCTGCATTAGGTGATGGATTGACCGCACAATCAGCAAACAAGAATACGCCATTTTCACCATATTCACAATTAGGCACTTCCATTATAAAAAAGCTTGATACTATCTTTGCTCCTGGAGCTGTTTTAATTATCTGAAATGCAGGTCTTAATAAATCTGCAGTAGCATGAATAGCGCCAGATACTAATCCATCAGCATAACCTTCTTTAACCATCATACATCCAAAATAGATATTATCCTTGATTGTTTCTCTGGCTTTTTCCAATGTGATTCCCTTGCTCTTTCTTAATTCGTAAAAATCATTAGCATACCTATCAAACATTTCAGATTTTACAGGGTCAATTATTTCAGCTTTGGATATGTCCAAGTCTTTTGCTGCATTTCTTATCTCATCTTCATTTCCAAGAAGCACCAAATCTGCAATTCCTTCTTTTAAAACTATTTCAGCAGCTTTTAATGTCCTGGGTTCTGCACCTTCTGGCAGAACAATTTTCTTTTTATCGCTTTTAGCTTTTTCAATGATGTTCTGAATAATGCTCATAAGATCATCCCTTCCTTTAAAATATTTATTTTTATACATTCCTCTTACTAAAAAGAAGAAATATATTGTATACACATTTTACATTTTAACATATTTTTTATAAAATAATAAGTACAATTAATAATTTTTTAGAAAGGCGCATATTATGAGCGTATTGGGTTTAGTTGTAGAATACAATCCACTTCACAATGGACACGTATATCACATAAAAAAGTCTATGGAAATGACAAAAGCAGACTTTATTGTAGCTGTGATGAGTGGCAATTTTGTACAGCGCGGCATTCCTTCTATTATAGACAAATGGTCAAGAACAGAAGCAGCATTATTATCTGGAATAGATTTAGTCATTGAGCTGCCTACAATATACGCTGTTTCAACTGCAGAAAAATTTGCTTATGGTGCAATAAAACTACTTGATTCTTTACACATCGTTGATTACATATCGTTTGGAAGCGAACATGGCTCTATTGACGAATTATATCAAATATCAAAATTTCTTTTAGATGAACCAGAAGATTATAAAGCGCTTTTGAAAAATTATTTAAAAAGCGGCATCACATATGCAAAGGCACGTGAAGCAGCATTATCAAAGTATTTTGGAATAACCATCAACAATATTATCGGAAATCCAAATAACATACTCGGAATTGAATATATAAAAAGCTTAATCAAGTTAAACAGCAATATTAAACCTTTGACATTAAAAAGATTTGGACCAGGCTATAATTCTCTGGAAACAGTAGAATCTTTTGCAAGTGCTACATATCTTAGAGAGGTTATAAATGATAAAAACTATTCTGTATTAGAAAAATATATGCCACAATATTCTCTTGAAATTTTAAAAAAGTGCATTGCAGAAGGTCATGGCCCCGTTACTTTAGACGATTTTGCTAAAATAGTAGTCTACCGTTTGAGAAATGATGCATCAGTAAAAGATGTTTTTGACGTTACAGAAGGCTTGGAAAACCGTATAAAAAAAAGCCTCATCTATCTACAATAATTTAAGTGACATAATCGGCTACATCAAAACTAAAAGGTATACCGAAAGCAGAATAAGGCGAATAATGATGCACGTATTATTGGATATTGATTCAAGCATTTATTCGAAATTTGATGGTCCAAATTACATAAGAATATTAGGCACAACTAAAAAAGGTTTAGAACTTTTAAAAGAAATTAAAGATAGATCAAATATGCCAATTATTACTAAAGTTTCTGAATATAAAAAAATCTTGTCTAACGCAGAAATGTTTGAAATAGATTTAAAAGCCACTGATATATATACGCTTGCATATACAAATGAACCAGTTTCAGGATTGGATTTTACTAAAAAGTTTATAGTAAAATAATCATTTTATTTCCCCTTCTTTAATAAAAATATACTATGGAAACTTCAAAGGGGGAACAACATTGAAAGAATATAAAACAAAAGCTTTATCGATTGTATTTGTCTTAGTTCTCGTTATTTCAATTATCATATTCCCAAAAAATTCGCTTGCTGCTGCAAAATCAGGAATCAACTTATGGCTTTTTACAGTATTCCCAGCGTTACTTCCTTTTTTCATTGGATCTGAAATGCTGGTACGATTAGGATTCGTCAAAATGCTTGGTAAATTTTTAGAGCCTATAATGCGGCCAATATTCAATGTTTCTGGCAACGGAGGCTTTGCAATGGCTGTTGGATACACATCTGGCTATCCTGTTGGTGCACAAATAATAAAAAGATTGTGGGAAGAAAAACTTTTAACCACAGCCGAAGCTGAAAGGCTAATGACGTTTTGCAATAACTCTGGGCCCCTGTTTATGTTAGGCGTAGTCGCCATGGGAATGTTTAATAGCTCTACAATTGGTTATATAATAATGGTGTCTAACTATTTAGCAGCAATTACTACTGGTATAATTTTTAGAAATTATAATATCAAAGACAAAAATTTAAAAGATTCAGATCACCATAATATTCCCAAAAGCAATTCCGATGATTTAACAGCTAATTTTGGAGAAGTTTTAGGAAGTGCAGTTAAAAACTCCATGAACACAATAATCATGATAGGCGGATATATTATAACATTTTCAGTTTTAATAGAATTTTTAAAAGTATACGGTTTAATAAAAGCTATAGAAAAGATTATTACACCAATATTTGAAGCAATTGGTTTTAACAAAAATTTGATTGCTGGATATTTAAGCGGCTTAATGGAAATCACGATAGGCTCAAATATGATTAGTCAAACAACAGCACCATTATACCAAAAAATAATATTAATAAGTTCAATTTTAGCATGGGGTGGCTTATCAACACATGGACAAGTAATAGGTGTCATTAATAATACAAAGATAGACTACTTGCCGTATTTAATTGCAAAAGCTATTCATAGCGTTTTTGCTGCCTTGTTTTCCTTTATCTTTATGAAATTTATAAACATTGACAATATAGCAGTTGCGGAAGCTTTTTATCAAGGAAACGTAAAAAATATGGTAAGCATATTTGAAATGTCCTCCCTCATGTTTATGATCTCACTTTTATCTGTTATTTTTCTCATCATCATAACTTCCATGATAAATAAAGAGGCATGACTACTTAATGCCTCTTAATTCATTCCTATTATTTTTTATCGTATTTAATAATTCTGAAACATTTTTCTCCAATTTAGCTAACAATTCATCAGCATAATCTTTACTTCCAAGTCTTATTTCTTTTGCATTAGTCTGTGCTTGAGCTATTATTTCTGCTGCTTTTTTTTCGGCTTTTTTAACAATTTCATTTTCATTTACCATTTGATTAATTCTTTGCTCGGCTTCCTTTAAAATTGTTTCAGCATCTTGTTGAGCTTCTATCAATATCTTTTGCCTTTCTTGTTTTATCCACTCTGCTTTTTTTTAACTCATCAGGCAGCTTAATCCTGATTTGTTTTATAATTTCTAAAATTTCATCCTTATTTATCAGCGTTTTTTGCGATAGTGGTATAGTAGAGCTTTTTTCAATACAATCTTCCAATGAATCTATCAGTTCTAATACTTCTAAATTATCAGCCGCTTCCAACGAAATGCCCCCTTAATCCTTAAGTTTTTGTAATATCTTTTCAATCACTGAATCTGGAACAAGATCCGATAAGCACCCCCCAAACCTTGCTACTTCCTTAACTATGCTGGAACTTAAATATCCATATTTGTTGCTTGTCATAAAAAATATGGTTTCAACTTCAGGATTTAGCTTTTTGTTTATTAAAGCCATCTGAAATTCATATTCAAAATCCGAAACCATTCGCAGCCCTTTTACAATAATTTTTGAATTGACCTTTTCCAAATATTCTATAAGCAATCCAGAAAAACTATCAATTTCAACATTTTCAATTTCTGCAGTTGCATCTTTCAGCATTTCCACCCGTTCTTCCAATGAAAACATAGGTGCTTTAGACGGATTGACAAGGACTGCCACAATTAATTTATCGAAAACTTTTGCTGCTCTTTTAATTACATCTAAATGTCCATTTGTAACAGGGTCAAAACTGCCTGGATATACTGCTATATTCATCTGTTGCCTCCTTAAAAAATGTTAATATCGTTTCTCCGTATTTTTTCATCCTAAATTTTTGCAATCTGCCGTATTTATCTTCCAAAAAGTCATTTTTATGATGTTCAACAATTGCGTAACCATCAGTATTCAATAGCTCATATTCACTTATTTTATTTAGCGGTTCTACATATAAATTATTGTAATATGGCGGATCAATGTATATAATATCAAATTTAATATTGTTCTTACTAAAATACTCCAAAGCATGCAACGCGTCCATATGCAAAATGACTGCATTGTCAATAGAACCAAGCAATTTTACATTATCATATATGTATTTAATATTATTATATACTTTTTCTACAAAGTAGCAAATATTAGCTCCTCTACTTAATGCTTCAATACCTACACTACCTGTGCCAGAAAATAAATCTAGAAATACCGCGTCGCGAATGTCAATGCCTATTATATTGAAAAGCGATTCTTTAACCATGTCAGACGTAGGTCTAATTGCCTTCCCATGTGGACATTTTAATTTTCTGCCTTTAGCTATACCAGATATAACCCTCAAAATCACACCTCCAATACTAAAATATTTTAGCATATTTTATGATCAGATACAAAATTATGTATAAAACTTTTAAAACATGGCAAATAATATACTTGGGAAACCAATTTCCCCAAAATTCTTCCTTCAATTTCTCCTCTCCCAATCCAGGTAGATTACTACCTGGATTAAATTAATTAAAAAGGGTAACCTCAATTGGCTACCCTTTTAATTTAATTACTTTATTGTTCCGTTATTAGCGATTTGGCTTTCAGCCATTTGGATCATTTTTCTTACCATGTGACCACCTACAGCACCGCAATCACGGGATGTAAGTGTGCCCCAATAACCATCGGCTGGAGGATTTATTCCAAGTTCGCTTGCTATTTCATATTTCCATTTGCTCATAGCTTGCTTAGCTTCTCTTACTACAAGAGGATTTTTTGTCTCTGAACCTGCTGCCATTTTTATCACCTCCATTTAATGATTTCAATATTAATTTGCCACATATTAATTTATATATTCATGTTAATATTTTCTTATATATTATTGAGATATATTTCCAAAAACCTATTTAAAAAGATACCCTTTCGGGTATCTTTTGTTATCTAAGTGTGCCTTTATTAGCGATTTGGCTTTCAGCCATTTGGATCATTTTTCTTACCATATGGCCACCTACAGCGCCGCAATCACGGGATGTAAGTGTGCCCCAATAACCATCGGCTGGAGGATTTATTCCAAGTTCGCTTGCTATTTCATATTTCCATTTGCTCATAGCTTGCTTAGCTTCTCTTACTACAAGAGGATTTTTTGTCTCTGAACCTGCTGCCATTTTTATCACCTCCATTTAATGATTTCAATATTAATTTGCCCAATAGTAACATCAATAAACTATAATTTATTTAGCAATTTTGTTTCAAGGTGACAAAAATGGAGTTAAAAACTTATTTAAAATAAAAATTAATTAAATTCAAAAAATATTCCAACAGCAGACGGTCCAGCATGAACCCCAACTGTGCAACCGGCCCTGTTTTTAATGAAATTAGTTGCACCAAATTCGTTGCGAATTGCATTTTCAATTTCCAACATAAACTCTTCCCTATCAGTATGCAAAAGCCCAATCTCTTTTTTTGAAAAATCAATTTTCGTCTCTTTCATGTAATTTATTATCCATTTTATGGCATTTTTTCGACCTCTGACCTTGTCCTTTATTTCTAATTCACCATCATTATTGACCAATATTGGCTTAATATTCAAAATACTTCCTAAGATCGCCTGTGTCTTTTTTAATCGCCCTCCTTTGTAAAGATAATCTAACGAATCAAAAATCATTGTATAACTAATCTTAGGTATCATATCTGTTACTTTTGCAATTATCTCATCACTGGTATTGCCATTGCATGCCATTTTTGCAGCTTCAATGACAATAAATCCCTCACCTAAAGAAAAATTTTTAGAATCAATCACGGTTATGTTTTGATTTTTTAAATTATCTTTAGCCAATAATGCTGACTGATATGTACCACTTAATTTTGATGACATTAAAACACAGATTATTTCATCATAACTTTTCAACAAATCACTAAAAACATCCATAAATTCAATAGGTGATACTTGTGAAGTATTTGGCATCTTCCCAGAATTTATCAAATCGTAGAATTCGTCTTTTTTTTATATCTATCCCATCTTTATAATATATACCATCAATATCAACTGTCAGCGGTACAACATATATATCGTATAGTTTTATAATATCATCTGGAATATCAGATACACTATCTGTCACTATGGCTATCTTTCCCATTATCTTTTCCTCCCAGCAGTTAGTTTAATATAATTCCCTCTAATTTATCCTTAAATCGCTCTATCAATTCTGCTTTCATTTTACTGTGTCTTTCAAAATTACCATCATCACTTATAAATCTTTCTACAGCCTTTTGCGCCAGTTTTAATATTTCTATATCATCAAATAAATTAGCCAATTTAAGTTCAGGCAATCCATGTTGCTTTACTCCAAAAAATTCTCCTGGTCCCCTTATCTCCAAATCTTTTTCTGCAATTTTAAAACCATCATTTGTTTCGGTCATTACCTTCAATCTTCTTTTGACAACATCAGAATATGAGTAAGCTATCAAAATACAATAAGATTGATGTGACGATCTACCAACACGTCCTCTTAATTGGTGCAATTGAGCCAATCCAAATCTCTCTGCATTTTCAATGACAATTACTGTTGCGTTTGGAACATTTACACCAACTTCAATAACTGTCGTAGAGACTAATATATCTATTTTCCCATCAACAAATTCACCCATCACTTTATCCTTATCGTTTGAATTCATTCCACCATGGACCAAGCCGACTCTAAAATCTTTAAAAACTCCCTTATAAATTTCTTCATATACCACCTCTGCCGATTTTGCATATATAGTTTGCGAATCCTCTATAAGTGGGCAGACTATATATGCTTGGTGTCCTTTTTTTATTTCATTTACGATGAATTTATACGCCCTCTCTCTTAAAGCTCCACTTATGGCATACGTCTCAACTTTCTTTCTTCCTGGGGGCAATTCGTCTATTATAGACATATCTAAATCTCCATACAGCATTAGTGCCAAAGTTCTTGGAATAGGCGTTGCTGTCATTACAAGAACATTGGTTTGATTACCCTTATCTTTAAACACAGCCCTTTGCCGAACCCCAAATCTATGCTGTTCATCTGTTATTGCCAACCCTAAATTTTCAAACTGAACATTATCTTCAATTAAAGAATGTGTACCAACTAATACATCGATCTCACCATTTTTGACCTTTTCTATTATTAAATTTTTTCTTTTATTGCTGATGCTTCCTGTCAACAATTCTGTCTTAATATCTAACTTATCATACAACTCCTTTAATGATAAATAGTGTTGTTTTGCAAGTATTTCTGTTGGCGCCAATATAGACGCCTGATATCCATTCTTTACTGCCACATACATTGCTGCTGCCGCTATAACTGTCTTTCCAGAACCGACATCGCCTTGTAAAAGTCTATTCATCACTTTCCCTGAATACATATCATTTAAGATTTCGTTTAAAGCTCTATCTTGTGCTTTAGTAAACTTAAATTTTAAATTGTCTAAGAATCCTTTTAAATCTACTTGTTTAAACTTTATGCCTGACTTGTCATCATTATACTTATGCTTAATCAAATTTAACCCCAATTGCAAAATAAAAAATTCTTGAAATATAAGTCTGTATTTAGCTCTCTCTAACATTTCTGACGACTCAGGAAAATGGATGTTTTTTATGGCTTTTCTTATTCCCAATAAATTATATTCTGCTAAAAAATCCTTGTCAAAAATTTCGTCTATTTCGTTTATATGCTCTTTTAAAAGACTATAAATTATATTTCTTAAAATCTTTTGGCTTAATCCATCTGTCAACTTATATATCGGCACAATTCTTCCTGCATTTAGATTTAAAACATCACTTTTATCCATAGTTGGGTTTTCCACGTACACTTGTCCATATTTATAGGAAACCTTGCCATTTATTATATACTCTTCACCCAATTTGAAATTGTTTTTAACATAAGGCTGATTATACCAAACAAGTTCTAAAGCTCCACTTCCATCTTTAACAGGTATTTTCGTGATTATTAGCCCCTTGATCCTATGTTCTCTCGCCTTCCCTGCGATGTACGCTCTAAAAGTTTGCTTTTCACCAATCTTCAACATATCTATAGGAATTATTTTCTCTCTGTCTTCATATTCTCTGGGATAATACTCCAATGCATCCTTTATGGTTTCAATACCAATTTTTTTTAAGCAGTAATGCTCTCTTTGGACCAACACCTTTTACATATTGTATTGGTTTCGAAAGATCCATAAAATCACCTATTCAATCGAAATCACGTAATAGTATAGAGGCTGTCCGCCATATTGGAGTTCCACATCACCATCAAATACTATTGTATTTAACAATTTTTTCGCATTTTCTTCTTCAACTTCTTTCCCATAATAAATGGTTATTATTGAAGTGTCATCAGAAATAGCATTTATCACTATTTGTCTTGCTACTTCATTGTAGTCAGTACCTTTATCTACAAATTGTCCATTTACAAGTCCTAAAATTTCTCCAGTCTTGATTTCTGTTCCATTTAATACAGTATCTCTTATAGAATAAGTTATTTCTACCGTTGTAACCTTTTGGATAGTATCATTTATATTTTTGATTGCATCATCTACGTTTGTATTGACATCAAAGTTTATCATGGCACTTATAGCTTGATTGAAACTGTAAGTATTGATGACGTACACATTTTTGTCTGATAAACTTTTAGCTTGTTCACATGTCATAACTATATTTTTGTTATTCGGAAAGACAATTATATCTTCTGCATTTATTTCTTTTAAACCATTTAAGATATCTAAAGCGCTGGGATTCATAGTTTGTCCACCGTCTATTACGATATCACAACCTAAATCTTTAAACAAGCTGCTTATCCCTTCACCAGGAGAAACAGCCAGAAAGCCATATTTTTTGACATAAGTATTTCTGTCTTTGTTCGATTCAAAAATTACATTTTCATGCTGTAGTTTCATATTTTCAATCTTGACTTTTACTAACTCCCCATACTCTAAGCCTTTCTGCAACACCAGTCCAGGAGAATTAGTATGTATATGAACTTTTATTAAATCTTCATTTCCAACTATGATTATACTATCACCAAAAGATTCAATTTCAGCTTTAAGCTTAGAAGAATTCTTAGATTTTGCATCAATAAGCATTTCCGTACAATAAGTAAACTTTATATCTGCAATATTACTTTCTTTTTTATGGATGTCTTCAACAACATGCTGGACAACTATCTCATGACCTTTTATAGCTTGTAACATTCCTATTAGGATAAATAAAAAGCCTTGTCCACCAGAATCAACTACATTAGCTTGCTTTAACACTGGCAATAGGTCAGGCGTTCTTTTAACTGATTCCGAGGCAGCTTTTACAATATTTTCCATAAAAATCTCGAAATCATTAACAGAAGTTAGTTTCAAAGCCTCATTGGCACAATCTCTTATTACAGTCAGAATAGTACCTTCCGTAGGTTTCATAACTGCCTTATATGCAATCGCTGAACCAGCATTTAAAGCTTCAGCAAAATCTTTCGTCGTGATTTCATCATGGTTCAAAAGACTTTTAGCAAATCCTCTAATTATTTGAGATAAAATCACACCTGAATTTCCTTTGGCACCTAAGAGAGCACCTCTGGAAAGGTTATTTAGAACCTCATTCATATCATCAGAGGCTTTTTCCATTTCCTTAACAGCAAAATCTAATGTATGGGCCATGTTAGAACCTGTATCACCATCTGGAACAGGAAATACATTTAATCTATTTACTTCACCTGATTTATTTGTCAAATATTGAGATCCAGCTCTAAACATGCGCTTTAAAGTATTAACATCTATACGATCCAACCGTTTTTCCTCCTCAAAAATCAACTTTTATGCTTTGTACATTTACAACAATATTTTTAACATTGACACCTGTATATGTCTCTATAGTGTACTTGACTTTTTCAATGATATTTGCAGCAACTGTTTTAATGTTAACTCCATATTCAACAACAATGTACAAATCTATAACAACCCCATCTTCATCATATGCAATCTTTATTCCTTTACCTGACTGCTCATTTTTAAAAAGCTCTATAAGCCCGTCGGGTCCACGTTTTCCTAAACCTACTATGCCATAGCATTCAGATGTGGCATAACTAGCCATAGATGCAATTACGTCTGCAGAAATATCTATTTTCCCTAAATTATTTTTTGTTTGCTCCATTTTTACAACCTCCTATTATAATTATATTTTACCTTATCCAGTTTAAATCATCAATAAAGAAAAAAATTGTTATATTTTAAGCTAATTCAAATTTTAACTAAAAAGTATTTACAGCTTTAAAATATAATGTTAAAATATCATTGTTGTGTGGATACTATGAAAAAGTGCGTAGTTATTTTTCTTGAAGTTTATTAATTTTTTTGCTAAAATGTTAGTGTTGACAAAGAGGAGGTGCACATGATGAGAAAATGTGAAGTATGCGGAAAAACTCCAATGGCGGGATATCAATACAGCCATTCCCACAGAAAATCAATCAAAAAATGGCAGCCAAACTTAAAGCGTGTTAAAGCCATAGTGGACGGTACACCTGTAAGATTGAATGTTTGTACAAAATGCTTAAGATCAGGAAGAGTTAAGAGAGCCATATAAAGAAAGACGTGCATATATGCACGCTTTTTATTTTTTGCTCTTAGCAAATGACGACAAAATTTTTTTTTATAAAATCAGGAATTCTAATGTAGTATATTTTAGGTTCCTTTTTTTTACTCATATGCATCCCCCTTTATCCTTTTACTTCTAAACTATTTATCTACTATTTGAAATATGCATTAATAAAATAACCAATCATTATTACAGCAAATCCTAAAAGTATCATCCACAGCCAACTTGGTATGTACAATACAATTATAAATATTCCAAGCGAAATTATAATATATCCAATTGAATAATTCAGTTTTTTATTTAATATTCTAATTTTTCTATAAATTTTATTCCACATAAAAATCCACTCCTTTCTTTCAATATTTTATTCGAAAGGAGCAGATTTTGTGCTAATCTTTAGATTTTATCACAAGCAAATAACCACTATTTATCTTTATCTTAATCTTACTATCTGTAAATACGTTGCTAATCCCATAAGGCATCTCTAAAGACATATCTTGACCAGATAAAGGATAAAACAACCCTTCAGTGTAAATTCCTCTAACGTCTAAACTGTACGGAATCAATGAAACTACATCACCTGATTTGCCTTCCAATTCGATAAAATCATCAATAAGATAAACTTCATTTTTTTCGCTCAAAATTTTTCCCTTTATTTTTCTCTTAAGAAGGTACAATAAAAGCGACAAATTTGCTAATGAATGATCAAATCTACTTCCTATCGTCGCTAAATACACGATCTCATTAGCTCCTATGTCTATAGCCTTTATCGTTGCAAGTTGACTATCCGTCTCGTCTTTCATAGTAGGATGTTTTTCAATGATTACACCTTGTTGCAAATAATAATCTATAATTTTATCATCCGCTGAATCCAAATCACCTACGATGTAATTTGGCATTATGCCTAATTTGTAAGCTATATTAGCTCCACCATCCGCACAGATTACCACGTCGCATTCATCGATTGCTTTTTTAAAATAGTTGGAATCTTTAAATTCTCCATTTGAGATAATACAAACCTTCATTTTAGTGCTGCCTCTCTAAGTTTTTTTAAATTTTCACCAGGATCTCCATTGGCAAATATAAACGAACCAGCCACAATCACATCAGCTCCAGCCAAAACTACATCCTTTATATTATCAATATTAATACCTCCATCAACTTCTATCTTAAAATTCAATCCCTTTTCATTTCTAATTGATGCTAATTCTCGAATTTTTTCATACATGCCATCTATAAATACTTGCCCTCCAAAACCAGGGTTTACAGTCATAATCAACACCATATCAACTGATGACAATACATATCTTAATGTATCTAAAGATGTAGCAGGGTTTAGTGCCACGCTTGCATTTATACCCATTGACTTTATCAATTGCAAAGTTCTGTCTAGATGTACACATGCTTCCTGATGTACTGTTATATTTTTGGCTCCAGCATCGACAAATTCTTTTACGTATTTGTCAGGCTCTTCTATCATTAAATGAACGTCAAATGGAATCTTGGTTTTGCCTTTTAAAGCATTTAATACCAATGGTCCAATCGTTATATTAGGGACAAAATGCCCATCCATAATATCTATATGCAAATACTCGGGTTTCTCTACTTCAACTTTTCGTATATCAGATAACAAATTTCCAAAGTCAGCCGATAAAATCGACGGAGAAATTTCCATTATTAATATTTCCTCCTTTTGTTCGCTTTTAGTTCATTATATAAACTTAAATAATTTGAGTACCTTGTTCTATCAATCATCCCACTCTCAACAGCACTTTTAACTCCACAATCAGGTTCATTAATATGTAAGCACGAATTAAATCTACATTCTGTTTTAAAGACTTGAAAATCTTTATAAAAATTTTTGAGATTTTTTTCATCAATATCAAGATTTAGAGAGGTAAAGCCAGGCGTATCCAATACATAGCCACCATCAATAGGTATTAACTCCACATTTCTTGTCGTATGCTTTCCTCTATTAAGCTTTTCACTTAAATCTCCAATCTCTTGCCTTTCATGCCCATGAATACAATTTATCAAAGAAGATTTTCCTACGCCAGATGGACCTGTAAAAAAAGAAGTTTTACCTTTTAGAATTGTTTTTAACTTGTCGATTCCAATGTTATCGTATTTGGAAGTAGTAATCACTTCGTACCCTAATTTTTTATATGTATTGTATATTGGCATGTATTCATCTTCATTAACTAAATCAACCTTATTTATGCAGATGATGGGATTTATCTCGTTTACTTCAGTTAATATTATCATTTTATCAAGCTGCAATCTGTTTAAATCAGGATTAACTATCGAAAAAGTAATTATTGCTTGATCTACATTTGACACAGGTGGCCTTACTAATTGGTTTTTCCTGTCATGTATATTCACTATGAATCCATCTTTTAAATTTTGTGATTCGACATCAACGTAGTCTCCAACAATAGGTATAATATTGGAAATTCTAAATTTACCACGAGCACGGCATTCTATGGTGCCATGCTCGGTGGAAACATAGTAAAAACCTCCAATGCCTTTAATAATTCGTCCTACTAATACCACTAAAATTTCGCCCCCATCGTTTCGTAAACATTGCCGTTTATATCAACTTCAATAATAACATTGCCTTTACCACTAACTGGTACTGTTATTGGACTGTCTGCATAGGTATACGTATTTGAATACTGCAATGTCTTATTGCCATCTTGTATAACATAAACATCAACTTTCATAGGGCCTTCTTGATTAGGCAAGTTAATTGTAATCTCTTTTGTCTTATATCCTTGAGGCAATTGAGTCTGCGTCTGTTGCTGTTGCTGCTGCGTCTGTGTTGATTGGCTCACAATCAAATCGATAGATTTGCCCTTTTGAATGCTGGTGCCATGAGGTATGCTTTGCGAGATCACAAAATTATCAGGCACGCTGTCACTTGGTTGTGTAGTTACATTTCCAACCTTAAGTCCTACATCTTCCAAAGCTTTTGTCGCATCATCAAGCGACATGTTCTGGACATTAGGAACTGTAACCATTTCTGGTCCTTTGCTTACATAAACATCAACAACAGTATTGTATTCAACTTGCACACCTTGCCTTGGATTTTGATCATACACGTAGCCATTTGGATAGCTATCATTGTAGTCCCAAATTAAATTTGCATTTAGCCCACTATTTTTTAATTTCAACTGAGCATCTCTGTATTCACTGCCTATGACATTAGGAACAACGGAATTCTGTTTTCCTTTGCTGACTACTACGTTAACAGTAGAACCCTTCTTTACAGTCTCTCCTGCCGGTGGATCTTGTGACAAAATAGTGTTGGTCGGAGCATCGCTGTATTGACTGTCTGAAATATTTAACTTCAAATTGTTATTTTCCAATATTGTAGTTGCTTTGTCTAGTGTTTGACCTTTTATATCAGGCACTTTCACTTCTGCTGCAGTAGCCATGTTGTTTAAAAAATACATAGTACCGTAAGACAGTGATGCCATAAGCGCTAAAATCAATATTGCAATCCCTATATTTCTTAAAATTTTTCTTCCTTTTCTTTTGCTCGGTGTTTTTGAATCCTTAATCTTCTCGTTAATTTCTTCCGCCTTCATGACCCTCGTAACATTGTTGTCAGTTAAATCACCTATGATCAATTTATCTGGATCGCTTATAAACGTATCAATATCATTCAAAAGTTCAGCCGCACTTTTATATCTGTAATTTATATCTTTTTCGGTGGCCTTTAAAACTATCTTGTCAAGTTTATAAGGTACTCGAGGATTCAACTTTGATGGTGGTACTATATTTTCCTGTATATGCTTTAATGCAACCGATATTGGGCTCTCACCTTCAAAAGGAACTTTGCCAGTTAGCATTTCATACATGACAATTCCCAGCGAATATATATCGGTCTTTTCGTCTATCATGGCACCTTTCGCCTGTTCTGGCGAAAAATAGTAAGCAGTACCAAGAACATCTCCTCCACCATATGTTATGGTAGAACCATTAGCTGCTCTTGCAATGCCAAAGTCTGTTACCTTTACAATGTTGTCATCTGTCACCAATATATTTTGTGGCTTAATGTCTCTGTGAACAATATGATGTTTATGAGCGTGTTCCAACGCTCTACATACTTGCCTTGCTATATCCAAGGATTTTGGTATAGGCAAAGGTCCATTCGTTTCCTTAATTAATTGTTTTAAAGTTTTTCCATTGACATATTCCATTACAATATAGTATATATCTCCTTCTTGTCCAACATCATATATGCTGACAATATTAGGATGAGAAAGGCTTGCTGCCGCTTGTGATTCTCTTTTGAACCTTCTTACAAACTCTTCATCTGACACAAATTCCGATCTCAATACTTTTATGGCAACAATCCTATTCAAAAGATGGCATTTTGCCTTATATACCTTTGCCATACCACCTTCGCCTATCTTTTCCAGTATCTCATATCGATTTCCAAGCATTTTACCAACCATATAGTCACACCTCCTTTACCGCCACAATAGTAATATTGTCAAAGCCACCATTTTGTTTTGCCATTTTAATCAGATTATCGCAAGCCTTATCTATGCTTTCAGAACTATTAAATTCCTTTAAAATCAAATCGTCTGTAAGCATATTTGTCAATCCATCTGTGCACAGCAAAAAGACATCATTTTTAAAAACATCGCCAGTAAATATATCTACTTCTATTTCCTCATCGATGCCAAGTGCCCTTGTTATAATGTTTTTCTGTGGATGATTTCTTGCTTCTTCATGGGTTATCCTGCCTAATTTCACTAATTCTTCCACATAAGAATGATCTTCAGTAATCTGCATGAGCTTATCGTCTCTTATTAAATATGCTCTGCTATCACCTATGTGACCAATAAAAAATTTTCCATTCTCTATCAAAAGGAGAGTTAGCGTTGTACCCATTCCTGTAAGGTCTATATTCGAAAAAGATTCATTAAAAACGTGAGAGTTTGCACTTCTAACCGCATCCTCAATAAATTTCTTTATCGAATCATCATTTTTATTACAACTACTATAATTGCTAAAAAAATACTTTGTAATGACCTCTATTGCGTATCTGCTTGCAACTTCACCGCCATTACATCCACCCATGCCGTCAGCTACAATAAAAAGTTTTATTCTTTCATCTGTAGAAATAAAATATGAATCTTCATTATTTTCTCTTACATTACCCTTATCAGTAAGTGCATATACTAACATCTAAATCATTTCACCCTTCCAGCTAAATATTTCCTTCTTAATTGACCACAAGCTGCATCGATGTCACTGCCAAGTTCACGCCTCACTGTACATGTAATGCCACTTCTCTCAAGCACATTCTTAAAAGCCATTATCTTCTCGTTATCAGCCTTTTCATAGCCAATCTCGTTGACGTAATTCACTGGTATTAAATTTACATGACACAAAAGCCCCTTTAAGAGATTGGACAGTTTTAAGCTCATATCATAGCTATCATTTACGCCTTTTATAAGCGAGTATTCAAAAGTTATCCTTCTATGAGTTTTGTCTATATAGTACCTACATGCATCAATTAAATCTTTTATAGGATAAACCTTATTTATGGGCATTAACTGTGAACGCAAATCATCAGTAGGTGCATGAAGCGAAATAGACAAATTAACTCCTAACCCTTCATCTGCAAATTCGTAAATTTTAGGCACAATTCCGCATGTGGAGATAGTAATATGTCTAACACCTATGCCCATGCCAAATGGATTATTGACAATTTTTATAAATTTCATAACGTCATCATAGTTATCAAATGGCTCACCGCTGCCCATCAACACTATATTGGAGATCTTACCATAATCTTTATTCATTATAAGGACTTCGTCTACCATTTCAGATGCTTTTAAATTTCTGACTTTACCGCCAATCCCTGATGCACAAAACGAACATCTCATATTACATCCCACTTGAGTAGATATACAAGATGTATTACCAAAGCTATACTTTATCGCTACACCTTCAACAATATTTTCATCATCCAGCAAAAAAAGATACTTAGCTGTTCCATCTTCACTTGATACGACTTTTTTTGCAATTTGCAAATTAGAAATGAAGGCCATATTTTTCAACTTTTGCCTTAAATCTTTCTTTAGATCAGTCATGTCATCAAAACTGGTAACCCCTCTATAAATCCAACGAAAAACCTGCTTTGCTCTGTACTTTGTTTCACCAATGTCAAGAAAAAACTTTTCAAGTTCATCAATAGTCATGTTTTTTAAATCTATCAATTAAAACGCCTCCAAAATTTCATAGAGATATTATATCACAAATTCAATCATTTCTCTGCAATTTGCATATAAAAAAACCATCTGTATTATTAATGTTTGGCAGCAATTGCAAGCAACCTTTGATATCGACTTGCGATGTCAAAGCTTCAGGCAAAAAAGGCGTTATATCTGAAATTTCAAAATTCCTATTTTCATCCAAAAATTTATCTATAATATTCATATTTTCCTCTTTTCCAATTGTACACGTGCTGTACAATATATACCCACCTTTTTTGACGTATTTGGAGCTGGAACTGAGTATACTATATTGAATGTTATTAAGCTTTTTGATATCTTCTTCCGTATAATCCTTTAATTTTATATCTGGTTTTTTCCTTATGATTCCTATTCCAGTGCATGGAACGTCAGCCAATACCTTGTCTGCCTTGTCTATATATTTTTCATTTATCTCGGTTGAATCAAATACATACGCATCCACATTGTTTACGCCTAATCTTTTGCAATTCATTTTTATTAAATCAATCTTGTGCTCATGTATATCGAACGCAATAACTTTTCCTTTATTGCTCATTAATTGAGCAATATGTGTAGTCTTCCCTCCTGGTGCGCTACATACATCTATTATAAGATCGCCTGAATTAGGTGATAAAACTTTAGATATGATCATAGCACCTTCATCTTGGATCTGCACAAAGCCATTTTTGTAAATTTCATCATCTGCGATGTTTTTTAAATCAATATAATAAGCATCATCCACATACAATCCCTTTTTAAAATTCAATCCTCTATCCACTAATATCTTTTCAAACTTTTCCATGTCTATCTTCAAAGTATTAAGTCTTACAGATATTTCTGGCCTTTCGTTTAATGCCTTTAATATATCTTCAACCACATCTTTGTCATAATTATCTAAAAGTCTTTTTACAATCCATTCAGGATATGAATATTTAAATGCCAAATATTCAACAACATTTTGGTCAGATTTTAAAATATCAATTTTTTCCGAATTGCGTACATAATTGCGGAGCACAGCATTAACAAACTTAGAAGCGTATGCATCTGCATATCTCTTGGTAAGATTTACAGCTTCACTAATAGCAGCATAGTGAGGCACTTTATCCATATAAATTATTTGATATAATCCCATTTCAAGTATTATTAATATTCTGTTGTCTATCTTCTTGATACCTTTCCTCGAGCAATAGTCAATTATTCTATCCAATGTTTGTTTTCTCTCTATTGTTCCAAAAACTATTTCTTTAATAAAGCTCTTGTCTATATCACTTAACTCATTGTTATTAAGATACTTGCTTAATACAATATTTGAATACCCTCTTTTTACAATTATATCATATAAAATTTTAAAAGCCGTATTTCTCTGATTCATTAAAACACCTCTAAAATTTTAATAAATAAGGGATAGAAATTAATCTCTCCTATCCCTTAAAATTATCAGTCTAATAAGATTCATAATAGAAGCGAACGCAGCAGCAACATACGTCAAAGCGGCTGCATTAAGCACCTGCCTTGCTGGGTAAAGCTCATCTCTCATGAAAAGCCCGCCAGATTCCAGAAGTCTTATTGCTCTATTGCTTGCATTAAGTTCTACTGGCAATGTTATTATCTGAAACAAAACAACTGCTGAAAAAAGTATTATGCCTATATCTATCAATTGTGTATAGCCAAACAAAAAACCCATCAGCAAAAGCGGCCATGAAATTGTAGTGCCAATATTTGCAACAGGTACAATTGCATTTCTCAATTTAAGAGGAATATATCCATCAGCATGCTGTATTGCATGCCCTGTTTCATGTGCCGCAACACCTATAGCTGCTATAGAATCACTGCCATAAACGGTCTGAGAAAGTCTTAGTACCCTGCTTCTTGGATCATAATGATCTGTAAGATTGCCTGGTATCATCTCAATGCTTACATCATATAGACCCGCATCATTTAAAAGTCTTCTTGCCACTTCATAAGCTCTGTATCCATATCTGTTTCTTACATTTGAATACCTGTTAAACGTGCTTTGCACCTTAAATTGAGCGTACATTGCAAGTAAAATTGCAGGCAACAGCAATATATACGTAGGATCGTAAAACCAAAACATAAATTCTATCCTCCATTCGTAAAATTGATTATCGCTTTTTCGACTTCATCCAAATCCACTTTTGTGTTGAAGCAAGGGCCATAAGGTCTCATATTTATTATACCATAAACGGGTATTTTTTTCACATCCAGTATTCCACTTGTTAGGTCTCTTTCGCACGCAATAGCAATAATGGCTTTTGGCTTAATGTCCATTACAGCTTTTCTCGCTAAAGTGCCTCCAGTTGCAATTGCAACTTTCACACCATACTTCTCTTTTAGCTTTATTAAATCTTAGTGTATAATTTTAGTAGGCAGTAAAAAAATAGAAAAAGGAAGGTATCCAAAAAATACCTTCCCTTCGCATGAATCATCCGCTATAATGTTTAATAGAAAATAAAAAGCGTTATAGAGGTGATTACATGCTAGATATAAGTTTAAATGAAAATGAAATAAATTTCAAGGACTTAGAAGTAGAAATTTATAGATTAGCATGCGAAGAAGCTTGTAAGATAATGGCTCAAATCCTTATGGAAATAGATGATATTCTACTAGAAAAAAGGGACAAAAAGGAATATAGATGTAAAGGTAAAAAGCATACAAACATAAAGACAATTATGGGCACTGTTGA
>NZ_BBKT01000038.1 GCF_000747665.1 Thermoanaerobacterium saccharolyticum | reverse complement strand
CTTAGAACTTCTATTGAGAGATGTAACAGCAGATTAAAAGAATATTTAAATACTGACAATATACGCTCAGCAGGTATCAAGAAAGCTAAAACCTTTGCTTTATTAAACTGTATTACACTTGTTGCAGGTACTATTTCTGTTAATGTTACTAAATCATTGCCAAAAGTAGCTTAATAAACAGCCTATGCTTAAACGAGCATATAAAAACAGACAAAAATTATTTTATAAACTATGTTTGTGTTAAATTTTCAAGTTCATAAGTTATCCACAGGCATTGATATGCTTAGCTTTGCTGTTGTCTTTTTTAGCTTCAAAAATTAAAGCTTAATTGTGCAATTTCCTCAATTATACACCCGTCAATTTCCTTTATCAACATTAAGAAGGATTCTTTTATGCCACAAAAGTTTTGCTGCCACACATTTTATTTTAAAAACTTGACAAGCAAATCAACAACACTTTGAAGTTCCTCATAAGTTATCTTACCATCTTCATTTGCGAGAAAACACTGTTCAGCATGTTCATTTATGATTGACAAACCAACTTTCTCCAAAGAAGCTCTTACTGCTGCTATTTGCAGCAAAATATTAGAACATCCTTTGTCTTCTTCCACCATCTTTTCTATTCCAGCTATATGCCCTTTTATGGTTTTTAGTCTTAAAAGTACATCATCTTTTATACTTTTGGTCATAGCGCTCACCTTTCAATTATATTTTATCCTCTTATCTAATTTATCAAAAATTATGCTCATTTCTTTTTTAAAAAGTTCTTTCCAGTCAAACATTTTAGCAAATTTTTTCCCATTTTGTCCGTATATACTCATTTTATCATAATTTTCTATCAAATCTATAGTTTTTTCAACAAAATCAGATACATTGTACTTTATAGTTATACCACACTCATTTTCTTTAATCAATTTTCCTAAATCGCCAATGTCTGTTGCTATGACAGGAAGACCCGACGCCATGTATTCTACAGCTTTAAGTGGAAAAGAATATTTAATAAGCTCTGTTGGAAAAAGCGTACAAAGTCCAAGATCGGCTTTATTAAAGTACATAGGTAAATCGCTATACTTTACTTTTCCCAAAAAATATACAGCATCACTTACTTTGCAGTCTCTCGATAATTTCCTAAGAACATGTTCATATTTCCCTTTCCCAAGTATCATCATCGAAACATCATACTCTCGTCTTAATATAGGAAGGGCTTTTATAGGCATCTCAATACCTGACCAATGTTCTAATGAACCGCTAAATAAAATGACTATTCCTTGATGCTTTTCCCTTTCTCCACTAAATAATTCATAATTAACACCATTTGGTATGTAATATGGTGTAATGCCTGTCATGTTTTTTCTCAATTCTATCAGATGTTGATTAACAGAAAATGTAACATCAGAATTTTCAATGCAATATTTCTCCATGTTTTTCGTTCTCTCGTAAATATCCTCATACTCAAAAAACGCAGGAAAATAGTCAATATCCTCATAAGCCAAAAATTTTATTCTACCTGCCTTCAGAAGTTCAACAGCAGTCAAACCTGCCCATGGGCCTTGTGCAATACATATATCGTATATAGAATAATCAAGTTCCATATATTTTTTATATAAAATCATTGGGCTAAAAAGGCTCGCAAATTTAACAGGAATCCCTATATAATTAATAGTCTCTTCTTGCTTTTTTAATACTCCAAAATCATCGTACCTGCAAAATACTACCGTCAAATCATATTTGTCTTTTAGATAATCTATAAGATGGTGACTTCTTTGTGGAAGTGAATTTAAAATATCAATAAATGTTATAAATAAAATTTTCATAGAGAACCTCCTCACGCTTACAAGAAAAGCCAGCTTATGCTGGCTTTTCATATTTTTAGTACGGCTTTTAATACGGTGAATATGGGGCTTTCTGTGGAGGGAATATAGGCGGGAATGGCCTTTGCATGAATTCATCACATACATTTGTCGGAAACTCCTCGCACTCAGGTGGTTGCGTACTATGAGATATAATTTTCAGGATTTGAAAATTTATAATGTATTTTTATTTTATGATCATTAAATATCTCAATTTCATCGATGAGACTTTCCACCATTTGTCGTGTCAAATCATTCATCTCGACTATGCATTTTATCTTTTCCACCGCCTGCTGCAACAAATAAATTTTCCTGTTTTCAGCATATATCTCATTTTCAATTTCCTTTAGTTTTTCGCTATAAATACTTGCTTCTCTTTGAAGCCCTTCTGAAAGCATTTTAAACTGTTCATCTGTCAACAGTCCTTTGATCTTATCAAAATACATTTGTTTAAAAGTATTCTGCAGTTCTGCCAATTTGCGTTTATATTCTTCATAAAAAATTTTTTGTTCTGTATAATTTTCTTCAACTGAATCTTCTGCAAGTTTTAGCAATTGAGTTTTGTCTACGTATTTTCCTGAAATACTTTTTAAATCATTCAGAATCACTTGTTTTAACTTTTCTTCGGATATAGAATGCATCGTACATGCTTTTGAACCGTATTTTCTAAATGCTCCACAGATAAGTTTCCAACACGGCTCTTTTCTATCTTTATCGTAAAAATATCCCATGTAGGAACCACAATCGCCACACCTTGCCTTACCTGAAAAAAGATGAACAACATGTCCAGGTCTAAATTTCAACTTTGAACGATTCTTTATTATATCTTGCACATGCCAAAAAACATCTTCACTTATAATTGCTTCATGCATATTAGGTTTTTTTATCCATTCTTCTTCAGGAACATCTTTCATTTTCTTAACTTTATACGATATTCTTTTCCTTTTGTGCTGAACAATCGTCCCAATATAGACTTCGTTTGTCAATATTCTGTGGACAGCGTTGCTGTTCCACATTTTAATTTTTTGATTACCATTTTTATAATTCTCTTTTGATTCTGCTGGCGTAGGATAACCTTCATCAGTCAATATTTTAGCTATCTTTTGCTTACCAAAACCTTCCATATACAACAAAAAAATTCTTTTGACTGCTTCAGTCGTAATATCGTTGGCAGGTACCAATCTATTCTTATTATTAACATCCTTTTTATATCCGTATGGAGCAAAAGCACCGATGAATAAACCATCTTTCATTTTGCTTCTAAGATTAAATCTAATTTTTTTTGATATATCTTTTGCGTACATGTCGTTTACAACATTTCTAAATGGTATGCTATCATCTTCACCATTTAATGTATCGATGCCATCATTTAAAGCAATGTATCTTATACCATACTCAGGAAATACCTTCTCTAAATATCTTCCCGTCTCAATGTAATCCCTTCCAAGGCGAGAAAGATCTTTAGTCACGATGCAATTTACTAATCCTTTTTCCACATCCTCCATCATTCTTTTAAAATCATTTCTTTCAAACGTAGTACCACTTACACCGTCATCTATGTAAACATCGACAAGGTTCCAATTGTTCTCTAAAATATACCTTTTAAGCTCGTTTTCCTGCATTTTTATGCTTTCACTATAACCTTTGTTAAGATCTTCTTTAGAAAGTCTGCAGTAAATGGCACAATCCCAAATTTTATTTAACATAGCACCCTCCTTAACAAATAACAACTACAACATATTATTTGATGCTTAAGGCTTGTTTAACGATTTGCTTTAATAAATCATTTAAATTTTTCCCTTTTTCATTAAAGACCCTTTCAACAACAATATTATCATCATCCATTTTATCTGACCTTTTTTTCTTTCTGCCCAATTGAACTGCCCCCTTTAAAATTCATCTTATACAATATATGAATCAACAAATTTTTTAATTTCAGAAAAAGATTCCGTAATTCTGTCCTCATAATTAATATTGAAAAAAATCGCTAATCATGCTATTATAATAGGCGATACATACCCACCCGGTATATATGGGTATCTAGAAGGAGGAATTTTACTGTGAATAATAATGACAGAATAGCAATAATGCCCTGTGCAGGAATTGGGCAAATTTTTGGGCAAATAACAAGGGAAGTTGGATACAATCTTGTTGATGATTTACACCCTGAAAACACCGTTTTAGTGTGTCCGCCAGCTTTAGCAGTAGATATTCAGGAAGATATAGATTTTATAAATGAATATCCTGTATTAGTTTTAAATGGATGTAAAGATCGATGCGCGACAAAATTGATTTTGCAAAAAGGCGGTCAAGTCGAAGCGGAAGTTTATCTTCCAGACATACTGAAAAAAGAAAAGATCTCGCTAAAAGATGAGAAAAGAGGAAGATTAGGTGAAAAATCTAAATTGGCCATTCAAAAAATGACCGAGGATGCCAGTAGATTAGTAAAAAATCTTTTAAATAGATGATAAATAAGCATAGGAAACTAAGTCTATACATTAGTTTCTATGCTTATTTTTTATTTCTAAATTTTAAATACATTGAATGTTACATAGAATTATTTATTTTATTTGTACATATTATTTACTATAAATGATAGGCAGGGAGGGATATTTTTGCTATTTAAAAGGTATCATAAAATAGCAATTCCTATTTTGTTGTTAATAGCCACAAGCATCTGGGGAATATTGTTTTTCAATAAAACATTATCTACTGTAGCAGACAACAAAGAAGAAATAAAACCTTTTCTGGATGCTTTTTTTGAGTCAAGAGGAAGTGTACTTTTAAGCGGAAATATTAAAGACATAGAAAAATATTACGATGTTGCCAACACAAACGGCAAATGGGCATTAGAGCATGAAAAAAGAAGAATCGACTATGTAAAAGGATGGTCTGAAAAAAGAAATCTTAAATTCGTAGAAGCACAATCAATTTACAGAATCAAAAGTCTAAAAGTTGGTGAACAGTCTATATGGCTCTATTTGGTAGAGACGATGAAGATGGGCTACGAGTACAATGCAAAACCTAATTTGATAAATTATATGGGGCTTGGGATTCGCCATTCCATTCAATTGGTTAAAATCAACGGCAATTGGGTGATACGCCGTGATTGGTACTACGATCCATTAGATGAAGATTCGGCATTTATAGATATTAGCCCTGCTGACGGAATAGCCACAGAAATATCGCCAACCAATACCACTCCTGCAGGAGATACACAAAGTCAAAAAAAAGGAAATTATGACAGAGAAGGCGCTGTCAGGTATGCTGACACATACGCCGGTGCTGCATGGGGCAGCGGAAATAACTATGAATACAACAAAAAATACAGAGATTACAATGGTGTTGGTGGCGACTGCACAAATTTCGCTTCACAAGTCTTACACGAAGGCGGCGGACTAAAAATGGACTACATATGGAACTTTAATGGTCGTGACTCTAGTACGGCATGGGCACAAGCTCCTGCGCTGTTTAACTACCTTATATACAATGGAAAAGGAAGGCTTATTGCACAAGGTACATACACAGACATGGTAAAACCATCGGATTCACACCCTGCAGGAGCGATACGGGAATTAAAAAAGGGCGATCTTATTTGTTATGAAGAAAAAGGTACAATTGTTCACTTTGGCGTTGTAACAGGTTTTGATACTTACGGAATTCCTGTTGTAAACACGCATACATCTGATAGATACCACGTTCCATTTGACTTAGGATGGGATAAAAAAGTCGTCTATAGGTTTATTCACATAAATGATTAAAGAGAGGCAAGATCCTCTCTTTAATCATTTATGTCTGATCAAGACTTGTAAGAACATCATCAAAGACATCTATCCTGCATTTCTGATTTTTTACATCCCAATGAGTACATATTTCACAGCTTCTTGATGATGTGTCTGCTATAGACATCGCTGAAGCTTTCCCTAAAGAATCATCATAGCTAAAATCTGGACACATTTCACCCACTGCTTTTAGTTGATCTCTATTAGCCATTTATATCACCGCCTGTACTTCTTTTTATCGCGTTTTCTATGTCTTCTGGCGTCATTCCAGTTGCATCAATTATTGGCGATCTTGTATACGCATTTTCAAAGCCAACCATGTCTTTGTGTTGTCCTGTTATTACAATTGCATCATAATCATTTACGTTAATACCGCTTAAACTGCTATCTTGCTCAAGATTTACTACATCATATCCCTTACCCGTAAGGTATCTTTTTACATTTGAAAGCTCTCTTTCAACGGCTATCTTTTTCCCCATCAAAAACACCTCCAATAGCGAATACATAATTATTATTAGTTTAATATGCCTTTTTATTCGCATAGGAGGACTATTAAAAGCGATAAAAACATTAAAAACGCGGCTGCCGTCAATAGTACTTTTCCCCATTGCGTCATATAAATAAAATCATATCTTCTTTCAGGAAGCTCAAGGTTTCTAAATATTCTGCTGATGGTCCTCATATCATTAAACCAATATGATATATACAAAAAACCTCCAATAAGCCCTACAATACATCCAACAATAAAAAAATAATTGCTGTAACTCACATACGTGGAATATATTCCATTTAAAGCAATATTTACAACAACGGTAATTAAAGATAAAATTACACCCAGTAAAATACCTTTCAAGCTAACAACTCCTAAATATCTTAGTATATACCTTTTTCTTCTCGAATAATTATATCACATTTTTCTCAAAGATTATTGCTACATTTAATCTTAAGCTATATATAGTCCAATTTGAATTCATTTATATATCATATCAAATAATATCTTATAATTCTGTCGGCATACTCTGCTCTTCTATCCCATGAATTTTCTCGCGCTACATCCATAAGCCTTTCCTTATTCACGACGTCAATATTTTCGATGGCTTTTTTTATCAAATGCACAAATTCTTCCTTACCATCGGCAGTGTAAATTCCATCGCATTTTATAATAGAAGGCAATTTGGAAGAAACAATTTGTTTTCCAGCACTTAAGTATTCATACATTTTTATCGGATCAGCGCCTTCCGTCATAGAAGTTATTTTAAAAGGAATTATAGCAACATCAAAATACTGTAGATATTTTGGAAGAATGTCATATTTTTTCTCTCCCAAATAAAAAATATTGTCTCTAACCGGCACTTTGCTTGTATTAAGATTTGGACCAATGTACACAAAATCGTACTCAGGACATTTTAAAGCAATATAATCTACTAAATTCCAATCTATCCAAGTCGCCAATGCTCCTATATATCCAATTATAGGTTTATTTTCAGGTAAATCAAAAGGTCTTTCTGAAAAAATTTTGCTTGCTTTTTTAAAATGATCAAAATCCGCACCGTTTGGCAACAAAAAAGTCCTTTTATTAGCTTTAATATTTATATTAAACAGTTTTTCCGATGAAGCAAATACTATATTGGCAGCTTTTTGCACTTCTTTAAAATTAAGCTTCCATTCTGTAAATTCTTCTGATGGATAATCTATAGAGTCAAATATTACATATTTTTTCTTAAACATTTTTAAAAAACTGTAATTGGGAGGATATGATATCCATACTATAGGAATCCCTTTAAGCTTTACACTGTCAATGTCTACACCATTTACAATGTATAAATTTTTCTTTACCTCTATAATTCCTCTATTATAACTGTCATCAAAAGATTTATTAATATAGTAAACCGTATAATTTCTTTCAGACATACGGCTTAATATCTGCTGCGGCCTCTGATAAAGCCAATTAAAATTAATAGTAGGTGGGTATATAATCGTCGCCATACAAATACCTCCTCTGAAAATTTTGATTTTGTACTCATAGTATTCAAAAAAACTACATTTCGCTAATCTTAGAAATCTGCAAATATTGTTAATTTATTATCAAAGCAGGAATTTTAAACTTGATGTAGAATATAATTAAATGGCTATTTTATGAAGGAGGTGTTACTGGATTAAATGCACGTAAAAAAGAAAGACGAGTACATAAATATAATGGTTGTGCCAAACTCTAAAAAGGACATAAAAATCTTTAAAATAAAAAGATCTGCTTTAAAAGCTTATATATTTGCAGCAACAGTACTTTTGATAGGCTTGTTTTCAACCTTTTTTTATTTTGCGGGAAAATACACATATCTTTATGCCGCAGTTCATGAAAAAGACAAGATAATTGCAGAAAAAAATCAAAAAATAGCAGAAATGCAGGATTTAAACCAATCTCAAGACAAAAAGATCGCCATGCTTAATGATAATGCTAAAAAATTAAGTGACAAAATGAAAAGTCTTGACGAGTTAGAGCAAAAAGTCAGGCGAATGGTAGGGATAAGTTCACCAGAAACGAGCCGTGGCGGTATAACACGTGATTCAAGGGATCTAACTTTGGATGAAAAAACTACAAATGAACTTTCGACTGAAATAAATAATAAAACATACGAATACAAAGCACTGATAGACGACATAAGCAAAAGATTGGATTATCTGGCATCGCTGCCATCATCATATCCCGTCGTAGGACCTATAACATCACCGTTTGGAAGTCGCACATCCCCATATGGCGAAAGCGCAGAGTTTCACCCTGGAATAGACATTGCCGTCGGATATGGCACACCTGTTAAAGCAGCAGGAAAGGGCATTGTAACTTATGCAGGATGGCTTTCCGGATATGGAAATGTGGTCATGATAAATCATGGTTATGGAATCACTTCTGTTTATGGTCATAACTCTCAACTATTAGTAAAAGTAGGACAAACTGTAAATAGGGGTGATGTCATAGCAAAATCTGGCAGCACAGGTCGCAGCACAGGGCCACATGTGCATTTTGAAATAAGGTTAAACGGCAGTCCAGTTGATCCTATGAAATATCTTAGCAAGTGATGTATGATAGTTGCCAAAACCCAGAAGGAGGTGTACTATGTTTCAAAGAAAAGATGCTAATACATTTGATGCAAATACTGATAAAATCGATACAATAATCGGTAAGAACACGAAAATAGAAGGAAACATTGTTTCTCAGGGCACTATAAGAATCGATGGAATCGTTAATGGAAAAGTAGAAGTAGAAGGTAATTTAATAGTCGGAGAAAATTCAAAAATAGAAGCTGATGTAAAAGCTGATAATATTTCAGTTTCTGGAGAGATTGTCGGAAATCTTACAATAAAAAATCAAGTACAGATAACATCTACAGGAAAAGTGTATGGTGACATAGAAGTACAAAATCTCATCATTGACGAAGGCGCAATATTTGATGGGAAATGCAAAATGAATAAAAAGACAGAAAAGAATGTGGATACTCAACAAAAGAAAAAAGATGTAAAATAAGGAGCTAAAGCTCCTTATTTTTGTATAAGTCTATGAAGTATCGCTGTAGCTTCTGCCCGCGTCGCAAAATTTTTTGGCATAAAGTGATATGTATCATATCCAGATATAAGCCCTCTATTTGACAAAGCGACAATATCATCTTTAGCAAAGCTATCGTTTATGTCGATAAATGAGCTATTAGAATAAGGCTTATAACCATAAGCTTTTGCGATTATAGCAGCGATTTCTTCCCTTGTTATGTAATTATTGGGCCTAAAACTGCCATCAATATATCCACTTACTATCCCAAGTTCTTTAGCTGTGGCTATGGCATCTTTTGCAAAACTTTGCTGCGTATCCCAAAATCCTTCACCAGAAACTTCGTTAATTCCCATTACTCTTAAAAGCAATGTGACAAATTCTGCTCTTGTTATGTAGTCATTAGGTCTATATGTACCATCACCATATCCGGAGACATATTTAAGCACCGCCATATCGTTGATATCATCTCTTGCCCAACTTGCAAATATGTCTCCGAAATAATCGACTGTATTTCCTTCAATAGCTTCCCAAAAATCCTGACTTTCGTAGCCAAGCTTCCAAAAAGATATGCTGTTTATCCCTACTGATGAAAGATAATCTAATTTCAACTTAAAACTGTAGGAATTTTCAAACCATACTGTGTGCTTTACTCCATTTTTATAGTAAATATAATAGGGTTCTTTATATACATTATCCCATAAGGCGTTGCCACCGTACATTCCAATCAAACTTTTTGCATCGTCTTCTGTAACAGAAGTTGTTCCAGTTGAAGACCAATCGTATCCATAAGCCGGAAGCCCCATAACTATTTTATCCTTATCAATCGTGGATAAAGCATAATTAGTGACATTTTGGAGCCAATCAAACGAGCAAATTGGGCCGCTGCTTCCACCTGACCAATGTTGATCGTAAGCCATTATGATAATTTTATCCGCTATTTTAGATATTGCCGCATAATCAAAACCTCCAGCCCAAAGGCTTGATGGGCTGTCTGAAGTCATAGCAGGTATAGCAACAGTAAGCATTAAACTGTTAACTTCCAATTTTGATTTTAAATCTGATAAAAACTGATTGTAGTTTTGTCTGTCGTTATATCCAATATTCTCAAAGTCAATGTTAACTCCTTTGTACCCACCGCTTTTTACTACGCCTACAATGTTATCAATCAAATTATTTCTTGCAGATGTATTATTTAAAACGGAATGTATCAAACTATTGTCGAATGTCCCTCCCCGCATGTTGTGAATAAGCAAAAGAGGTATCACGTTGTCTTTTATGGCTTCATCTTTTATCTCATCATTTTCAGTACCGTTTAAATTGCCGTTTTCATCAATGCCATAAGTAAACGTTATTACATAATTGATGTTTGATTCATTTTGTATAAAAGAATTGTAAGAACTGTTGTCTGAATCGTAATCATGTGTCGCATAGGCGTATACAACTCTTGCTGACGCACTAGTCTTAGTAAAATTGAACAAAAATATAGATAGAATTATTATAGCTGCTATCAGCATAAAAAAAGCTTTTTTTATATGCATGCCGAAATCCCCCTTGTGCATTTTCAATATATATGATAACATTGGCAAGCATATATATTCAACCGTATAAATTTTCCTTAAAAGGAAATGAGGCCCATAAAGGCCTCATCTATCCTTGAAACATATTTCTAGTATTATCGATATCCTGCTGGTTTGCATTGCTTACAGGATACCATCCTTTCTGTTTCATCAAATTGAATATCTCATAGTGGACATCGTGTTCTTCATTTAGTATATTCTTAATGTTGGAATATACATTTTGATTTGCACTTTCTATACAAGCACTATTATAAGATTGTAGTAAAAGTATTTCTGATCTTAAACAATCTGCAGTTATATCTTTATCAGTAAGAGTTGATGCTTGAGATGCACCCGCTGTATAAGTTTGATTCTTACTGCTTGCACTATTTAGATTCTGCATCGTGGTATTGTCAATCGCCCTGCTTATGCTACCTGCTGGCGAATAATTATTAGGCATACCTGTAGCATTTATACTGCCAGTTGCAGTAGCACTGGCCGAAACATTTTTCAAATTAGAATTTGTATATGAATCTATTTGTTTGCTAATACTGCTGCCGGACATATCTGGCATAGCAGCCGAATTCATGGCAGTAGTATTTACCTTTGCACTTTTTCTACCCATTTATATCACTCCTATTTCAATAAATTTAATAAAGAGTTGTAATGATTTTGATGCACGCTTATATTTTTCTGAAATACATTTTTAAGCTGTGGATCTGTCACTTGATTTACAGCTGTCTGATATTTCTTTATTATCAATTGCTCTGATGCAAGTTCGTCTGAAATATATCCAAGTTCTTTTTGAGTTAATGCCATATTTTTACCTCCTCCACAATTGTTTTTGCATATTTATTATTTGTAGTTGATTCTTTTTAATTCAAAAAAAGCGCATTAAAGCGCTTTTAAACGATTGGAATATATTCACTATTTTCCACCTCATCAATATCTTTAATCACTTCTTCAATAGTTAGTATGCCTTTTCTTATTTTATCTGCTTCACATGACGCATAGCTTAATCTTATATGTGAATCGTCTATTTTATTGGAAAAAAATATACTTCCTGGAACAATAGAAACGTTTCTCTCAATACATTTTAAATATATCAGTTTAGCAGAAATATTTTTTTTCAATTTTAACCAAAAATAAAATCCTCCATCTGGAATATTAATCTCAAAATAACTATTGTCAGCCAAAAGGTGTTTCATCTCATCAAACCTATCTCTCATAATTTTTTTAAATATTTCTATGTGTTTTTCCCACATCCCTTCTCTCAAATAGATCTCAAACGCTCTTTGCATCAAGCCGGATGTTGATAGATCTGTAACATATTTGGCTTCAGCAAAAGAATTTATAAGATTTTTAGGAGATAATATAAAACCTAATCTCAATCCAGGCATGTATATCTTAGAAAAACTTTTTATATATATTACCCTATCGTATTTGTCATAGGCTTTTAATGGTAAATGTTTGTTATTGCTGAAATTCAACTCATTTGAAAAATCATCCTCCACAATATACGTATCATACTTGTATGCAATCTCAATGAGTCTTTTCATCTTTTCTACACTGTAGGTTATACCAGTTGGATTTTGAAAAACCGGCATAATGTATATTAATTTTGGTTTGAAAATCTTAAGCTTCTCCTCTAACGCATCTATATTGATTCCATCTTTCTCAAGCTCTATATCCACAATTTCAGCACCTCTTGATTTAAAAGACGCTATAGCCCATGAATACGTAGGTGACTCAACAAAAACACAATCACCAAAATTCACCAACGCTTTTGATACAACATCTATTCCCTGTTGTCCGCCTGAGATAATTTGCACATCTTCGGAATCGATGTTTACCTCATCTTTCTTTATGAACTCAGCAATGACTTTTCTAAGTGGCATATATCCTTTTGTATCTTGATATTCAAATGCGTATCCGCCATCTCTCTCCAAAACTTTGTTTATAATCACTTTAAAATCGTCAACCGGAAACAGCTCAGGATTTGGAGATGATGATGAAAAATTTATCATGTTTTTATTTACAAGTATCTGTCCATGTTCCAAAGCTTTTATATCTTCTATAGACACATCTGATTGTCTAACTGTCTCAGATACATACGTTCCACTTCCGACTTTTTTGTCTATATACCCATTTGCCTCAAGTAGCCTATATGCATTTATAACAGTAACATTGTTTACACCCAATTCTTTGGCCAAAGAACGTATGGTTGGCAGTTTGTAGCCTGGTGGTATACTGCCATTTTCAATGTATTTTTTAAATTGATTAAAAATCTGTATATAAAGTGGAGTAGACTTATTTTTATCTACTGAAAAATTCACCATCTTCAACACCTCTCAATTTGTTTCGATACAATTTAATAATAACATAAATAACAACAATTTTGTACAAACTAATTTGCAAGAAAAAAACTGTAAAGAAGGTGAAAAAATGTTCTTATTGTTAAAAGGCGCAGAAATTTACACGCCAAAATGCATAGGCAAAATGGATGTACTTACTTGCAACGAAAAAATTGTAAAGATAGCAAAAAATATAGATATAAAAGATCTTCCTGAACTTTCAACCGTCGATTTAAGCGGGAATATAATTGTACCTGGTTTTATTGATCAGCATGTGCATATTGCAGGCGGTGGTGGCGAAGGAGGTCCTGCAACAAGAACTCCTGAGATAAAACTGACCGATTTAACAAAAGCAGGCATTACCACAGTTGTGGGACTTTTAGGCGCAGACGGCATAACAAGGAGCATGACAGAATTGCTGGCAAAAGAAAGGGCACTGGAGGAAGAAGGCCTTACCACCTATATATACACAGGTGCTTATGAGCTTCCTACGAGAACACTTACCAATAGCGTCAGATCTGACGTAGCGATAATTGATAAAGTGTTAGGCACTGGCGAAATCGCCATATCCGATCACAGATCGGCTCAACCAACAGAAGAAGATTTAACAAAACTTGCAGCAGAAGCCAGAGTAGGCGGGCTCTTAGGAAATAAGCCAGGAATAGTACATTTGCACGTTGGCGATGGCATAAGAGGTCTTACGCCTATTATAGACATCGTCAAAAATACTGAAATACCAGTCACACAGTTTATTCCAACTCATGTAAATAGGAATAGTCATCTTTTTTCACAAGCGATGGAATTTTTAAAGATGGGAGGACGTATCGACTTAACATCAGATATAAAACCTGATGAAAACTCCAAAACTGCACTTAGTCCAATAGATGCAGTAAGAAAAATTGTAGAAAACAATCTTCCATTGGATAATGTGACTATGAGCTCTGATAGTAACGGAAGCATACCTGTGTTTGACGAAAACAAAAAACTTATTAAAGTCATGGTTGGCAGTACACTGACACTTTATAGAGATTTAAAAGAAATAATTGCAAATGGTGTCTTGCCACTTGAAACTGCCATAAAAATAATAACTGAAAATGTGGCTAAAGTGCTTCTTTTGTATCCAAAAAAAGGTTGTATAAAAGAAAATTCTGATGCCGATTTAGTAGTTTTAGATAAAAATTTAAACATCTCATCAGTCATAGCAAAAGGACAATTTATGATTAAGTTCAACGAGATAGTAAAAAAAGGCACATTCGAATAAAAGGACATTTTTAAAAATGTCCTTTTATCATGCTTATCAAAAATCAATAATTCCTCTTCAATACATCGTCAGCAATATCCATCATTAAATTCTTTTGCTCACAGTCTGGCATGACTTCCAAGTATTTAACAGCTTTTTTTACATATTTGAGGGCAAGTTCTTTTGCGTAATCTATACCACCACTCAATCTTACTTCTTTTATTATGAGATTTACATCTCTTTTGCTTAAATTTCTTTTTTTCAAAATGGGCTCAATTGCCGTCTTGCGATCAGTTTTAAGCGCAAAAATAAGAGGCAATGTATAAATTCCATTTAATAGATCACTACCTAAAGGCTTTCCTACTATTCTCTCTACACCTTCGTAATCAAGAATATCATCAACAATCTGAAATGCAACACCTATTTCTAACCCAAAGTGCCTCATAGCTCTTATCATTTCTTTCGTAAGTCCCGCTTGTGATGCACCAGATTCACAACTAATTGCGAACAATAAAGCAGTTTTTCTGTAAATCCTTTTTAGATACTTCCTAATGCTCAGATCAAGATTATATCTACTGTCAAATTGTTCAATTTCGCCCTCACATATAGCCTTAACTCCTCTTGCAATCAATTTTAAATTTTCCTTTGAAATAATATCAGCTATCAAATTAAAGGCCTGACTGAATAAAAAATCACCAGTAAAAACTGCTGTTTCTTTACCGTATTTGCTTTGAATCGACTTTCGTCCACGCCTCATCTTTGAATCATCAATGATATCATCATGTATAAGCGTAGCCATGTGCATTATCTCTATAGAAGCTGCTATCGGAATGATTTTCTCCTCACTGTATTCTCCCATTCTGGCAATAGCAATGACAAGAAGCGGCCTTATCCTTTTACCTCCAGACAAAACTAAATCGTCAATCGCTTTTTTTATGGTTGGAGAATTAGTCTTGACATTTGCTAAGATAAATTCATCTATCTTTTTCATATCTTCCTTGACAAACTCATATTTATCAAACAAAATAAACACCTACCACTTAGAATCGTATTTAACATTTTTGATGTATTTTTTAAAATAATTAGCCACAAGTCCTGTAAATACACCCATTATAATCCCTGCAATCATGAGTACAGGCAAATAAGAGAATATAAGAAAATTGTTTATGATTAACGCTGCAACAAACAATTGACCTACATTGTGAGCAACAGAGCCAAAAACACTTACACCAACTAAACTGAAGTATTTGCTGTATCTCTTGTGGACAAAAAACATAATACATGCACTCAAAATACCACCGGATACACTGTACAAAAAAGACGTTAAATTTCCAACAAGCAATTGTGCTAACAATGTCCTCAGAATGACCACAATGAGAGATTCTTTAAATCCAAACAACAATATTGTTACTAAAGTAACTATATTAGCAAGCCCGATTTTTATCCCTGGAACAGAGATTGGAACGGGAATAAAGCTTTCAACTATATTCAAAACCAATGCTTGTGATATTAATATGGAAATATATACAAGTTTTTTATTAGACAGTTTTATGCCCTCCAATCCTATAAAACACATCATAATTATTATATTTGTTTTTTGATATTTAATCAACTGATATCATTTACTATAAGATTTTTGTTTGTTAAATAATTATGCTATAATCAAAAATGATAGATAATTTTAACAGGATGTTTTTATATGAGCGCTAAAGTAATAGTGTTAGGCGGAGGATTTGGAGGAGCTACTGCCGCACAAAAACTTGATAAATATTTACTTAACAACGATGTAGAAATAACACTTATCGAAAAAAATGATAGTCAGACATACCTTACAGAATTGCACGAAGTAGCTGGAAATAGGATAAAGCCTGAAGGCGTAAAAGTATCATTGAAAGAAGCATTAGAGTACACGCGCGTTAAAATTGTACAAGATGAAATAAACAAAGTTGATATAGAAAACAAAAAATTGTACTCAGAAACATCTGAGTATGATTACGATTATCTTATAATAGCTTGTGGGAGTGAACCAGCTTATTTTGGAATTCCTGGCATGAAAGAGTATGCTTTTACATTATGGTCTTTAAAGGACGCTGAAAAAATAAATAAGCACATTCGCGAAATGTTTAAAAAGGCACAATATGAAACAGACAGACAAAAAAGAGCAAAAATGCTTACATTTATAGTTGGCGGCGGTGGTTTTACAGGAGTAGAGATGATAGGCGAACTTATGGAATGGGTTAATAGACTATGCAAAGAATATAAAATCCCAAGAAATGAAGTTAGATTATCCCTTGTTGAAGCATTGCCTAAAATTTTGCCTACGGTCAGCAGGGAAAATTTAGTTCAAAAAGTAGTGAATTTCCTCAATAAAAATGGCGTAGAAGTCAAGACAAACTCCATGATCACAAGTGTTACACCAGATGGCATCACATTAAAGACAGGCGAAGAAATTCCTACAAAAACGCTGATTTGGACAGGCGGTATTCAAGGAAATAGCTTCGTCGCCAATATCGGGCTTAATACAGATAAAAAAGGAAGAATCGTAGTAAATAAATACATGGAGTCATCTAATCCGTATGTATATGCCATCGGCGACAGCGCTTCCTATGTAGGAGAAGACGGAAAACCTATGCCTGCTTTAGTTGAATCTGCTTTGCAATCTGCTGATGCCGCTGCATACAATATCGCCGCCTCCATTAAAAATATGCCAAAGAAAGAGCTTAAACTAAATCTTCACGGAAATATGGTATCTGTGGGAAGAAGATTCGCCATCGCAGAACTTTCTGGCATAGGCGGACTGTCAGGATACCCAGCTACGTTTATGAAACACATAGTAAACATGCATTACTTATTTGGTTTAAGCGGCCTTGGCATGTGCGCACAGTATATAAGAGATCAGTTTATCGATGTACCTGATAAAGGCAAATTAAGCATAATTGAAAATCATGTAGCTGTTACTACAAATATGTTTTGGCTATCACTCATGAGGGTCTTCTTAGGTTTAATGTGGATAATAAGCGGCATACAACACATACAAGAAGGTTGGCTGTCATCAGTCAAATTATCTGCTGGCGCGTCAGCAGCTCCAATGCAAAATGTGCCTGCATGGTATGGATGGTTTATGGAAAAGTTCATATTGCCTCACGCCATATTCTTCCAGTCGTTGATAACATTGTCTGAAATAGGCATTGGCCTTTTGCTTGTTGCAGGATTATTTACGTTTATTGCTGCACTTGGAACCATATTCCTTCATATTAATTTCTACTTATCAGGTATGGCGACATTCAACAACTGGTGGTACGTCATAACCGCCATAGCTATAATGGGCGGCGCCGGAAGATCATTTGGTCTCGACTACTATGTAATGCCTTGGCTTTCAAAAGTATTAAAACACTGGGTTAGAAGAAAAAAATTAAAACTTAATGTATTTTAACACTTAATAGATAAAGGCTATTGGAATTCTCCTATAGCCTTTTTGCTATATAAAATTTATAGTATCTTTATGTTAAATTCCACAAAGAAAGTTTGCGATAAACAATAAATATCAATAGATTTAGTATTGCTGCACCAAGAAATAAATATTTTGTGTCTATAATACTTGCAATCCAGCCAGATCCAAACATAGATAACGGTACTCCAAGCATAAATATTGCACCTGTAATTCCACTAATACGTCCAATAAGATGTGATGGAGTTGTTTCTTGACGATAAGTATATACGCATATAGCAAAAATCGAATTAAATATGCCTTCTAGAAACAAAGAAAGTGCTATTAAAATAATATTACTTGCAAAATACATGATTATGTAAGCAAAGCCAATAGAAAATATGGTTAGCCCTATTAATTTACCAAACGTTAACTTTTTAGAAATATAATCTGTTGATAGACTTCCTATCAAACCACCTAATCCAGCAATCGAAAATACCACTCCAAGTTGAAAACTACTAAGATGAAATGAGTCTTCTGCAAAAAATATCACCATTGAATCAAACAAACCACTAGTAGCATTGGTGAAAACAACTATTAATGTTAACAACCAAAGAGAATGGTTTCTCCTAAGCTCAATCCAACCTTCCTTAATATCTTCAAAAATTGATTGATTTTCCTTTTTTGCTTCTACTTGTTTTTTATGACTCTTTAAAAAGGAAAATACAATAAACCCTCCCAACAAAGCAAACATAGTAATTAGCAACCCGTCTTCAAGATTAGAAAGGACTAAAATAAAGCCTGAAATCGCAGGTCCGATGATCCCTATAAATGTTGAAATAAAAGAAAACTTTGAATTAGCTGAAGTAAGTAGATTATAAGGAATAACATCTTTAACTATACTTGTCATAGCATTATCATAACAATAAAACAATGCCATAAAGAAAAAACCTATTATATAAAAGAGCAAAATATATTTATGTCCACTTTTTATTGAAATGTACAGTGCGCTTAATAATATTATTTGTATAAATAGAGCATATATTAAAAATCTTTTTCTATCTGTTCTATCAACTAACACGCCTATAAATACTGCTAATAAAAGATTTGGCAAAAATTCAACTGCCTTCATAGTTCCCATAACAATCGATGATTTAGTTAATTCATAAATCAATAAAGGTAATACTAATTCATAAACTTTACTGCCAAAACTGATTAATAAATCTCCTAACAATAGAATTAAAAAATTTTTTTGTCTCCATAATAGTTTTGTTTCATTCATGTCAAAATCTGACAAGTCCTCTTTTATGTCATTATTATTCAAATATATCACCACCTTAATAACATATAAATTAACTCATTAAGCTAGAATATTATTGCTTAATGAGTTAATTTTTTTAGCATGATGTATAAAGACACAATTGCATAGTTTTAATTTTTTGTAAGTTCAGTGAAATAATTCAATACATCTTTAATCCTTTGCAGCACTTCAACTTCATCTTTGCCGGTTATCAGAACCTGCCCTGTTCGCTGAGTAGTATCTATCTTAGTGTCGGGCATTTCCTTACTAGGATTCCAACTGTATTCCACCTCTAAAACTCCTGGCATATTCATTAATAATGAACTATCTGGTAACGACTTTATAGTAGGTGAAACAGATGGAAGAAAAGTCCAACCTACGCATTGCGAGGTTTTAGCTGGTGTAGATAAAACTTTTTCGCCAAGGGCTAATCGAACAAGGACTTCATATAAATTAATATCATATAAATATTGAAATGCCTTATAAATAAATCCTCCTCCAACACGAGCTGCACATTCACTAAATACAAGTTCGTCATTTTCATCATTTTTAAATAATTCCATATGAAATACGCTATTTTTTAAGCCAAGCTTTTGTAAAGCCTTCTCAACAAATTGATGAAATTTATCATAAAGTTCTTTATTTGTTTCGGGATGTAAAGTCACACTGCCTACTATCCCTCCATTTCTTATGCTAATTAAAGGAAAATTATACTTTGATGCTGTAAAGCTTTGAAGTTTACCATCTAATACCCATCCATCTATATGCCATTCATCACCATATACAAAGCGTTCTATGACCATACTTCTTGGAATTTCAGCAGGATTTTCAGCCAATTTTTGTCTGTGAAGTTCTACACATTTTTCTAACTCCTCTTGGCCATAAGCTATATAAGTATAAGAAGTAGCGGCACCTGCAACTGGTTTAAACACTACAGGATATGGATACTTCTCCACAATGTCAAAATTTTCGATATCATCGATCATCCAACAATCAGTCACTGGTACAACTCCACGTAATAACTTCTTTTGATAAAATTTGTCTCTAAATGCCACCGCAACATGTGGTTCAATATATGGCTTAGAAACAATGCAGCTTAAAATTGAAGCATTTACAACAAAATATTCCTCAGTTGTTATAACAGCATCGAAATTGGTTTCATTTGATCGCATTAATGAAAAAAGTGTCGTTTCATCTTTAGAAAGATTCTCTACAAATATTCTTTTTTCATTATCACCACAAGCTGGAAGTTCACTTATGTCTTCCCACGGATCAATAAGAATTATGCTATGTACACCAAGCTTATTGCAAGCATCTACTAAACCTTTGCGATAACCTAACATGAGAATACGATATTGTTTTGTCATAAATAAAACCTCTTTTCATAATGAAATAATATCATCTCCAGTTGAGATGCATAACTAGACAAGAAAGACAAGCCCCTGATTTTTCGAATTCTGATATTGGTACAAATACAGGTTCAAGTTCGGTTCTAATGCTTTAAAAACTATTTATTTCGTCTACTATAACCAATGTATACGCATAAAACTGCTATAAATATCACTATTGTTTTCATTATCCAATTTGGAATAATAACTTCAAAAACCGTATAAATAATTTTAAATATAAAATACAATATAATAGCAAGTATACTTCCTGCTAAAGCCCAAAATAGAAGCCAAAACTTTCTCATCGTAAATTTCCCCAGGTATGTCTTAATTAAACATAAAATTCTACAATATTGTTAGGCAAGTTGAAACTCGTTGATTTTTATATATATAATTCATGTTTTATATCATATGGCTTTACAACTACTGTCCATTTCCCTTCTGTTTCAACATCTATTCCATCAACCTATCCCTACTGTATTTGTTAATGTATTATATCTTAAATCATTTGCTATAGAACTAACAACTTTATGTGCAACTTTTTGAATTGTATTCATCATTAAATCAATCCTCCTCGTTTTAATTAATATTTTTTTGTATATTTTATAACATATCAATAAGCAAATTTACCTTCTGATTTGCCATCATTTTACCATGGGAATTTTTTTATTTTCTACTACATTTTTCTGTAGTCTTTATTGTTTTCAAATTCAACAATAAATAAATCAGTCTATTTCCACCAGATGCATTTGAATTGCTTTGACTATTGCTTCTCTGGTACTTAAAACACCTAATTTCTTAAATATGTTTCTTTTATGATAATTTACAGTATTAATGCTTATTTTAAGTTCTGATGCAATTGCAGAGTCCTTGTATCCTTTAGTAATCAGCTTTAAAATTTTTAATTGTTCTTTGCTAAATTTGATTATATTGGTTCTATCTTCATTTTCAATTATTTTTTTATACTCATTTTCAATCTGGTACACCAACAATTCTGTTAATACAATCATTTCTTCCGCCATATCATGTTCTATTGTCGATACATCAAGGTATCCTATTGTTTTTTCATCTATAATAAGCGGCGATGCAATGCAATACCACTTTTTCAATATGTCGCAGTAATGGTCTTGTGGCGCTAAAAATACACACCTTTTTATATTCATCGCCATTGAGATCGCATTCGTTCCCAAACTTCTTTCCGTAAAATATGTACCAATTCTAAATCCAAATTTGTTTATATGTCTATATACATTATTATCACATAGCAGACTTAAAAGACATCCATATTGATCAGTCAATAAAAATATGTATTTTTCTTTTACATCATCTATAATATTACCAATACAATTTCGAAACACATTAATAAGTTCCATATTTTCATTCAACTTGGCTTTTATACATTCTTTACTTAAAGTTACAAGTGGGAAATTTATTGAATCTTTAAGGCCAATGCTTGCACATCTTCTCTTTGAGAAAAGTATTTCGCTGTACAACTCTTTTCTTTTCATGGGACTCACCAACTAACATTTTACAAACTTCTTAAACAATTTATTATTTCTACAAAATTGTTAAAATTCCTTCTTGATTTGTTAAATTAATCTCAGCTTAATGCTATCTTAATCCCAAAGAAAAAAACTTAAGCACAAATACGTTTTTATGTGCTTAAGTTTTTTTACGAGTATTTTGTCAATATCCTCTCTGCTATGACTTCCATAGGAAGTGTTGAGTCCATGCTCATCTTTCTCATCAAAATATAAGCTTCTTCCTCATCAAGTTTTTTTACTTTCATCAACAACCCTTTAGCTTTCTCTATTTTCTTGCGGGCTTCTATTTGCTTTTTTTAAGCTTTCTATTTCATTTTTTAAAGATAAATACTTCTTGTGATTTTCTATCACAAATTCAGTAAGGCTTAATAAAACAGCTTTATCAATTGGCTTCAATAGATAAGCGAATACAGAATAATTTTTCACTTCTTCAATAAAACCTCTTTGAATGGTCTGCGTCATCAATATAACCGGTGCTACATTATCGCTATCGATAATATGCGCTACTTCGTAAGCATTCATTCCAACAATGCCCATGTCCACCAAGACAAGATCAGGCATCAATGATCGTGAAAGCCTTACTGCGCTTCCACCGTCTCTTGCTTCATATACCAGGTGACCACTGGATAAAAGCATCCCCTTAAGCATACTTCTGCTGTAATCATTGCTATCTGCAATTATGATGCGCCATTGACTCATGAGAACACCTACCTTAAAACTTAGTAAGGTATTGGTCTATCTCCCACCTTGTGACGTAAGTCCTGTAGGAATCCCACTCAGACCATTTTGCCTCAACATATTTATTGTATATATGTTCGCCTAATGCATTTTTTATAACCTCATCTTTTTCTAAAATGACTAAGGCCTCTTCTAAAGATTCAGGCAATTTCTCTATATTCAATTCGTTTAGCTCATTTTCGGTCATTTCATAAATATTTTTATCAACTGGCGATGGTGGAGCTATCTTATTTTTTATGCCATCGAGTCCTGCAGCTAACGAACAAGCTAATGCCAAGTACGGATTGTTAGAAGGATCAGGTGATCTAAGCTCTATCCTTGTTGAATTTCCTCTTTTAGCAGGTATCCTTATTAGGGGACTTCTATTTCTTCCAGACCAGGCAATGTAAACAGGAGCTTCAAAACCAGATACAAGCCTTTTGTATGAATTTACTGTAGGATTTGTTATGGACGTCAATGCCTTTGCATGTTTCAAAAGGCCTCCAATGTAATAATAGCAATCTTTGCTAAGACCCATCTGGTCGCTTGGATCGTAAAATGCATTTTCACCGTTTTTCATAAGAGACTGATTCAAATGCATACCTGAACCTGCAATCCCGTACACAGGTTTAGGCATAAATGTCGCATGAAGTCCATGTTTTTGAGCTATTATCCTTACTACCATTTTGAATGTCATAACATTATCCGCCGTTGCAAGCGCATCATCGTATTTAAAATCTATTTCATGTTGTCCTGGACCTACTTCATGGTGTGATGCCTCTATTGCAAATCCCATCTCTTTAAGTGTAGAAACCATTTCCTTTCGGGCACTTTCTCCTAAATCAACTGGTGCCATATCAAAATATCCTGCTGCATCCTGAGTGATTGTAGTAGGATTTCCTTTTTCATCCGTCAAAAACAGATAAAATTCACACTCTGGCCCTACATTCATTGTATAACCTAATTTTTTTGCTTCTTCTAAATTTTTTTTGAGAATATACCTCGGATCCCCCTCAAAGGGCGTACCATCCGGATTGTATATATCGCAGATAAGCCTTGCCTCTACGCCGCTTGTTGTCCTCCATGGAAATATTACAAAAGTATCTGTATCTGGCCTTAAATACATATCAGACTCCTCGATTCTGACAAATCCATCTATTGATGAGCCGTCAAACATTATTTCATTGTTTAAAGCCTTATCCAGCTCTTCAATAGGAATCGAGACATTTTTCATGACGCCAAAGATGTCGCTAAATTGCAAATGAATAAACTCAACACCGCGCTCTTTGGAAATCCTCAATACATCTTCAGCACTGTATTTGTTTCCCATAGCAATCCTCCTTAAATTAAAAATAGGTGTACTCAATTAAGGACACTATCTTCCTTCATTGAGGACACCATTGTCCATCTAAAAATATGGCTTTATAAAATTATAACACATGTATTTCAACATAACAATATCATTCGTCCTTTTTTTCAAGCTCAACATCTATTCCATCTATCACACCAGATACGAGATTGAAAATCCATGTCCCAAAAGCACTAATTAGCGCCAACATCACTCCATAAATTATGCCAAATATGAGTCCTCCAAAGACACCTAAACCAAAAAACCTAGCGTCTCCTATACTCCCGAATAAACCTCCAATTAAACCAAAAACAGCTCCAATTATAACACCATACAACAATGTAAACTTAAAGACAGAAAAAACAGACACTTTTTTGATCTTATAATTCCACATACACACTCTCCTTTCCTGTAGCCTTTAGCTACTACATTATAATTATATTATACCATGATTTTCTTATGCAAGTACAAAAATTTACAACCTTGCAAATTTTAAAAAAATTATATAGTCATTAAATTAAATCATACTGGCAATACTATCTATTGAGGTGATTGTATGAAAAAGTATCATAAAATTTTCTGTCTATTATTGATATTTCTTTCAGTATTTCAGCTTTCTGCTTGCAAGAATAAGCAAAAAAAGCCCATTCCGCAGAAAAAACCCACTACGACTCAAAAAATGTCTACACCAAAAGAGCTTACTAAAATCGAAAGCGACATCGACACAATAATAAAAGAAGCTAAAAAACTTAAAGAATCTCAGAGTGGCAAAAGCGCTCAACAATCAACTACAACATTAGCACCTCAGAATAAAAAGCAAAGTTCTTCAAAAAGTCAAGAAGACGGAAAATCTAATGAAAAAGGTGCTAATAAAAAACAGCAAAAACAGTCACCAGAGGAAAAATCATGGAGCACAATAGATAAAACTGTAAAAGATATACATACAAATTGGAATGTTTTAAGCCCTATTGCTGTAAAAGCTGGAGCCAGTTCTGATTTGGTAAATAATGTAAGTACATCAATAAATATTCTAACAACAAAGTCATCCAACAAATCATTAGACGATACAATGATTGCTGCAAATAATCTCTACAAATTTGTACCTGAAATTGAAAATTACTTTAAGACAACATCACCACCAGATATTAAAAAGCTTAGATTTTACAGCAGAGACATCGAGTTTAATTCATCTTTGGGCAAATGGGATATTGCATTAAAAGATATAGATGATATAAAGGCGATTTGGAAAAACATAAGGATAAAACTGCCTAAAGACGCTAAAAATGCTTCAGACAAATTTGATGCAGGTCTTAGTGAATTAGAAAAAGCTGTACAGTCAAAAGACAGCACCATCACCAAAATCAAAACAAGCGTTTTAGAGACAGACATTAAATCGCTTGAAAAAGCATCAAAGTCACAAAAATAACCTCTTTTAGGGGTTATTTTTGTATAACCTTATTTTATTGACTTCATATAATAATAATGATATATTTTAAATAACAAACTTACTTTATTGCACTATATCATTGAATTTTTATTTTTAAGGAGGATAATAATGGGAGTCAATGTAGCAATCGTAGGTGCGACGGGCCTCGTAGGAAGAACGTTTATTAAAGTTTTAGAAGAGAGAAATTTCCCGGTGGACAATTTGTATTTGTTCGCCTCAAAAAGAACTGCTGGCCAAAAGCTTACATTTAAAGGAAATGAATACACTGTAGAAGAATTGACAGAAAAAAGCTTTGATAGAGACATAAAGATAGCATTATTCTCGGCAGGCGCTACAGTAAGCAAAATGTACGCTCCTATAGCAGCAGAAAAAGGAGTAACAGTCGTTGACAACTCCAGCGCATGGCGAATGGATGATAATGTACCACTGGTAGTTCCTGAAGTAAATCCACAAGATATTAAATGGAATAAAGGTATAATAGCAAATCCTAATTGTTCAACGATTCAAATGGTAGTCCCGCTAAAGCCCCTTCATGACAAATACAAAATCAAGAGAATCGTCGTCTCAACGTATCAAGCGGTATCTGGTGCAGGTAAAAAAGGCGTCGATGACCTTGAAAGAACATTAAATGGTGAAAAAAATCAATGTTTCCCTTATCCTATAGCAAATAACTGCATTCCACATATAGATGTTTTTTTGCCTGATGGATACACTAAAGAGGAGCTTAAGATGATCAATGAGACAAAAAAGATAATGGGTGACAACTCTATAAAAGTATCACCTACAACGGTTAGAGTACCCGTTAAGAATTCCCACAGCGAAAGCGTCAATATCGAATTTGAAAAACCTTATCAAATGGAAGACTTAAGAAGCGTTTTAAAAAATGCTCCTGGAGTCGTTTTAATGGACGATCCGGAAAACAACATATACCCAGTTGCAACAATCGCAACAGGACATGATGAAGTATTTGTAGGAAGATTAAGACGTGATGAAACAGTCTACAGCGGATTAAATATGTGGATTGTGGCCGACAATATAAGAAAAGGCGCCGCATCTAACGCTGTGCAAATTGCCGAGCTTTTGATTAAATAATGTCTTTATGATCTGAGAAAGGATGGTAAATGATGCCAGTATTTAAGGGTTCAGGTGTTGCCCTCGTTACTCCATTCACTGAAGACGGAGTTAATTTTAACAAGTTAGAGGAACTTTTAGAATGGCATATAAAAGAAGGCACAGATGCTGTAATAATATGTGGCACAACTGGTGAATCGTCAACAATGACAGATAAAGAAAAAATGGATACGATCAAATTTGCAGTTGACAAAGTAAGAGGTCGCATTCCTGTCATAGCTGGAACAGGCAGCAATGATACGCGACACAGCATTGAACTAAGCAAATATGCTTCATCTGTTGGCGCTGATGCTCTACTTGTCATAACGCCGTACTACAATAAGACTACTCAAGCAGGACTTGTCAAACATTTTACAGAAATCGCTAAAAATGTTGATAAGCCAATAATAATATACAATGTTCCAAGTAGAACGGGTATGAATGTAAAACCAGAAACATACTTAGAAATATGCAAACATGTTGACAATGTTGTCGGTGTAAAAGAAGCCAGCAGCGATATAGTTCAAATAGCTGAAATAGCGCGAATAATGGGCGATAAATTTGAAATATATTCAGGAAATGACGATCAGGTCGTGCCGATGCTTTCATTAGGCGGCATAGGTGTAATTTCTGTCACTGCAAATATCGTGCCTAAAAAAATACACGAAATGGTAATGCTATTTTTGAATGGAAATATAGAGGCCGCGAGAAAGTTGCAATTTGAATTAAATCCTTTAAATAGTGTCATGTTCATAGAAACGAATCCAATTCCAGTCAAGACGGCAATGAATTTAATGGGTTTCAATGTCGGACCATTGAGGCTTCCTTTAGTCGATATGTCCGAAAAGAATCTAAGCACACTAAAATCTACATTAAAAGAATTTGGACTAATATGAGGAGGCCGTATTAATGATAAGAGTGATAATAAATGGTTGTTGTGGAAAAATGGGCAAAGTAATCGCAAATATGGCTTCACAAAGCCCAGACTTTGAAGTTGTTGCTGGAATCGACCAAAATCAGTGTCAATGCGGATTTCCTGTGTACAAAAGTCTTGATGAAGTAGATGTAGATGCCGATGTAGTAATAGATTTTTCATATCATACGGCTGTGCCACAATTGCTAAAAGCCGCCGTAAGCAAAAATTTACCTGTTGTCGTTGCCACAACAGGTCTTGATGAGGAAGAAATTAATTCTTTAATAGAAGCATCTAACCATATTCCCATATTTAGGTCTGCTAATATGTCGTTAGGCATCAATGTGCTTATAAGTTTAGTCAAAGAAGCCGCAAGAGTCTTAAGTGACAATTTTGATATAGAGATACTTGAGATGCACCACAACATGAAAAAAGATTCTCCCAGTGGAACAGCATTATTGATTGCTGATGCCATAAATAGCGTTTTGACCGATAAAATTGAATATGTGTACGGGAGGCACTCAAATATAGATAAGCGGAATAAAAATGAAATAGGTATCCATGCATTAAGAGGTGGCACCGTAGTAGGTGAACATGAAGTGATTTTTGCTGGTCACGATGAAATCATCAAGATTAGCCATTCAGCAAGATCGAGAGAAATATTTGGAAATGGCGCACTTTTAGCAGCCAAGTTTTTAATAAATCAAAAACCTGGACTTTATGACATGGAATCACTTGTCAAGAAAGGATGATGACTTTTGAATTCAAAAGATGAATTGACAAATCCTTATGAAATAGCAAAATTCATAAAGGAGTCTAAAAAATCCACACCAGTAAAAGCCTACATAAGCGGAAATATAGATGTAGACGAAAAAACATTTAAAGTCTTTGGCACCGACAATTTCAAAATAATCTTCGGAGAGTTAGAAGATGTAAAAAAAACTTTTAGATGACAACAAAGACAAAATTAAGGATTATCACCTCGAATACGATAGGAGAAATTCTGCAATACCATTGTTGGATATAAAAGACTTAAATGCTCGAATTGAACCAGGCGCTATTATAAGAGACAGAGTAAAAATAGGAAAAAATGCAGTAATCATGATGGGTGCCATCATCAATATAGGGGCTGAAATTGGCGAAAACACAATGATAGATATGAATGCCGTTGTTGGTGCAAGAGGAATAATCGGAAAAAATGTCCATGTTGGCGCTGGTGCAGTCATAGCAGGCGTGTTGGAGCCACCAAGCAGTATACCTGTTATCGTGGAAGACAATGTACTCATAGGCGCCAATGCCGTCCTTTTAGAAGGTGTCAGAGTTGGTCACGATGCTGTTGTAGCAGCAGGGTCTGTCGTCACAGAAGACGTACCTCCAAACACTGTCGTAGCCGGTGTTCCTGCTAAAATTGTCAAAATCAAAGACGAAAAAACCAGAGAAAAAACTAAACTATTGGATGATTTAAGAGGTTAGAAAAACCCGGCTAAGCCGGGTTTTAAAATTCTATTCCGTATCTGGCGGAAATGCCTTTTTCAAAAGGATGTTTGACTAACTTCATTTCAGTTACAAGATCTGCATTGTCAATAAGCTCTTTAGGAGCATTTCTTCCTGTTAAAACCATCTCCATTGTGTCTGGCTTCTCCTTCATAAGTTTAAGTACATCTTCTACGGAGAAAATATTGTTCTGTAGTACCCCCATTATTTCGTCTAATATGAGCATATCGCATTCTTCATTTTTAATGACATTTTCTATAAAGTCATAAGCTTTATGCATCTCATCCTTAAGTACATTTTTTTCGTTCTCATCCATTTGAAAAAAGAATTTTTCACTTGACTGAAATCTAAACACTTTAAAGTTTTCTAAGTTTTTCAAAACATAAAGCTCTCCTGTATCTCTACCTTTTAAAAATTGAACCATATAGACTCTAAAGCCTCTGCCTAAAGCTCTTATGGCAAGACCTATGGCAGCAGTCGTCTTGCCTTTCCCATCACCTGTATATATTTGAATCAAACCGTTTTTCAATGGAATCTCCCCTTTTGTATGTAGATATCTATTCATCTTTCAGCGCTAAATCATCCTTATTGACTTTTTCCATTTTTGTTATGGATACTTCATAGGCAGTTCTCGTTATAATTTCATTATTATCTCCTTTTTTTTGATATTCTCTGCTTTGCACTCTTCCCCACAGCTTTATGCGATCGCCAACTTTTAATTTTTCACAAAATCTGGCATTTCTTCCCCATGCAATTACAGGAATGTAGTCAGACTTGCTATATGGTCTATTGACAGCCACAAGCAAATCGGATATTTCTCTTCCAAATGGAGTTGTTCTATAAACAGGCTCTTTGCATATAAATCCATCTAAAAATATCTCATTAGGATTTTTAATGCTTTCATCGTCGCTTACGACTATAATGTCCCTTGCAAAAATGGTCAATATCAACCTATTTTTACCACCATTTGGCGACTGTCTATTGTAAGACCTAAGCTGTCCTTCGATTTTTACCTTAGTGCCTGGAGCTAAATTTATACCTTCAAATAGCCTGTTTGAAATAGTGATTGGAAGCATATCCTTTGCATCACTTAGTCTTGGCACTTCAAGAGTGAAATTATAAAACTGCTCTCCATAAAGCTCGTGACTAAATTCCAAGTCATTCACAATTTTACCAGCTACATTAACCATATTATTCCCCAATATATTGCCTGCCATCTGTTTACTCTCCCTTCCATCATGTGTACCTTCTTAAAATATAGATATTATCAAAGAAGAGCATTTATGACAGGTTTATTAAAATATTTAATCGTTTTACATAAATAAACTTCATTGAACCACCCAACCTCAATACGAAGTATTGCAAAAAATTTTAATATTATTTTTCTCAACATTATCAAAATAATATCATTAATTTTATTTTTTTGCAATTATTATTGTACAAGTTAATAAAATTTTATTGTTTTTTATGTTGCCTTCCTTCGTGATCAATATAGTAATTTTCTTTATATATCAACTGGCTTATAGGAACTATTTGATATCCATTTTCTTTCAGCTTATCGATAATGTACGGTATCGCCTCAGGTGTAAATTGGCCATTATTATGAAATAGAATAATAGAACCTTTTTTGACATTTGGCAATACCCTATTTATTATCGCCTCCGTATCAAGGCCTCTCCAATCAAGTGAATCCACATCCCACTGTATGGTATAATATCCTAAACTCTTTGCTATCTCAATGACTTTATCATTGTAATCACCGTATGGAGGTCTAAATAAGTAAGGCTTTCGTCCAGTGATCTTTACAAGTTTTTCCTCACAGGCCTTTATCTCATCTGCCATTTCTGAATCGCTTAACTGCGTCATGTGTGGATGCGTATTGCTGTGGTTTTCCACATCATGACCTTCTTCGTAAATTTTCTTTACGAGATGAGGATATTTATCAATCCAAAGTCCTGTCAAAAAAAATGTAGCTTTTACATTTTTATCTTTTAATATCTGCAAAAGTCTTTCTGTCTTATCACTGCCCCATGATGCGTCAAACGATATAGCAACCCTCTTGTCAGGAATATCAACACTGTAAATAGGAAGCTGTCTATTTATATTAAATAGCGTACTTATAACAGGCGGGACACCGTAATTTGTGTACAAAATAGATATAAATGCTAATACAAAAACAGCTAATAAGTTTATGATGACGCTTTTTTTGATATAATATATCTTCACAAAAAATAACCTCCCAACTACGAATCTATAATAAATTTATTCCTTTGGGAGGTTATTATTACTATTTTATAGCAAGTTTAATATTGCCGATGAATCGCTTAAGTCTTTTAAAACAATATCTGCCTCTTTCACCGTTTCATAATTGCCAACTCCGATAGATAGCATCCCAGCTCTATTTATAGCTTCGATTCCAGCTTTAGAATCCTCTATTCCTATACATAATTTAGGTTCAACATCAATTCCATAAGCAGCATTTAAAAAAATTTCTGGATCTGGTTTGCCATTCTTTATTTTATCCGCATCAACGATATAATCGAATGTTTCTATTAATCCAAGGTTTAAAAGCACGGTTTTTGCATTTTTGCTTACAGAAGCAACAGCCATTTTTATTCCTCTATTTTTTAATTCCTTTATTAAATCTAACACGCCAGGAAGTATGTCCTTAGGTGTTATTTTCTTTATCATCTCTTTGTAGTATTCATTTTTTTTTATCGGCCAGACGGTGCTTTTCTTCTTCACTGAAAGATTTATCGGTATTTTTTAAAATTATCTCCAACGATTCAATTCTGCTGATGCCTTTTAAGTTTTCATTTATCTTCCTGTCAAAATATACATTTAATTCATCAGCTAATTTTTTCCACGCCAAGTAGTGGTATTCTGCAGTATCCGTTATTACACCATCTAAATCAAATATCACACCTTTGTATTTAACATCTTTATCTATCAACTTTTTTCACCTCTTTTTCAACCGTATTACCTTTTAAAAGCATTATTTCTTCATCATACACGCTAATTTTCAACATCTCGCCTTCAACCAACAAAAATGATGCTTTTTCTTGAGTAATATTTACATGTATTTTGCAATTTTTATATCTGATATTATAGGATAATGACCTCCAGCTTTTAGGTATATTAGGCATAAAATGAAGTCCATCAGGATATGTCATCATTCCACCAAATCCGCTTATAATTGCACTCCACGCTCCAGCCATACAAGCAGTGTGTATCCCATCTTTAACATTTCCGTTGTAATCATCGAGATCCATTCTCGCTGTCATCATAAAATATTCATAGGCTTTGTCATAATATCCAATTTCATTAGCAAGAATGCTGAATATTGCTGGAGACAACGATGAATCATGAGTCGTTATTGGCTCATAGTAATCATAATTTCGTTTAACCTCGTCAATGCTAAATAATTCTCTTCTTAGGTACATAAGTAACAGTACATCGGGCTGCTTGCATATCTGATATCTGTATATATTTAGATAGTGCCTGTGAAGCAAAAGCGGCTTTTCATCTTCTAAATCTTTAGCATTCAATCGTTCTTTGTAGAGAAAGCTATCATCCTGAGGAATAATTCCAAAATCATCCGAATACGGAAGATACATATTTTTTGCAGCATTATCCCATTCATTTAGCTCTTCATCAGCAAGTCCAATCTTTTCTTTAATGTTAGCATAATATTCCGGAGCTTTTTTAGCCATTTCCTTGGCAACAAAGTATGCATACTCTAAGTTCATTTGTGCCATATAGTTTGTATACGCATTGTTGTCAACCAATGCCGTATATTCATCAGGTCCTGTTACGCAATTCAAGCAAAATTTATTATTTTTCAAAGGAATATATGCACCTATGCTTATCCATAGCCTTGCAGTTTCAAAAACAATCTCCGCACCGTACTTGTACAAAAATTCGTAATCTAAAGTTGCTTCAACGTATTTTTTTATAGCCAAAACTATATCAGAGTTTATGTGATATTGAGCTGTTCCAGCTGGAAAATAAGATGAACATTCCGGTCCATCTATCGTCCTCCAGGGATAAAGGGCACCTTTATATCCCAATTCTTTTGCCCTTTTTCTGGCCGCATCTAATAAGTTATAGCGAAACATTACAAAGTTTTTAGCAATCTCTGGCTTTGTGTACAGAAAAAACGGCATAATGTAAACATCAGAGTCCCAAAAATAGTGTCCTTCATATCCTTCACCAGTCAGCCCTTTGGCACATATATTCGCAATATCATTCTTTGATACAGACTGCAATAATTGAAATTCGTTGTACCTTATACCCTGTTGCAAAGAAATATCGCCGTCTATTTCCACATCTGCATCCGTCCAAAATTCTTCTAAATAATCAAACTGCTCCTTGAAGATGATATTTGCACCATCTGATTTAGCATTTACGACCTCATAAATTGCACTGTCAATAAGCTTATCCTCTAAACATTCTCTTGATGTGTAGTATGAAATAAATTTATCAAGCTGAAAAGTTTTGTCTTTTTCAGCATCAATAGAAAATTCAAAACATATTTTATCATCTGATTTATAATTTTTAAGCTCATAATGACAATCAGTTTTGGCATCATGGTTCACGGAACAAACGTATTTTAATTTGCTTCTTTTTGTAGTTTGCATTAACCATCCCATATATCCGTCAACATAGCTATCTATGGTATTTATGACTTTCCCTCTCATGTTGTTTCCTACTCGCATGTCATCTGTCTCATTTCCATAATATATATTTCCATCGACTTCGGAAATCAATTTTACATTCCCACTAAAGTTTAACGGTTTAAAGCTAAAAACTACAACACCTAAATGTTGCCTTTTGAAAGAGATTAATCTTCTTACAGTTATCTCAAGTTTTTTCCCTTTTTCATTCTCCCAAATAATTTTTCGCTCTGTAAATCCTTCTTTCATGTCAAGTGTTCTTTCATATTCAATCAAATTGCCTTTTAACAAGTCAAATGGTTCATCATCTACAAACAATTTTACAATTTTGCTATCAGCAACATTTACCATTGCTTCACCGTAAGTTGGAAAACCATATCCACCTTCTGCATAATTGATATCATAGATTTCATAAAATCCGTTAATGTATGTTGCATTAAATGATGTTCCATTAGGACCTGAGTAACCTTCTTCAAATGTACCTCTCATGCCAAAATACCCATTTCCTAAAGAAAAAATAGTTTCATTGCGATAATTTGTTTCTATATGAAATCTGCTTTCTCTTATCTTCCACTCATCGTAAGGATATATTGATTTTTTCATTTGAACCTCCACGCTTTCTAAATAAAGTCGAAAAATCTATTTTATTGCACCAGCCATGACACCTTTAATAATGTATTTCTGTGAGAATAGATAAAATACAATTACCGGTATTATCGTCAGCACTAAACCTGCTAATGCCAAATTCCACTCTATAGTAAACTCTCCAAAGAAGAAAAATGTTGACAGCGGAATAGTCCTGAGGTTGGGACTGCGCAAAACCAATGACGGAAGCAAATAGTCATTCCAGAATGATATAACATTCAATATAGCCACAGTCACAATAATAGGTTTAAGGTTGGGAAAAACTATTCTCCAAAACAATTGAAATTTATTGCATCCATCAATCGTAGCAGCTTCCTCCATTTCAAGCGGAACATTTTTAATAAATCCATGAAACAAAAATGTAGACATGCCTATACCAAAACCTATATTCATAAAGATAAGCCCATATCTCGTGTCAATCAGCGAAAAATTTGTCCCCGGAATCTGCCACTTACTTAAATACTGCACTAACGGTATCATGACAGATTGGAATGGTATCAACATTGTTGCAACCAAAGTGTAAAATATAATATTGGAAATAGTCGTTTTATTTCTTTCGAGAACCCATGCCGCCATCGATGACAGCACGATTATAAACACGACACTGGTTACAGTTATAAACAGAGAATTGCCCAAAGCAGTCAAAAAGTCCATCTTTTGTATTGCTTGAATATAATATGTGAAATTTAAGGCCTTAGGTAGACTTAATTCACTTGTAAATATTTCTTTTCTATCTTTAAAAGAATTAATAACCATAATATAAACAGGAAATATAACAAATAGTGTCAACACCCAACCGAATATTTCTAAAATAGTCATATTCTTTTTGGTTTTTTCCATCACATCTCAACCTCTCTTTTCTTTGTTAAATACACCTGCACGAGTGTAATAATCATGATTACGACAAAAAATACAACAGCTTTTGATTGAGCTATAGCATATTGATTGTGTTTATATGCAGTTTGCACAATATTCATCGTCAATAATTCTGTCGTACCATAAGGACCTCCATTGGTAAGCGATAAATTTGTGTCATATTGCTTAAATGAATTTGACAAAGTTATAAAAAGACTTATGGTAAAAGAAGGAACAGTAAGTGGCAGTATAATGTTAAATAATCTTCTAACAGGGCCTGCACCATCAATAAGAGATGCTTCAATTATGTCTGGATTAATGCTCTCCAACCCGGCAATATATATGATCATTACATACCCAGACATTTGCCATGCTGATACAATTACAATGCTCCAAAAAGCCATATTGGGATCGTTTATCCAATTAAAAAATATATTTGAGGCATGTAACACAGTTCCCAATTGAACAAACAATTTCGTGAATATGAATTGCCATATAAATCCTAATATCAAACCACCTATTAAATTAGGCATAAAGAAAATCGATCTTAAAATATTTCTGGTTCTCATTTTTCTAGTTACGAGAAGCGCCAAAGAAAAACCAATTATATTTGAAATTATCACCATAATAATCGCATATTTAAAAGTCAATAAAAATGCACTTAAAAAATTTTGATCTTTAAACACCTTTAAATAGTTGCTAAATGCTACAAATTTTGAACCAAAAAACGAAAACCCATCCCAATCTGTAAATGAATAAATTATGCCTAATATGAAAGGAATTATTACTACATTTACAAAGACAAATAATGATGGTATTAAAAATAGCCAAAACGTCAATGTATTGCTATTTTTTTTCATATTTCCACTCCTATCGTATACACATTGATTTAAATTAGGACATACTTCTTCTAATAGATAATTTAAGAAGTATGTCCTTTAAGCTAATTACTTGCCAGCATCTTGAACCCAAATATTTGTCAATTCTGACAAGAATTGATCGTCATTTTTTATAAGTCCAGCATAGTATTTCTGAATTAGATTAGAACCATCAACATCTATTCCGTTAGGGAAGTAGTTATTGTACACCCACGGAATAATTTCACCTTTATCGACATACTGAGCAACTTCCGCTGCCAATGGGGCCTTTGGAGCTTTTACTCCTTTATACGCTGGAATAAACTTCAAAGTATCTGCAGAATATTCTTGTCCTTTATCGCTTGTAATCAACCAATCCAAAAATTCAATTGCAGCTTTTTGCTGTTCTTCTGTTGCATATTTATTCACACGCCATGCAGTTGCAGTACCAACAGCCAATTTTGTATTTCCTCCCGTTGGGAATGGAATAATTCCATAATCAAAATTAGGTTTGTCTTGATCCAAAACTGATTGTACCCAATCGCCTTGATGTATCATAGCATATTTACCGCTTGCAAATCCTGCCACTTGATCGTCGTATGAATCAAGTGCATTGTTTGTATATGGTTTTATCCTGTCCATGTCTTTTATCCATTGCACCACACTTGGTATATCTTTCATAGTGATTTGCCCTTTGTCAAGCTTCTCTATGTCAGTCTTGTAGTTTGGATCAACTGCGAAAGCCCAGTTAAAAGGATGTATAAATGAGAAGTACGTCTCTTTCGCAAAAGCAATAGGTTTAACAACACCGTTTAATTTCGATAATTTTTCACATGCATTAACTAATGCATCAATGCTTGTTATTGATGCTGGATCTATGTTTGCCTCTTTAAACAAATTTTTATTGTAAATTAAACCATACCCTTCAACTGCTGAAGGAAGACCATATAACTTGCCATCAACAGTAACATCGTCTTTTACTCCATCTGCCAACATTTCAGCAGCTTTCGAATTTTTTTATTTCAGCCATGTACGGTTGAAATTTAGGAGTATCTGGTCCTGCAATCGTAAATATTGTAGGTGCTTTTTCAGGTGATGCAGAAAATTGTGACTGCAATACAGTAGCAAAATTATCACCAGAAGTACCCAAAAGTTTTACTTCCACTTTATCCTGTGATTTGTTGTAGTCATCAATTATTGTTTGAAGATCTGACTGTATTTCGGTTTTGCTTTGCATAACTGTTATAGTTATTTTGCTGTTCTCAGAAGATGTACCATTTTGACTCGTTTTGCTATTATTGCTTGATGAACATCCTGTCACCAAGGCTATTATTAAGATCGTCGAAATTAATAAACTCAATATTTTTTTCATACAAACGCTCCTCCTATTTTTTATTTTTATGATGATCAAAAAATTGTAATTGATTTTTTATTTAGCACCCCCTTATAGTTTTTCCAGATAAGCAATATTCACTTGCCATACATAAAACAAAAACTCAACTTAAATTCAGCAAGGATTGATACTCCAAATATCATTTCAAAAAATGCATTTAATGATCTTATTTATTTACTTGATTACTTGCCAAATTTAAGCTTGATAAAGTGTAGCTGTAACCGCTTACAGTTTTCTCACAAATAAAAGCTACAGTTTTTTATATCATCCAATCTAAGATAGACTGTCAATAAATACAACCTGTAACCGCTTACAACTATATTGTAACATCTTTTTAAAAAATAATCAATAGCTTTTTAAATCATTTTTTAAATTTTTTGTGCATCTCTGTTAATGCAGGACTGTCGAATAATCAATCTGTGCTTTAAAATAACTCTCTTCTCAGATATCTTTTTATTATCGATTATCTTTATCAGCATACGAGCTGCAACCGCACCAATATCGTACATAGGCTGCGCGACAGTGGTTAAAGCTGGCCTCGTTACCTCTGCTAAATCGAGATTATCAAATCCTATTATAGAAATATCTTCCGGACATTTTAAACCCGCGTCAAAAATGGCGTTAATAGCCCCCATCGCCATTATATCACTGAAGGCAAAGATAGCATCTGGCTTTACATTGCCCATTAGCATTTCTTTCGCAGCCATATAGCCGCCTTTTGCCTTGAAATTGCTTTCTTTTATCAGCTCATCATATACTTTAAGACCAGCTTCTTTCATAGCATCGAGAAATCCGTAAAACCTATCAACACTATCAACAGTTTCCTTCATGCCATTCAAATTCCCATGAATAACACCTATCTTTTTATGACCCTGCGATATTAAGTACTTTGTAGCATCATAAGCAGCTTTCCTATTGTCTATTACTACATACGGTATATCATAATTCGTCGCTCTTCCGGCCAATACTAATGGTATTTTTCTATCTTTGAAAATATGGTATATTTCATCTGAAAAATAATCGCTATGGAATATTATGCCATCTACCCATCTACTTTTTAGCATGTCGATGTACTGTACTTCTTTATCCCTCGAATTATCGGCATTACAAAGAATTATGTTGTACTTATATATATTGCACACATCTTCTATTCCTCGAACAACTTCACTATAATATGGGTTAGATATGTCAGGAACTATTAATCCTATAGTATTGGTCTTCTTCATTGCCAAACTGCGGGCTAATATGCTTGGCTCATAGCCAAGCTCTTTTGCTGCTTTTAATACACTTTCCCTTGCCTTTTCACTGACATATGGGCTATTATTAAAAACCCTTGAAACAGTCGCTGTTGAGACATTTGCCAGTTTTGCTACATCGTCTATATTTGCCATACAAACAACACATTCCCTTCGCAATAATATTAAAGCCGCAATACGTATAAAATAGTAACCGCTTACAATTATATCACATTTATCTCAAAACAACAATACAAATCATTTAAGACCTGTTGTAGAAATCCCCTTGACAAATTGTTTTTGAAAAATGAGAAATATAAGTATCATCGGCAACGTCAAAAGTATAGCACCTGCCATAACTTGATTCCAAAATTGATAGTACTGCCCGTAAAATGAATTTAATCCAACTGGCAGAGTATACATATTATCGCTGGACGTCAAAAGGCTGGGCCACAAAAAGCTATTCCAATTGCCTGTAAACATAAATATAAACTGTGTTGTAAGAGCAGGCTTTGACAATGGCAAAACTATTTGTAGAAAAATCCTAAATTTAGACAAACCGTCTATCGTTGCAGCTTCTTCCATCTCTTTCGGAATAGACAAAAAGAACTGCCTCATTAAAAATATGCCAAAGCTACTGGTTAAAAATGGTATTGTAAGCCCCCAATACGTATTCACCCATCCCAGTTTGCTCAATAAGATATATGTGGGCACCATTACAACCTGCCCAGGAACCATCATAAGCGCTAACACAATAATGAATAAGAAATTGCGACCTGCAAAATTAATTCTGGCAAGAGCATATCCAGCCATTGAATTAAACAATAAATTCCCAAATGTAACAGCAATAGCAACAACCAAACTATTAAAGAACCATCTCAAAAACGGAAACTGACTTATAATCATATTATAATTGCCAAACGTCAAATTCTTTAAATTGACGCTTAAACTATCTATTTCACTTGTAGGTTTGAGTGAAGTTATTATAGACCAAATAAACGGCCCTAATGTAATTGCAGCATAGACTATGGCTACCGAATAAAGGAAAAATCTGAATATTTTAGACATGATATATTACCTCCTAATACATTTCCTCTCTAAATAATAATCTTTGCAATAATGTCAAAAGCAAAATAATCAGAAATAGTACAAAAGCCATAGCTGATGCATAGCCCATGTTAAAATCTTTAAATCCTGTTTTATATATGTCAAGAACCACCGTCATCGTCGCATCAAGCGGTCCTCCACTTCCTCCTGATACAACATATGCCTGATCAAAGATTTGAAAAGTGCCTATCAATGAGACTACGAGATTGAAGAACACAACATGTCTCAACAATGGAAGAGTTATTTTTACAAATCTTTGAAATTTATTTGCGCCATCTACTTCTGCCGCTTCATACAATTCCGCAGGGATGTCCTGAAGTCCTGCCAAAAATATTACCATATAATTTCCAACCGATGACCAAATTGCCATTATCATAATTGACGGTAAAGCAAAGTTGACATTGTTAAACCATGCCTGACCATGTATTCCTATTTTAGAAAGAATCGTATTAACTAATCCATCTGCTTTAAATAAATACAAAAATATAACTGATACGGCAACTGTCGATGTTACAGTAGGTATATAATACGCAACTCTAAAAAAGGTTTTCCCTTTAATGTCTGAATCAACGACTAATGCAAGGACTAATGCTATAAATAATTGTATAGGTACCACAAACAATGAATATATCGTTGTATTAAGCAATGCCCTTTTAAACGTTTGATCATTTAACAATCCTATATAATTTTTAAACCCTACCCAGTGGCTTGATGAAGGATTTAAGTATGAAAAATCTTTAAAGCTTATTATAAATGCATAAATTAATGGTCCAATAATAAATGCAGAAATAGAAATGACAAAAGGCAACATAAAGGCGTATCCTGAAATAGCTTCATTTATATATCTTTTCTTTGAAATTGAATGAGCTCTCATACTAAGACTCTTCCTTTCACTTCATTAATAGCAAAACAACAAACAGCAAAATCTTTATGCAGCACCTAAAGGTGCTGCATAACATCATTGTCCAAGTTGCTTCTGTGCATTATCAAGTGCTTCTTGAGCATTCTTTGCTTGTTTCATTATAAGCGAATCTGAAGCTTTATTTGCTGCATCAGATACTTTTGTCCCAAGAAGGCCAAACTGCCATGGGTAAGAATAAGCTGCGCCATCGATAAATGCCACTCTATCTGGATATTTTGCCCTAAATCCTTCTTCCATAGACTTTCTTGATGGAAGGGCAAGACCTGAATCAACAACAAATTGTTGCCCTTCTTTTCCCGTTAAAAACTCTAATAATTTAAATGCTTCATCCTTATGCTTGCTGTTTTTATTCATTACATAAGCAACAGTAAAAGCTAATGTTGCCTTTTGTTTGCCTTCCGGAAGTTCTGCTATTCCGTAATTGAGGTTTGGAGCTTTGTCTTTTAAAAATGGTATCATCCATCCTCCTTCTATCGCCATAGCAGCTTTCTTAGCAGCAAATACATCACCATTCCATCCTCCACCTAAATTTTGTGGCGTATCCGCTACTTTATCCTTAGTAATAAGCCCTGTATAGAAGTCAAGTACTTGAGCGTTTTCTGGGAGATTTAAAGTCACTTTTCCATCTTTATATATTGAACCACCATTTTGAAGCATAAAAGCTTCAAATCTTGCAAGATCTGACGACAAAACCAAGCCTTTCACGCCATTCTTAGTCAATTTCTGTGCATCTGCTTTTAATTCTTCCCATGTCTTTGGAGGCTCACTTATACCTGCAGCATTAAACATATCTTTATTATAGAATAGCGCTAATGTATTATAATCCTTAGGAAGACCGTATGTTTTCCCTTCCCACTGAAATGCCGAAAGCAGCGATGGTTCGAAATCATTTACATCTACATTGTATTTCTTAATATAATCATCTAATGGTTCTAAAACACCTGATGACATAAGCTGTGGTGCAGGCATACTATCAAGATAGAAAACGTCCGGAGCTACATTTGCAGCAATTTCTGTTTGCAATTTCTGCATGTAATCGCCTACTATTGTTTCAATTTGTACATTAATATTAGGATATTTTTTCTTAAATGCAGCTAACTGGTCATTTACAATCTTTGTTTCAGCAGGTGAAGAAGACCACATTCCAAGTTTTAAAGTTACAGGTTTTGAAGCGTCTTGTTTTTGAACTGAGTTAGTTTTATTATTGTTGTTACTGGAAGCAGTATTTTGTTTTGTTGAACATCCAGAAAGCAATGCGGCTATTAAAAGTATTGTAACAACAAAAATGCTTAAAAATTTTTTACCCATTTTATTTTCTCCTTTCTTAATAAATTATGATTTTAAGCAAACTAAATTTTCACCAATTTAAAGTAATCCTGAATCCCTCCTTATTCCATTATTTAACATTATATCAAAACAGTAATTTCTGCTTATGCCTATTACACATCTAATTAACTTCAACATCTTTCCCTCTTATTTTTACTTTTATCTTTTTCACGTCACCTTCAAGAATTTTTACATCGACACTATCTTTAGCAATATTGATTTGGAGTAAATTGCCTTTCCAATAGATTTGATACGATAGCTTCTGCCATTTTTCTGGTAACCATGGATTGATATTCAAAACACCTTCTTTGTCAATGTACAAACCGCCAAATCCAAATACGGCAACCTGCCATGTACCTCCAGCAGAAGCAGCATGGAGACCTTCTTTTGTGTTGCCTTGATTATCTACAAGGTCAACATTAGCACTCCTTAAGAAGGAATAATATGCGTTTTTATAATCCCCAACTTTTAGTCCCATGATAGCATACATGCTGGGGCCCAACGAAGATTTATGCATCGTTCTCTTTTGATAGTATTCGTAGTTTATCTTTTTCGTCTCCTCGTCAAATTCTTCACCTAATAACAACATAAGCATTACTACATCAGCTTGTTTTACAAGTTGCGTATCATTTAATTTTGTAACATCTACGCCATCAGGCCATAACGGCATATTATTTTCATCAAACTTATCTATTACGTAATCTTTTCTTTTGAAATAACCTTCAAACTGCTCTAAAATCTTTCTTCCTTTGTCAAATGGTATATAGATTTTAGGAATAATATCTTCCCAATCTTTCAATTCATCTTCTGTTAAACAAATCTTAGATGATACCATTTCATATATTGATGGATATTCCTTTTTCAAGATCGCTACAAATTCAATTGCTTTTTGAATGTTCCATCGTGCCAGATAATTAGTATATGAGTTATTATTTACATGTTCATGAAACTCATCAGGGCCAATTACATCGTTTATTTCATATCTATCTAATATATCATTGTACTGGCATCTTGACGCCCAAAACCTGGCAGTTTCTAATATTATTTCTATCCCGTATTTAAGCATAAAATCTATATCATCAGTAGCTCTATAGTATTCAAAAACAACGAAAGCAATATCAGCAGTTATATGGTACTCTATATCTCCTGTCCATATTCTTACAAGATTGCCTTTATAATCAACACCCCATTTTGGTGTCTCCTCATTCCCTGTGTCAGCAGATTCCCATGGGTATTGAGCGCCTTTATATCCATTTCGTATGGCATTCTGTCTTGCCGCATCTAAAAGATTGTATCTATACATAAGAAGTGTTTTGGCAGCATTTGGATACACGTATATGAAAAATGGAAGCATAAATATTTCTGTATCCCAAAAAACATGTCCTTTGTATCCTTCGCCGTGGAGAGCTTTTGCTGCAATGCTTACCCTATAGTCACTTTCGCTGACAGAGCTCATCAGATGAAATATATTGAATCTCAAAGCTTTATCTGCCTCATCATCGCCCTCTATCTTAATATCCGCAACATTCCAAAGTTTCTCGTATATTTCAATATGCTTTAAAAGTTCTTTATCTATACCCTCTGAGGCAAAATTGTAAACATCTTTTTCAACTTCACTTTTAATATTTTCCTTTGATATATCCCTTGATGTATAAGTTGAAACAAATTTATCTACTTCGAAAGTTTTATTTTCAGTTACATCAAACTCATAGTATTCTGAACATATTTCACCTAATGGAGTAAATCTTTTATGCTTTACAATATTGTTTCCATCATCGCTGCGATAAACTTTTACATAAAAGCCTGTTCCAATTCTTGTGTCATCATCTCTCGTAGCTGTTTCAAGGTAACAACCACCATTGACAAAGTTAGTATTTTCAACAATGCGTAAATGCTTTGTCTTATAGGCTGGATTTTCTTTCGAATTTAATACAGAACCATCTATTATGCTTTCTACAGCAATGGCACCATTATAATTCACAGGTGTTATGAATAGTTTTATGGCAGCACGATGTACATTATATTTGCTTAAAAATCTGTACCCTTCTATACGAGTAATCATTCCAGAATCATCTTTTAATGTAATGCCTCTAAACAGGATTCCATGTTTCATATCTAAAATTCTGATAAAATCTAAGATTTCGCATTTATCAAGGTTTAAATTCTTGCCATTAACATATACCTTTATGCCAACCCAATTTTGTACATTGACCAATTCCCTTACTTGAGCTTCTGACTTATCAAAAATTCCAGCAATAAAGTTGCCTGGACATTCATCATTAGAACCTTCTTCAAAACTTCCTCTTAGTCCCATATATCCATTTGCAAGAGTAAAATTTGTTTCATACCTTTGATTTAATTTTTTATCATATCTGTCCTGCGAAATAAGCCATTTATCATCGCTTAATAATTTATTTATATCGTCAATAAATGTAAATTTAGCCACATGCATACCTCCTGCCAAATAAATGCATCCGAAACGTTTTGGTAACATCTTAAAAAAATTATATTTTTTTCGCCGATTGCCTAATAATAAGTCGATGTGGTATTATTATATGCCTCGGTTTTTCGCCTTTTATTATTGACACAAGATGCCTGGCCGCCATATAACCTATTTTGTAATTTTCCTGCCTTATTGTTGTCAAACCTGGAGTTATCAATGATGATAATTCAATATCATCAAAGCCAACTATAGATATATCGTCAGGAACCTGCATGCCAAGATCTTGTGCAGCCTTTAATGAACCTATGGCCATCAAATCTGAAGCATGAAAAACTGCTGTGATTTCAGGATTTTCAAAAATCATCTTTCTGAAACAATTATATCCTCCATCTTGAGTAAAATCATCAAAGACAACATATTCGTCTTTATAAGGAATGTTGTTTTTGTAAAGGGCTTTTTTATATCCTTCCAATCTTTCAAAACTCACCGCAGCATCATTATGCCCATTTATAAAACCAATATTTTTGTGTCCCAATTTTATTAAATAGCTTGTTGCCTCAAAAGCAGCTTGCACGTTATCTGAACTTACATAGCCTACTTTATCATTTAATATGGGGATATCTATTAATACAGTTGGAATCTCTGTGTTTTTTATCTCCTCTATATACGGATCGCTTAATTTTAGACCTTCCACAATTGCGCCATCAACTTTTCTGTCATTACATAATTTTTCATAAGGCGTCACATCTTGCGAAGTCGGATCAACTGTATACAATATAAGGTCGTATTTATCTTTTCTTAAACCTGCCTTTATGCCTGCCAATATTTCCAAAAAAAACGGATGGTACGCACCAGGTTTAATAAGTTCTGAAACAACCAGACCAACTGTGTGAGTCTTATTGGTCACTAATCCTCTTGCAATAGAATTAGGAGAGTAATTTAATTCTTCGGCTATCTTCTTGATTTTTTCTCTTGTTTCTTCGCTTACATCCGGATATCCGTTTAAAGCTCTGGAAACCGTAGTTACAGAAACACCCGCGTATTTTGCAATATCTTTTATAGTAACTGCCATTACATATCCACCTTTTCCAAAACGTTTTGGTTTGACTTTATTGTATACCATTTCTTTTTGTATGTCAAGTGAATATTTCTAAAATTTTTTAATACAATTCCAATTGCCTACAAAGCAATTATTTGCGCTTTTCGACAATTGGAATACATATTACCTTTTAATTCTCTTTCATTGATACTGCCATCTGCAATGCATCAACAGGTTTAAAATTGTAATTTATATAGTATACGCTTGATTCCTTTGTCCAATAGATATTAGTTGCTGTTTTATTTTTAGATACGTTTACTACTATCAAACCTTTGTTGAGAGGCACAGGTAGATTGTAGTTTTGCAGGTATTTCACCATTTGCTTTGCTAAATCGATCTGGGGCTTATCAGTAGAATTGACTTCAACAGTCCACCTGCCTTCTCTCCATTGTACACTGTACTTACCTCTTCCATAATATATCTGACCCCAAATAAAGTCTTTATAATTAAGCCTTTGACTGTTTTCATCGACTATAAAACCATTGTTCTGCCGAATCGCATTGACATAATTTTCTGCATCAACATCTGAGCCAAAAAGAAGGCCTCCAAAATCCCCTAAAATATCGTTGGTACTAATAGTATTTAAATCTATTTTTGTGTTTTTCAAATCATACGGTTTATCAGATATGATTAAATCGACATTATAGCTGTCGTTAAACTTCCCCATTTCAGGCACGGCAGTTATATACAAATTTTTTTTTATCTTCTGGCAAAGGCACAACAGTAGGAGCATAAATCTTAATTATTGCATTGCTTTCAATGTCTTTTAAAGCATCTATGATAATCGGATTTACATATTCAATATTTTTTTGATTATTGTCTTTTCTCGCAGGATACTGCTGTTGCCACGTTTGGCCGCCATCAAGTGTGTTTAATATTATTCCATTGCCGTTTTTCGTTGATGCGATCCAGCCATTGTAAGTATCAACGAATGTCATTGGAATAGGCCCTTCAATTATGCTTTCTAAATCAAATTGTGGAATAGGATAACTACTCCACGTATTTCCGCCATCAGTAGTTCTCGATATTAAAATCTTATCACTATCATTTTTCGGATTTAATCCAATGGCAAAAGCAGTTTCTTTATCAACAATGCTTATTGAGCTTAAATATGAACCTAAGAAATTATTTGTCTTATGGCTTCCGTAAAAACCACCAAAATTTCTTTCTTCTGCCAAAGCAGTCCAACTTTTACCACCATCCGCAGTTTTTAAAACCAGGTACGGCTGTCCATCTGATGTGGTCCATTTTCCTCTATAAATAACCCATATATTGTTTATGTCTAATGCAGAAATCTCTACATTCCATTGACCTTGCAAATATGGATTATAAACAAAATTCCATGATATTCCACCATCTCTAGTATAATATATACTATTATTGTACGACGCAAAGCCATGATATTGATCGACAAAATCATAGGAATCAATTTTTATTTTAGTATTTATGCTTTCCCACATCCGTCCTCCATCGTTAGTGATGTAAAGTTTACCTCCATACGTACCATATCCTCTATCTACCGTTACAAACTTTATGTTTTCAATGTTCAAATTCATTTTAGGCAATTCAATCCATGTTTTGCCACCATCTGTCGTTTTCAAAATAGATTTGTCAGATGATATAGCCCAACCATAAATAGAATTGATAAAATCAAATCCTGTTATATTAAAAGAGCCTGTATGTTCAACCGTCCAGTTTTTACCTCCATCATTGGTAGACAAAATAATTCCTTGTCCCCCAGCCCATCCATCTTTTCCATTTATAAAGTAAATTGCCTGAAGGCCAAATTTTGGCACATTATTTAGATTATAGCTGAATTCAATATTCCTATTTATTTTATACGTAGTATCGTTAATGCCGTTTTCCTGGGTTTTGTTTATGCCACAGCCAGTTAGAAAAACCATTAAGATCGCTAATGGCATTATCGTTTTATATAGTAATCGCCACATAGTAGTGACTCCCCTTTTTATCTTTCTAAGTAAATTTTATCAGACATTTAAAAGAATTTTATAAAAAAATTATTAAATTTTGATACCGTATGGACATACCCTGATACATATTCCGCAAACAGACCCTCGTCCTATGTGTTTAAAGTTTTTATTCATGTATTCGCTGCATGCATGAGCATCGACAATTTCATTTCTACCTATACCAGCTTTCCACAATCTGCCGTGCAGCGCCATTGCCGGGCAGCTTATTACGCATAAGTTACATTCTCCACATTTGCTTTCGCTAATAGGAGTACCTGGCTCCAATTCAAAATCGGTCAATACTGTTCCTAACCTTACTCGAGGCCCATATTTTTCAGTGACTAAAAGCCCATTTTTCCCTATCCATCCTAATCCAGCCATTGTTGCAGCAGTTTTATGCTGAAATAACCCTGTATACTCTCCAAGTTCTTTTATGGACTGAGATGCAGGTACAGCTAATGCGTTGTATCCCCATTCCTCTAACAAAAGTACAGTTTTTAGTGTAATTTGGTCTATCAATGTATTTACAGAGCGATAATGGTGAAAATACGTATAAGTAGGTTTATCATCAATTTCATTTATTATCCTATCTGACAATTTTATTAAAACAGTTATACCATATTTTAAATCTTGCAAAATTTCAGGAAGCACATCTCCAAGATAAGAAAATCCAACATCCGATGCACCCCATTCTTTAATTTTTTCTAAAATAATTATCTGTTTGTCCATTCATATCACCTTTTCGTTTTTACTACAAAATAATTTTAACACATTGTCGCTAAGTAAAAAAAGAATAAATTGCATATTTCTACGCAAAATTAGATATGGGAATAATTTTTAGGAGGTAAAAACATGGCAAGAGGAAGTTGGAATGATAAATCAAAAGTAGTACCTGAAGCACATCAGGCACTGGATAATTTAAAATATGAAATAGCAAAAGAGCTAGGTTTGCCAGTAAAACAAGGATCTGAAGATTATTGGGGTACACTTACATCCCGCGATTGTGGCGCCGTTGGGGGACACATGCTAAAAAGGATGGTGCATTACGCTGAGTCCGCTATGTCAAATGGTGTTAGCATAAGCGGCGAAAAAACAACAAAAATCGGAAATGGCGCAGCAGGCAGTGAAGCAGAATATATGAACAGATAATACTTTGGAGAGTATTTAAACTTAGTGTATAATTTTAGTAGGCAGTAAAAAATAGAAAAAGGAAGGTATCCAAAAAATACCTTCCCTTCGCATGAATCATCCGCTATAATGTTTAATAGAAAATAAAAAGCGTTATAGAGGTGATTACATGCTAGATATAAGTTTAAATGAAAATGAAATAAATTTCAAGGACTTAGAAGTAGAAATTTATAGATTAGCATGCGAAGAAGCTTGTAAGATAATGGCTCAAATCCTTATGGAAATAGATGATATTCTACTAGAAAAAAGGGACAAAAAGGAATATAGATGTAAAGGTAAAAAGCATACAAACATAAAGACAATTATGGGCACTGTTGAATTTGATAAAAGAATT
>NZ_BBKT01000039.1 GCF_000747665.1 Thermoanaerobacterium saccharolyticum | reverse complement strand
GGCAATGATTACGGCGATGAATCTTTAAGCAACAACGAATGGGTTGCAAATGGGGACGAAACTTTTTATGTCGGTGATGAAACATATATTGTAGACAATACTGGCAACGGTCCTTCAAATGTACCGTACAGTCAATTTTTAAATCAGAAGTACAGCGGTTCTAAGTATTATTCTGCATACGTCGTTTCCAGCAATAATAATGCAATAGCTATAAACTTAAGGCCTTTAGTTAGTACAGACAGGGTGACTAAAGCGGTATTAAGCAGCATTAATGGCAATGTCTTGACTTTGGACAATGTGATGGATTGGAATGGACTCAACAACAATTGGGAGCTTAATACGTCTTTAGACTCTATAGATGTCACTAAGGCAGTCATAGTTAAGAACAACAAAGTAATATCTGTCAATGACTTAAAGAGTGGCGACAGTCTTTACATAGTGAGAGATGGCGCTTCAGGGATAATAGTCACTGTACAGCAGTAAATGGGGAGATGCAGCATGAAGAAGATTATGATTATATTGATACTATTGTTTATGGCTATTCCAGTATACGCCTTTGCCAATGATGCCGGATATGAAGGCGGTATTGCCAATGAATATGAGTACAAAGAAGTAGTTTTTATAACAGGTAGCCCTGTCGTGTTTGATGGAAAACTTACTGTATCACAGTCTACAAGATCTGGAACCACTACGTCAACGTATAGGTATCAATTGTCATCCAGTGATGGCGGTAAACTTACAAGGACATTGACATTTACTACTGTGGACACGCCAAAGGATCAGTACAATCAAGTGCAGTCAAACACCACTTTAAGCCGGTTTTCAGAGACCATAACAGAAGGCGGCAAAGTGTACAGGCTGTCATCTTACGATTTCAATGGCTCTGACATTAAATCGCTAAACCCAGGTGTAAATTATTTTGCAGGCAATTTTGCAGGCAGAAAGGTGTACACCCTAAATAACAACGGCGGAACAATTGTGGTAGACATAACTGACAAAACAGTAGGGTATAGCCATGCTTACGGCAGTGTAAAGACACAGCAGATTAATTACACCATAGAAGGCAATACCGTCTCTAACAATACGAATATATCGTGGAGCGGTACTGCCGATGTGAATGTATCATTTACTGTAAGCTCTGACCTTCAATATGTGACAAACGATCCTAACTACATAAGCTTTAGAGGCGGCTATCTTTTAAGTCAGGCTGGACAAGACGTCATGACGTACACATACGATTTACCAGAGTTTGATGGAAGTGGCAATGTAATAGGAAGAAATACAGGCTCAAGTAGCGCAAGTTTAGATGAAGTGCCGCAGGAAAAGCGGCTTGTTGTGCCGGATGTACAGGATATAAACGGCACATGGGGATATGACGACATATTGAAGCTTATGAGCATGGAAGTTTTTCCAAACACATCAAAGTATTTTGGACCAAAACTTCCTATAACGAGGACTGATTTTACAGTTGCAGTTGCAAAAGCCATAAATTTGGCGCCGTACACTGCTCCAAAAACGACAGGGTATTCAAAGGCTAAAACTGCAGAAGTATCACCATTTGTAGATGTATCCACATCTGACAGCAATTACGGCTACATAAAAGCAGCAAGTCAAGCCGGGCTTATATCAGGAACAGCACCAAATCAGTTTAGCCCTGATAAGCCACTTACCAGAGCGGAAGCGGCAGTCATCTTCATAAGAGCATTAGGTCTTTCTAACCTTGCTCCATCAGGCAATTTCAATACAGGCTTTAGAGATGACAGCAGCATTCCATCATGGGCTAAAAGGGACATTTACGTTGCAAATGAGATTGGATTATTAGAAGGCGATAACTACGGCAACATTGATGCCAATGACACATTGACAAGGGAAGAAGCGGCAGCCATGATATCCCGCATGATAGACTTTATGATGAAAGATCTGACGGTTGATTATGTGCAGAAGGTTATAAATTACTGATTCATAAATTTTTACCCCGTAGCATATACTTTATTAGCCTATTTTTAAGGAGGATATGATGAAGCATATTGCGTACGGGGTTATTTTAATTGTCTTTGCGACTATTTTACTGCCAACTGTAATCGTCATAGGATTGGCGCCTGCAAGAAGTGTCGTATCCCGTGGAAGCACTGTCAGGCTTATAAATAGTGGAGGGCTTAAAGATTTAAAGACCAGTGTAGAAGAAGCACCTGCTGATTACAATACGATTAATGTGTTTGTTGTGGATGAAAACAAAGATGTAAAGATGAATTTGGAGGATTACCTTGTAGGTGTTGTAGCAGCAGAGATGCCGGCGGATTTTGAATTGGAAGCGTTAAAGGCTCAAGCAGTTGCTGCAAGGACGTATGCCCTTTCCAAGGAATTAGCTTTAGGTGGTAAAGGTTGCGATCTTCATCCAGGCAGCGATATATGTACAGATTCAAAGCACTGTCAGGCATGGATATCAGATGATGTAATGAAATCTCGATGGGGTGACAACTACAATTTGTACCACGACAAGATAGTGAAAGCGGTAAATGACACAAAAGGTCTTGTGATAGTGTACAATGATGCACTTATAGATCCTGTATACCATGCCATAAGCGGTGGTGAGACGGAAGACGCCATTAACGTGTGGAAGGAGAACCTTCCCTACTTAAAAAGCGTGCCATCTCCAGGGGAAGAAGTGGCCCAGAAATTTAAGACGACTGTGACAGTATCATCAGAAGAATTTGTAAACCGCATAAAGAGCAAAGCGCCTAAAGCTAATATAAGCACAAAAAACGTATTAAGCTACATAAAAAATGTAAAAAGGACTGAAGCAGGACACGTTTTATCGCTGAACATAGGCGGTGTAGATTTTACGGGAACAGACATACAAGATTTATTTCAGTTAAATTCCACCAATTTTAGCTTTAGCATGAAAGGAAGCAATGTGGTGATAAATGTGATTGGATATGGACATGGCGTAGGCATGAGCCAATATGGTGCAAATGCAATGGCGAAAGACGGCAAAAACTTTGAAGACATATTGAAGCACTACTACACAGGTGTAGAAATAATGAAAATAGATGATCTATTGAAATTAAAGAATGGGAAAGCTTAAGCTCATATAAATGCCGAGAAACCTCCTTTGGTATAAATTAAATTATATTGGTTAAAATACCAAAAGGAGGTGAATTTTTGTGAAGATAAATAGAGACGATTTAGCAAGGTTCTTTGACAGAAAAGGATTCTACTTAATTTTGTTTTTGTGCATAGTTGTCGTAGCAGTTACTGCTGTCTACGTTACAGACAATAACTTAAAGAAGATGGCAGAACTTAGTACAACGCAAAATACTGTGAAGACAGACTCCAGCACAAAGAATACTGTTTCGGAGTACCCTACTACCAAGAATAATAACACAGCAAAAGAAGAAAATAAGGTGAAAGTTGAAAACACAAATTCCACCAGTGCACCATCGCCTGTGAAAACTAATGCATCAAGTACAACACAGAAGGTAGTGGAAGAAAAAGTTCAACCAAATAATGCTGTAAACACCATGTCAAACATCACTACAGCAAGTAATAATTCAAAGAGTGAAAGCAGCACTATCTTCTCGCTGATAAAGCCAGTCAATGGCGATGTGATAATGGAGTTTGCTGTGACGAAGCTTACATATTCAAAGACTCTCGATGAATGGACAACACACAAAGGGGTGGATTTAAAAGCGGATTTAGGCACTGATGTGGTGGCAGCAATGAGCGGTGTTGTGACAAAAGTGTACAACGATAGTAGGCTTGGAAATACTGTAGAGATAAAAAATGGTTCGTATATAACCCGCTACAGCAATCTTGAGGATAACGTCAGTGTAAAAGTAGGACAATCAGTACAACAAGGAAGCGTTATAGGAAAGGTCGGAAACACTGCTAAGTTTGAAATTGCGGAAGATCCACATGTCCACTTCGAGCTACTAAAAGATGGAAATTATATAGACCCTATGCAATACTTCAACAAATAAAACAGTGCGTTTATTATCATGATAACAGGGAAAAACCCTGTTATTTTTTTGCGTTGAAGCTTGTCATTTTATTCTATTGATACAATCCCCGCATATAAATATATTGAAAGGTCTATACTTAAGGGGGTTTTTGTATTGAAGGATTATATCGAAGAGAGGACATTGGAGATAGGAAAATATATAATAAAGAACAAATCGACTGTAAGAGAAGCTGCAAAAGTTTTCGGTGTTAGCAAAAGCACAGTCCATAAAGATGTAACAGAAAGACTTGAGAATATAAACCCTAAGCTCTACCAAGAAGTCAAAGAAGTGTTGGAGAAAAATAAGGCTGAAAGACATATAAGAGGCGGTAATGCTACTAAAATAAAGTACAAATCAGCTAAATAAAAATTTAATATTAAAAAGAGGAATTATGAAATATTTGTCGAATTTATTTATTAAATATTTATTTTTAAGTGTCGATAAAGAATATGGATGCCAATACAATGTCGAAAAACAGAAGAAAGGTGTGTTTAGATGTTTGCTTTATCAAAAGATATTGGAATTGACCTCGGCACGGCATCTGTACTTGTCTATATGAAGGATGAGGGGATCGTTTTAAACGAGCCATCTGTTGTGGCCATCGATAGAAATACAGGCAAAGTACTTGCAATAGGTGATGAGGCAAAAAGAATGGTAGGCAGGACGCCGGGGGATATCATAGCTGTCAGGCCAATGAGTGCTGGAGTGATTTCGGATTATGACATAACTGAAAAAATGCTGCGATACTTTATTCAAAAGGCCTGCGGCGGGGGAATTATAATGAGGCCCAGAATAATGATCTGTATACCCAGTGAGGTGACACAGGTTCAAAAGAGGGCTGTCATAGATGCTGCAGTACATGCAGGAGCCAGAAGAGCTTTTTTGATTGAGGAACCTATAGCTGCGGCTATAGGGGCAGGTCTTGACATAGAGAAGCCGTGTGGCAATATGGTAGTAGATATTGGGGGAGGCACCACTGATGTTGCTGTCATTTCCTTAGGTAACGCAGTGGTGTCTAAAAGCATTAAAGTTGCAGGAAACAATTTTGACAGCGCTATAATAAAGTACATAAGGAAAAAGTACAACATCATCATAGGTGATAGGACTGCTGAGGAAATAAAGATAAACATAGGTTCTGCTCTTAAAAAAGACAAGAAAGAGTACATGACTGTGAAGGGAAGAAGCCTTATATCGGGGCTGCCGAAAAGCTTCGATATAAGCTCAGACGAGGTTGCGGAAGCATTGGAAGAGCCGTTAGCTGACATCGTTGATTTGGTCCACAGCGTGTTAGAAAAAACTCCGCCAGAATTAGCAGCAGATATATGCGATAGAGGCATAGTGCTTACTGGTGGTGGTTCGCTGCTGCATGGACTTGACAAATTGCTGGAGGAAAAGATGGATGTGCCAGTTATACTGGCAAATGATCCAATATCATGTGTGGCTTTAGGGACGGGAAAGGCATTAGAGTCTTTGCCATTTATGGAAGACCACGAAACCGTCATTGATGCTTTTAAAATCAAGTGAGAAGGTGTTTATATGTTAAGAGGTTTGTACACAGCATCATCGGGCATGATAGCACAGCAGAAGATAGTAGATGTGCTTTCAAATAACATCGCCAATGTAAATACCGCAGGCTACAAAAAGGACACTGTGACGACGATGGCTTTTCCTGATTATATGGTTACAAGAAATGGCGGCGACAATGTACCCTACAATGGCAATATTGGGACTATGGATTACGGTGTTTTAGTTGAGACATTTAACACCAATTTCTCTGAAGGGGATATTGAGAAGACCGATGGGAAGCTGGATTTTGCATTAGATGGTTCTGGATTTTTTACTGTAAGCACGCCAAATGGCGTAAGGTACACGAGAGATGGCTCGTTTACTTTAAATAGCAATGGATATCTTGTGACGAAAGATGGTTACTACGTTTTAGGGCAGAATGGCCCTATACAGCTTAGCAACGGAGATATATCTGTCGATGAATCAGGAAACATAAGCGTAAATGGACAAACTGTCGATAAGTTAAACATAGTAGATTTTGCAAATTACAATACACTCAGAAAAGAAGGCAATAACCTGTTTTTCACAATTGGCGGACAAGCTGCACCTGCGACTTCAAAAGTTAAGCAAGGTTACTTAGAGGGTTCAAACGTAAATCCAGTAGATGAGATGGTGACAATGATAAGCGCAATGAGGACTTATGAGGCAAACCAAAAGTCAGTGTCTGCATTTGATGAAACTCTGGACAAAAGCGTAAATGAAGTTGGAAAAGTATAAAAAGAGGTGGTATAAGTGATAAGAGCATTGTGGTCTGCTGCATCAGGCATGAATGCGCAGCAGCTTAATGTTGATGTGATTTCAAACAACCTTGCAAATGTAAATACGACTGCATTTAAGAGGGATAGGGCAGAATTTCAGGACCTCATATATCAGACGCTTCAGACAGAAGACGTAAATGGCGGGCAGGGAAAGCCTGTAAACATGCAGGTAGGCGTTGGCGTAAGGCCGTCTGCCATTGTCAAAGACTTTAGCGAAGGAAGCCTGCAGGAAACTGACAATCCTTTAGATGTGGCGTTGGACGGAGAGGGATTTTTCGCGGTATTAGGTCCTGATGGGAACACATATTACACGAGAGATGGAAGTTTTAAGTTAAGTGTAGATCAAAATACAGCGACTTTGACTACTGCTGATGGCTATCCTGTTTTAGACGATGGGGGAAATCCAATAACGTTTGATAGCACCCAAAAGGATATATCCATATCACCTTTAGGAGTAATATCTGTGAAAAATCCCGATGGAACTCAGCAGGATGTAGCGACTTTGGGAATCTACAATTTCCAAAATCCAGATGGACTGTTGGACAAAGGCGACAACCTTTATGAGGCTACAGCCGCATCAGGAGATCCAGGCACGAGAGACGATTTTCAGGGCAGAATGGGAAATGTCCGCCAAGGTTTTTTGGAGACTTCAAACGTGCAAGTGGTAAATGAGATGGTAAACATGATAGCGGCTCAAAGGGCTTATGAGTTGAATTCAAAGGCAATTCAGGCGGCAGACGATATGCTTAACATTGCCAACAATCTAAGGAGATAAATTTTCAATTGGGGGAAATCTTAGATGAACATAGATCCTGTAAGCAGCATAAATGAAGTAAACCAGGTGAACCAGCTTAATGTCAACACTAATACTGGTGATTTTCAAAAGGCGATACAAGATGCCTTAAACAATAAAGACAAGCAAAAATTAAAAGAAGCGTGCATCGACTTGGAAGCTGTATTTGTAAACCAAATGCTTACTGAGATGAGAAACACTATACCAAAGGACCCGCTGACTGGCGATGATTTTGCTACGGACGTATTCACTACAATGATGTACGACAATTATGCACAGTCAATAGCGCAAAACTCAGGAATTGGATTGGCAGATGAAATGTACAACCAACTGTCAAAGAAGATATGAAACCATAACCGCTCTAAGCTTACAGGGCGGTTATTTTTTTAGCTGTACAATTTTCATATTTTCATTCTCTGTGGTATAATCATAGTAAAAAGCAAAAATAGGAGTGGATTAGATGTTAGATAATAAAGAGATTAGGGAGGTCATACCCCATAGATATCCGTTTTTGATGATTGACAAAGTGCTGGAGATTGAAGATGGTAAGAAAGCCGTAGGCATAAAAAACGTCTCTGCAAATGAACCTTTTTTTCAAGGACATTTTCCAGGAAACCCTATTATGCCGGGGGTACTTATTGTAGAGGCTATGGCGCAGCTTGGGGGAATAACCGTGATGCACGGGAAAGTCAACAATAACATGATAGGGCTTTTTACAGGCATAAGTAAGTGCAAATTTAAAAGAGTAGTGGAGCCTGGAGATCAGTTAAAGATAGAAGTTGAGATAACCTCGTCAAAATTAAATCTCGTAAAGGCGAAAGGCATTGCAACAGTGGATGGTGATTTGGCAGCCGAAGCCGAGATATCGTTTATGCTGGTGGAGAAAAATTAAAGTGAAGGTGCGTTAAATGTCAACAGTCAAGAAAACTGCTAAAGCTGCAGGACTTGTGATGGTTATAACATTGGTAAGCAAAATAACTGGTTTTTTGAGAGAGGTAGTAATAGGGTCAAAGTTTGGCACTACAAAATACGTTGATGCTTACAACATGGCTCAGAACATACCGATGGTTTTGTTTGCTGCAATTGCAGCGTCCATCGGCACTACAGTCATACCACTTTTTTTCTGAATACCTCGCAAAAAGAGGAAAAGACAAGGCTTTTGACTTTATAAACAACCTTTTAAATGCTTTGATTTTGTTGACAGTTATTTTTGCGTCAATAGGCATAGTGATGGCGCCGATTTTAGTCAAAATAATGGCACCGGGATTTAAAGGAGATGTCTATTACGCTACACTAAAGCTTACGATGATTTTGATGCCTGTGATGGTATTTGTGTTGGTGTCAAATATCATAACAGGTGTTTTGCAATCCCTTGACCATTTTTCTGTGCCTGCCATGATAGGCATACCGTACAATATCATCATAATTGGTGTAGCAATTTTATATGGAGCTAAGTACGGTATATATGGTGTAGCTTTGGCAACTGTGGCAGGTTCTATCATTCAAGTCATAATGCAGCTTCCGATCCTTTACAAGTTTGGCTTTAGGTACAGATTTGTGCTGGATTTGAAAGATGAAGGAGTAAAAAGAGTAATCATATTGGCAATGCCTGTTCTCATAGGAACATCAATACAGGTGATAAATACCTACGTTGACAGAATGATAGCGTCATACTTGCCATCAGGCAGCATTGCAGCCTTAAACTATGCAAATAGGCTTATAGGCTTTGATATATTTTCGATGGCAATAGCAATTGTAATATATCCTATGCTTTCAAAGCACTTTGCAGCAAACAACGTAGATGAGTTTAAAAATGGCATAAAAACAGCAGTTAAAGCGATACTTTACATCATGATTCCAGTGACAGTAGGTGCCATAATATTTAGATATCCGATTATAAGGATCTTGTTTGAGAGAGGAGCCTTTAACGAAAGATCAACTTATCTTACATCCATCGCATTCATGTTTTTAAGTTTAGGCATGACAGCCAATGGGCTTAGAAATGTCTTAAGCAGAGGATTTTACTCTTTAAAAGATACAAAAACTCCGATGGTAAATGGAGGGATTGCCGTATTAGTGAATATAGGACTTAATCTCATAATCGTAAGGTACCTTGCATTAGGAGGTTTGGCATTGTCTACTTCAGTTGCGGCAACTTTAGCATCATTGATGCTTATGTATTCTTTAAAGAAGAAAATAGGCACTATCGGTGGGCGTGAAATTTTAGCTTCGTTTTTAAAGGCCATTATAGGCTCTGCTATAATGGGAGGATTTGCATATTTGACATTCAATTTTGTCATGAGCCATTTTCCAGAAACAAAGATTTATGAAGTTGTATCATTAGGAACCGCCATTTTTGCAGGTTCTGCCGTTTACCTTGCAATTATAATGATATTGGACAACTCTATGTTAGGTTATGTGAGAAAAGGAGCAAAAATGATAAGAGGCAAATTAGCTGGTGATTAAAGGAGTGATTTTACATGAAATCAAAGGTATACTATTACAACATGAGATCTTTAAAGCCGTCAGGAAGTATCACATCAAAAGTATCAAGGCTTTTCGATGTAGCAGGATTTAAAAGCATTTTTAAAAAAGATGACTTAGTGGCTATAAAACTCCATTTTGGAGAAAGAGGAAATAATGCATACATAAATCCCATATTTGTAAGGCAAGTGGTAGACAAGGTTAAGGCCAACGGCGGCAAACCGTTTTTGACTGATTCTAATACACTTTACAAAGGGAGCCGTTCAAATGCAGTAGACCATTTGATTACAGCAATAGAAAATGGCTTCGCTTATGCTGTCGTCAATGCACCACTTATAATTGCCGATGGCTTATTGAGCAAAGATGAAGATGAAGTAGAGATAAACAAGAAGCACTTTAAGACAGTGAAAATATCGTCTAACATAGTCAATGCCAACTCCATGATCGTGCTTTCACATTTTAAAGCACATGAAATGGCTGGATTTGGAGGTGCTATAAAAAACCTTGCGATGGGCTGTGCTCCGAGGGCGGGTAAGCAACAGCAGCACTCTACCGTAAGCCCGAAAGTAGGCAAAAAATGCACCGCTTGTCAGACATGCATCAAGAATTGTCCAGAAGATGCCATATCACTGGTAGATGGCAAGGCTTACATAGATCCTGAGAAATGCATTGGCTGTGGCGAGTGCATCACAATGTGCCAGTACGATGCCATAAATCCACAGTGGGGAACAGACATGGACGAGTTTGTGGAGAGAATGACTGAGTACGCCTATGGAGCATATATGAATAAAAAAGGCAAAATAGCTTTTATAAACTTTGTGATGAATGTGACGCCACTATGTGACTGTGCGCCATGGAGCGATGCACCGATTGTACAGGATATAGGAATATTGGCATCATTTGACCCTGTTGCAATAGATAAAGCCAGCTTTGACCTTGTAAATAGGCAAGCAGGAAATCCTCATTCTGCATTAGGTGATGTAGGCAGAGGTCTTAATGAAGGGGATGACAAATTTGCCGCTGTCCATCCTGAGACGAGAGGCGACATACAATTTAAATACGGTGAAGAGCTTGGGATGGGTACCACGGATTATGAGCTTGTTGAATTAAAATAATGCAGATTTTCTGCATTATTTTTTTTAAAAACAAGAAATTTGTATACGATTATAGTATAATGTATATATAAGGTTAAAAAGGGAGAGGTCAATGATGGAAAAGTACATTATTATTATACCGGTTGCAGGGGTGCTGACGGTAGCATTGCTTTTTTTAATAATGCTTTCAATGATCAAGTTTTCTGACAAGTACATAAATAAAAAAGAAGAGAAAAACAAAAAAGAAGACAAGCTGGATTGAGGACATTGATGTCCTTTTTTTTATATAAAACAATCTTGAAAGGTATGATGGCGATGAATAGAGGGTTTAAGAGAAATGAAATTGATGGTGTTGTTTTTTATACAATACCTGCCTTTGAAAATATAGGGAAAGTGAAACATCTTTTTTCAACCAGAATAGGTGGAGTAAGCTCTGGACATTACAGCTCGCTTAACTTAAGCCTTACAAGGTACGATGATAAAGAAAGCGTGTACGAAAATTTCAATCGTATATGCCATGTTGCAAATATCAATTACAACGATATGGTGTTTTCAAATCAAGTCCATTCAGATGGCATTAGAATTGTTAATGAATCTGATAAAGGTAAAAACTTTGGCATAAGCGATATAAAAAACGCAGATGCGCTTATGACAAATGAAAGAGGCATACCCATTGTGACATTTTACGCTGACTGCACACCTCTTTATTTCTTAGATCCTGTAAAAAACGTCATAGCATTAGTGCATGCTGGATGGAGAGGCACAGTGAAAGAAATTGGCCCTAAGACTGTTGAGACGATGGTAACTGCTTTTGGCTCTGATAAAAAAGATATACTTGCAGCTATAGGTCCAGCTATAGGCATTTGCTGCTATGAGGTAGGGAAAGATGTGGCAGACGAAATATCAAGATTAAATATCGACATAGATGATGTATTGTTGGACAAGGGCGATGGAAAGTGGATGTTAAACCTTGAGATGACAAACTACTATGAGCTTATAAACTGTGGGATAAAAGATAAGAACATAACTATATCAGGCCTTTGCACATCTTGCAATATTGACGAGTTTTACTCTTACAGAAGGGACAAGGGTATAACAGGCAGCATGGCAGCGTTTATGGAATTAATATGAGAAAAATACAAAAAACACTTAAGATTATTGTTGAAATAGCCGATAAAATAACTATAAGCGAAATTAATACATGAGGTGATAAGGCAGTGAAAAGCATAAGAATCAAGATTTTTGCATTGGTTACTATATTTATCGTCGTACCACTTCTCATTACAGGCTATTATTCAATGAATGAAGCCCAGACAATACTTAAAACCAGAATAGACAAGTCAAATCAGGCAGCACTTGAAGTGCTTGACAATTACGTTGGAATGGTGAAGCAAAACGCGGAGATTTCACTTAATGATATTGCCAATTCCAGCGACCTTAAAAACTACATAAAAACCGGCGATTCAAGTAGCTTGCTGGATAAATTAAAAGGTGTAGAAGACAACAATTCGATCATATTAAATGCTTATTTTACAGCTAAAGACGGTAAGACCATCATCTACCCTGTTCAAGATGTAAGTGGCGTAGATCTCACTAAAAGGCCTTGGTATCAAGCTGCTTTAGATGCAGGAGGTGCTATTGCTTCTACTGAGCCTTACAAGGACATCCTGTCTGGTAAACCCGAGATAACCATGTCAAAAGCTATATTTGATGAAAACCAAAATTTAGCAGGCGTTGTAGGAATAGACATAGACCTATCGAAGCTTTCGGATGCCATAAGCAGTATAAAAATAGGAAATTCAGGATACTTTTACTTGATGACAAGTGATGGCACTGTCATATCGCATCCAGACAAAACTATGATGTTTACAAAGATGACGAAGTACAGCTTTGGCAAACAGCTTTTGTCCCTTAACAATAAGACGATGGAGTACACTTTTAACAATCAGTTGAAGTTTGCCAGTGTCAAAAAGCTAAGCGAATTTGGATGGATTGGCGTCGTTTCTACGACTATTCAGGAGCTAAATGTTGATACAAGCTCCATAAGGAATACGATGATCACTGTGATGATTATCTGCCTCATATTTGGGCTCATTTTGGCATTTATCTTTATTTCCACTTTGACAGGCGGCATCAGGAAAATATCAAAGACGATGGAGAAAGCGTCAAAAGGCGAGCTTGTGCTTAGCACTGATATAAAATCGAGAGATGAAGTAGGACTGCTTTCTAAGAGTTACAATGACATGATTGAAGGAATACGGTCATTGGTCATAAAGATAAAAAATGTGGCTGAATCTGTAAACAACATTTCAAATAACATTGCATCGTCATCAGAGCAAGTTTCGTCGACAATGCAGGATGTGGCCAGGGCAATAGAGCAGATAGCTGAAGGTTCATCGAATCAAGCTGAAAGCGCTCAAAGCAGCGCTAAAGCAACGTTGGAGCTTGGAAAGCTTATAGATACGGCTATGAATGATTCCAACAATATTTTGGACGAAGTCACAAACATAAACATGATTTCTGAAAGCAGCAATGAAATAATTGAAAGCCTTTTAGCTAAGACGCAGCAAAGCATCGAATCTAACAACAAAGTAAGAGAATCTACCCTTTTCTTGAGGGATAAGTCAAACCAGATAGGAAAGATAGTTGATACAATAAGGCAGATAGCGGATCAGACCAATTTATTGTCTTTAAATGCAGCAATAGAAGCTGCAAGGGCTGGAGAGGCCGGAAAAGGCTTTGCAGTCGTTGCTGACGAAGTGAGAAAATTGGCTGATGAGTCAAGCATTGCGGCTAAAAGCATATCAGAGCTTATATCTGAGATACAAAATGATGTAAATGAAACGGTGGCAACGGTGGAAAATGCCAATAACATCGTCATGGAGCAAAGCAATTCTGTCAATAACACGAAAGAAATATTCGAAGGAATAATACAAGCCTTGAAGTTTGTAACAGACATGATAAATAATCTGAACGACTCCTTAAAAGAGATAGAAGCCAATAAGAACAAGATCGTTGATGCTGTGCAGGATATAGCCGCTGTATCGGAGGAAACTGCGGCGTCTACAGAGGAGATTTCTGCATCGTCACAAGAGCAGACAGCTATAATTGAGGAGCTTTCAAGTACGGCAAATGAGCTTAAAATGTATGCACAAGAGCTTATGGAATCGCTTAAGATGTTTAAAATAGAGTAAGTATAAAAAAGAACAGGCATTAAATAGACCTGTTCTTTTTTTATAATATGCTTTCTAAAAATGCTTTGTTTTGAAGCACCATAGGATTATTTGGATCGTACTTCCTCGCTTCTTCATTATGCATATATGATTTTTCTATGTCACCTAATCTATAATAGCATATGCACAACTGAATATGTGGAAGCCATGTTGAACATGCTATATTTACAAAACCTTGATTAGGTTTTTCGACTTTTGTCGCAAGCTCATACCAGAAAATAGATTGTTTTATCTTGTTTTCCTGCAAAAATTTATAACCTAATCTGCAACAGAATTCAGGCCTTGGTACGTCGTACTCAAAAGATTTAAAAATCGCTTCATCTCTTTTATTTAAATCTCCTAAAGCTTCATAGCAGTCAGCAAGCTTTCCGAGAGAATACAGTATATCTTCCATCCATCCTTTCTTGGAGTCTATAAACATGTTGTAATATTGGACGGCCTCAGCGTACCTTTTGTGTTCGGCCAATTCATTTGCATAGTAAAACATGTCTCTTGGCGAAAAATCTTTTTTGCTTTCAATCATCTTTTCATAAATTTCAATGTTTCTATTGGGCGTATTTTTTATTTTACCATGCACAATTTGTATATCGCTATTGTAAATTTTTCCGTAAACCTCGAGGTATTCATGCACTGCGCCAATCCATTTAAAATCCTTCGTTCTTTTAACAAGGCGATTTCTAATGCTTATGAAAGATGGACTGCCATTTGATGTTTTAGTCAATACGTACTTCATCGTCACTGAGTCAATAGATGTGTCGAAGTTGTCTTTAAGATTTATAAGTTTCTCTAAATCGTCTGGTTCCATATAATCATCTGCATCAATCCATAATATATAATCCATTGTTGCTTTGCTAAATGAAAAATTTCTTGCTGCGCTAAAATTGTCTATCCACTTAAAGTCAAATATTTTATCAGTATATTTCTTTGCAATGTTTTTTGTCAAGTCAGTAGAGCCTGTATCAACTATGACTATTTCATCTACAGCATCTTTTATGGATGTTAAGCATCTATCCAACGTTAGTTCTTCATTTTTTACTATCATGCACAGACTTATAGTTATACTCTGGCACATAGACATCCTCCTATAATTCAAATAAATTACATCTAAGGGCTGGCAAAACCAAACCCTTAGATGTTTCTTAATATCAGTCAAGCTTTAGCAATGTGATAGAAGCATTTACGACACCAGAAGCCAAAGTCAAGGCGACGCCTGTATTTCTCAAAGTCAATACGTCTCCAGCGGATACTGTTATTATAGCTTCACCTACTAATTCTGTTGCGTTGATGATAGTGGAGTACTGCGTTTGTGATAATGGAGTGCCGTTTAATGTCAACACCATCGAATTCAAAACAGCTACTGAAGCTGTCGTAGTATAGCCAATTCGATAGGTTCCTCCTATGACAAATGTTATAGGTGCGGTTCCTGCTGTATGAGAGATGCCTACTAATGGTCCATTGCTGTCAAATGTTACATCTCCGCCAAGAATGACAGTGTTACCAGTTGTGTTATAAATATATCCATAAGCTGCTATTCCTGCGCCAGTAGGACCAGTTGGGCCAGTAGGACCGGTAGGACCAGTCGGACCAGTAGGACCGGTAGGACCAGTTGGGCCAGTTGGGCCGGTAGGACCAGTCGGGCCAGTCGGACCAGTTGGGCCAGTAGGACCAGTTGGGCCGGTCGGACATGCAGGACATGGTTCATAAGTTATTTCCAGATATGGTTTATTTACATTGTTGGTTGATTCATATCCTATTATAGTGTCAACTACATTTTCTATTCCTCTTATGGTTATACCAAAGTTTAAAGATGGTGTTAAGACCCATTTATACGCTAAATTTGTTATATCAATTCCTATATAACTTCCTACCATGCTGTCTGTAACAGTAAAACTATAAGGGGTTATGACAGTAAATGGAGCTGTATTCCAAGTTACTGTTGATTGGTTGAAGTTATTTAGGTTTTCATAGATTGTAATATTCTGTGGGCACAGTATGCTATCAGGCATATCTTTTCTGTTTACATAAAGATACAGTTTAGCATCTGTCATTACATTGCCAGATGGTATAGCTCCCGATAAGTCAAACTTTAATAGAGTTCTGTAAGCATCTGGCATATTTCCAAACCTTAAATATTCACCGGTAAATAGTGAAATAGAATTGCCGAAGTTTTGAGTAGGAAAGTACTGTGATATATAAGCGTCATCAGTAGGGTTAATTTGAATAGTTGGCAAAACAACCACCTCGTTTGGAATATTTAGAGCACGATTAAATATGATCGTGTTCTAAAACTAATATATGAAGTAGTATATTAATTGTTACATATCAAGCGGTATCGCAGTATACCATCAAAATATGTTTTTTAAAAAACCAGTGGTATAATTATCTTAAAAGGAACATTAAAAAGAGGGTGTGAGTTTATGAACAATTTTGATTTTGCTTGTCCGACAAAGATCATCTTTGGCAGAGGGACTGAAAATAGAGTAGGTGAAGAGACAAAAAAATATTCAAAAAAGGTATTGTTTGTCTACGGCAGTGGCAGCATAAAAAAAACAGGTCTTTACGACAAAGTCGTAAAATCGCTAAAAGACAATGGCGTGGATTACATAGAATTATCAGGTGTTAAACCAAATCCAAGGCTTAGCTTGGTTTATGAAGGGATAAAGATTTGCAAGGAAAACGGCATTGACTTCATATTGGCCGTAGGTGGAGGCAGCGCAATAGACACTGCAAAGGCTATCGCTGTAGGTGCTTTGTACGATGGTGATGTGTGGGATTTCTTTGTAGGTAAAGCTGAGATACAAAAAGTGTTACCAGTAGGTGTAATATTGACATTGGCTGCGACAGGAAGCGAAGCCAGCGACAGTGCTGTCATAACGAATGAAGATGGATGGTACAAGAAAGGAATACATTCAGATCTCATAAGGCCTCAGTTTGCTATAATGAATCCAGAGCTTTTGTATACACTTCCTCAATATCAAACAGCCGCAGGTGCAGCGGATATAATGGCTCACATAATGGAAAGGTACTTTACAAATGTAAAGAATGTTGATTTAACTGACAGGCTTTGTGAAGCCACGCTTAAGACTATGATAAACAATGTCCCAAGGCTTATTGAAAATCCCGAGGATTACGATGCGAGAGCTGAAGTAATGTGGGCAGGCACTATTGCACATAATGGACTGTTGGATACGGGAAGAATCGGCGATTGGGCATCCCATAGGATTGAGCATGAGCTAAGTGCAATCTACGACATAGCACACGGTGCAGGACTTGCCATAATATTCCCAGCGTGGATGAAATACGTGTATAAACACGATTTGGATAGATTCGTCCAGTTTGCCGTTAAGGTTTGGGATGTAGATTTGACATTTACCGACAGAGAAGCGATAGCGTTGGAGGGCATAAAAAGACTTAAGGATTTCTTTAGGAATATTGGTCTTCCTGTGACATTGAAAGAGGCTAGTATACCTTACGACAAGTTTGAAGAAATGGCAGACAAATGCACGTCAAATGGGACAGCAACCGTCGGACAATTTGTTAAACTTACGAAAGAAGACATAATAAATATATATAATCTTGCAAAATAGCCCAATATATACAAATATATCCTGATTATGCTATAAAAATAGCCAATCAGGATATATTTATAATCCCTGCTAACTTAAGCTATATGTGATATAATATAATCATAATGTTTAAAGAAGGTGATTTTATGAAGTTTACAGAGAAAATAGAAATTCCTGAAGAAATACTGTTAAGTCTTGGGAAAAGCGGAGAAGAACTTGTAGATGAGATGAAAAAAACTTTAGCAGTTAGATATTATCAAGAGAAAAAGCTTTCATTAGGCCAATGTGCCGGCCTTGCTGGTGTAAGTGAGGAAGATTTCATAAAGTATTTATCGGGTTTTAATATAAGCATTTTTTCTTACGTTGGCGGAGAAGAACTTGCGGAGGATATAAGAAATGCGTAAAGTTGTTTTAAACTCTACACCGATTATAATTCTTCGAAATATAGGCCGAATGGATCTTTTAAAACAGCTTTACGAGAATGTATATATACCTTATGGTGTATATGAAGAAGTGAATATTGTTGAAAATTGCCAAATTGAAGACTTTATAAAAATTGTTAAGATAAAAAATGAAGAGGCAAAGCAATTTTTCCCTACAAGCCTTCATAAGGGTGAAGTTGAAGTGATGATTTTGGCTAAAGAGATTAATGCTGATTTGTGTATTATTGATGATTACCTTGCAAGACAGCATTCAAAAAGCTTAGGACTTGTTGTAAGTGGCACGCTGGGGATTTTGGTAAAGGCAAAGGAAAAAGGAATCATAAAAAGAGTAAAGCCAGTTGTAGACGATATGATACGAAAGGGATTCTACATCGACAAAAAATTGTATAATGAGATCTTAAATATTTGTGGCGAAAAGTAAAATTGCGTAGAAAAATGTCTAATAAACATATACAATCTTGCAAAATAACCCAATATATGTAAACATATCCTGATTATGCTATAAAAATAGCTATTCAGGATATATTTTTTTATATATTTGCGATTTTTTTAATAAAATATTAATAATTTTCTTGTATAATAGAATATGTGTAAAATTATAAGGTGTTAAAATGGGAGAGAGAAATTGTATGAAAAAGATAATAGCTTATGTAATATTTCAAGTATTTTTGGCTGTCATAGTTATACCGATGTCCATATTTTACGGTCCTTTTACAAATATCAGAAATACTTTGGTAGCGACAGCTATGACTACATTTAGCCATAAGTACATTGCCACATTATTTTTGCCACAAAGCAAAATTGACGCTATAATGAAGGAAATGACAAATATATCTACAGACAGCAGCAAAAGTAGTCTATTGAATTTCAAAAATAACCACGACACGACGATTGAAGTGAACGACATAAGCAGCAGCAGATTTAAAGGAAAGGTGATTTTAATTCACGATCCTACGAGAGTTGAAGTAGGCATATCAAGCAAGCTTCCTAAAGAAGGAGAGACAGTCAGCGAGATAGCTAAGGAAAATGGGGCTATAGCCGCTATAAACGCTGGCGGTTTTATTGGGTACGTTGATGGTGCGTGGACTGGAAGTGGAGGAACGCCAGGCGGAATCATCATACACAATGGAAAGCTAATATACAACAATGCCTACAGCAAAGACGGTAAAATCGACCTTGCAGGATTTACAACAGACGGCAAACTGCTGGTGGGCAAATACACTTTGGACGAGATAAAAAAATTAAATTTAAAAGAAGCTGTAAGCTTTGGTCCTGCTCTCGTAGTCAATGGAAAGCCTATGATAAAGACTGGTGACGGTGGATGGGGTATTGCCCCAAGGACTGCAATAGGACAGAGGGCCGATGGCACAGTCATATTTTTAGTCATAGACGGAAGGGCAATATCCAGCGTCGGAGCTACATTAAAGGATGTGCAAAACATAATGCTGGATTATGGTGCTGTAAATGCCACAAATCTTGACGGAGGATCCTCAACCACCATGTACTACAAAGGAAAAGTCATAAACAATCCGTCAAATCCTTTAGGGGAGAGAATGGTTCCTACAATATTTTATGCAAAATAAGATGGAGGTATTATGAAAGCTATAAGAAGAATTTTTACGTGGATAGTGTTTCCATTGATAATAGAGATGGGAGTGCTTTTCTATATAAATAATGTATATTTATCTACAACAACTACGTTTCACATACAAAAAGTCAATACTGAGTCAGATACAAACGCGATGCAAAAGACCATGAAAGTTGCGGTACCTAACGATGGAGAAAGTGTGGAGGCTTCTTATGACGGAAGTTACGTTTCATATCTTTTAAACCATCAGATAATAGTCGTCGACACTAAGACGCAAGGCATAAAGAAGGTAATCGCAGCCAGCAACTATATACAGTACTACACATGGCTTAACGATAGAAACAGAATCATATATTTTTATAAGACGTATAGCCGTGGCAGTGAAGCGATACAGCTTGAGGCTTATGACCTTGATATAAACAACAAGATAAAGATAGACAAGCTTATATATGCTCCAAGAAACAGCCGTATAGAAAATGTCACATTGTCGCCTCTTACAAACATGATCTATATAAATGTGGTTGATGCCAATGGTTATAGCTATCTGTACCGTGTAGATATAATGGGCCAGATTACAAACTTTAGACTGCCAGTTAAGAGGATTACAAGAATGTACGAGCTTCAGAGAAAAGATGTCCTTTTATATGAGTCATCAAACGGGATAATAAGGGTCATCAAGAATGGCAGTGGCTACACATTTTTAAGTGGTGGCTTCTCGCTTATTGGCACTGACAACAATGACAATGTGTACGTAGGTAAATTAGACAGCGACAATAAAGTTGTGGAAATATACTACGGAACAATTGATAAAAGCTTCAAAAACTGGAGTCACATAAAGCTGAATCATGCAATTGATCCAAATCAGGTGTATATACTGCCTAAGGACAATGCTTTGACTGTCACTTTTGACGGTAAAGATTTGATTGACGTAAATACAGGTGAGACCATAACGGGAAGCGGCGATATACTGGGTATCAACGCAAATTATATAATCTACAAAAAGGATAATGATGTAATATTGAAATTGGAATAATGCCGAATGTTTCGGCATTTTTTGTTAATAAATATGTTAATTTGTGGTATAATAGATTAAAAGGTTAGGGAGGCTAAATGATGGAGATGTTGAACATAAAAGAAAATTACAACTTTCTTGTGTGCGGAGATTCCATATCCAAAGGCGTGGTTCTCGATAAAATTAGGAACAAATATGTGGTTTTGAAGGATTCTTATGCAAATCTTTTAAATGGATGCTTAAAAGGAACTGTTGAAAACATATCGAAGTTTGGCAGCACAATATTAAGAGGCAAAGACAGGCTTAAAAAAGAGTTAGACAAGGTAAGTCCTGATATTGTACTTTTAGAGTTTGGGGGGAATGATTGCGATTTTAATTGGGATGAGGTAGCTAAAGACCCTTACAAAGAACATCTGCCAAACACTGATTTCAATGTGTTTAAAGAGACATTAAGAGAACTTATAGATTCGCTTAAAAATGCCAACATAGCACCGGTTTTGCTTACGCTTCCTCCATTGGATGCAGACAGATACTTTAGCTGGATTAGCAAAGGCAATAAAGAAATGGCAAAAAACATATTGACATGGCTTGGAAGCGTCACAAAGATATACTGGTGGCAGGAAAGGTACAATTCTGCCATATTGAGCATAGCCTCAAGCACTGATACGAAGATAATAGATGTGAGAAGCGCGTTTTTAGATAGACCTGATTACAGAAAGCTTTTATGTGAAGATGGAATACACCCAAACGAGGATGGTCACAAAGCGATTGCAGATAGGATAAAAGACTACGTTATGACATATTATGGTTTCCTTTTAAAATAACATCCTTATTTTACATTGCAAATGAAATCTATAAACTTCTTATGAAGATCTGACAAGTATTTGTCTTTATGATATATGATATTGAATTTTCTCGTGAATTTTATTCCTTCTATTTCTATTTTTATAAGCTTTGAACTTTTTAATTCTTCATTTAGAGCTAACTTTGATATTACTGAAACACCTAAGTTTGCTTCGACTGCCTTCTTTATTGCCTCGATGCTGTTTAGTTCCAGTTTAATGTCGTATTCTATGTTGTGGGATTTCATTGTATTTTCAAATATTTCTCTCGTGCCGCTGCCAACTTCCCTCATAATGAAATCAGCTTTTGACAAATCATCCATCTGGATGATATTCTTTTTTGCCCATTGATGTTCTTTTGAGCATATAAGGTATAGTTCATCATCTAACAAATGTTTTTTTTTCGATGCTATCGGAGTGTATTGGACCTTCTACTATTCCAAGATCTATTTCGCTATTAAGTATCATATTTACTATTTCCGAGGTATTGTTTATGCAAAATGGCAATTCCACATTTGCATATAGTTTTAAAAATTTGCCGATTATTTTAGGCAACAAGTATGTGCCGACGGTTCTGCTGGCACCCAGCTTAAGCTTTCCTGCCTTGGTATCGGATATATTCTGTAATGTGTTTTCAGTTTCCATCAACAAGAGATTGATTTTTTTTCCGTAATCTCTTAAAATTTCGCCTGCATGTGTCAATACAAGCTTTTTGCCTATCCTATCAAAAAGCTTCACATTGTACTCTTCTTCCAGCTCGGAAATTGCCTGACTTATAGCTGGCTGTGTCATGTAAAGGTGTTTTGCGGCTTCAGACATGCTGCCATACTCACATACAGATAAGAATATATTCAATTCTCTAAAATTCATAATAAATCACCAGCCATAAGCAATAACTTATATATTTTATAATATTATATTATTTTACTTATATAAAAGCAAGCATTACAATAAGATTTAGATGTAATGGCATTAAAAAGATAAAAGGAAGTGCGTTATCATGGTTTTAAAAGAAGGTAAAATAGGAAATGTAAGATTGAAAAACAGATTTGTCATGCTGCCAACTGTCACAAATTTATCAAATGATGGATTTGTCAGTGAAAAAGAGATAGGCTATTACGACAGAAGGTCGAAAGATGTTGCTTTAGTCATAGTTGAGGCATCGTATGTAAATAAGTTTGGCAAGTTTTTCAAAAACCAGTTAGGGATAGACGACGATGATAAGATTGATGGGCTTAAAAAATTAGCAGATGTCATTCATGGCAACGGTGCAAAAGCTGCGGTGCAGATTGCTATGCACAACCCTAAATACAAGCCATCAGATTTTACTGTAGAAGACATAAAAGGGTTTGTGAAGGACTTTGTGAATGCTGCAAAAAGGGCGAAGAAAGCGGGATTTGATGCTGTTGAGCTTCATTTTGCACATGGATGGTTTGTAAATCAATTCTTATCACCAAATGTAAATACGAGAGATGATGAATACGGTGGAGATTTCGATGGAAGGGCCAAATTTGCATTGGAGATATTAAAGAGTGTAAAAAGTGAAGTTCAAGACATGGCAGTAATTTGCCGTATAAATGGAAGCGACTATACAAATGGCGGATTTGATATAGAAGAAAGTCTAAAACTTGCGAAGCTTTTAGAAAATTATGGTGCAGATGCAATAAACGTTTCATCAGGTGTAGGTTCTACGTCAGAATACCACATATCGCCAATGGGTATAGATGATAAACCACTTATAGACTACGCGAAGAAAATAAGAGATAGTGTTTCGATTCCTGTAATTGCTGCTGATAAGCTGGGTGCAGCAGACGATTGGGAAGCCATCATAAGAGATGGTTATGCTGACTTTATAGGCATTGCAAGAGGCCTTATAGGAGATCCTGATTGCGTTTTTAAATATATCAATGGAAAAGCTGATGAGATAAAATACTGCATCCACTGCAATCAAGCATGTATTGCGTATATACAAAAAGGGCTTCCTATATCATGTATGATGAATCCTACGGTAGGCAGAGAAAAAGAATTTGATGCAATTGCAAAAAATAAGCTTAATGTGGCTGTAATAGGCGGTGGTCCTGCTGGCATGTCTGCTGCTTTGTATTTGGCAAAAAAAGGACACAATGTGGAGTTATTTGAGAAGTCAGATGCACTGGGAGGACAGCTAAAAGTTGCAAAAGTTCCTCCACACAAGTCTGAAATAGGAAAAGTAGTAGATTATCTTGAAGCTGATTTAAAAAAGTACGGTGTAAAAGTCAATCTGAATCGAGAAATTGCGTGCGATGAACTGAAAAATATGAATTATGACAAGGTAATAATTGCAACAGGCTCAATTCCAAAGGAATTGACGATTAAAACGGATGTAGTGCCTTATAAAGCCATAGATGTTTTAAGTGGTAAAATGCCAAAAGGGATGAAAATAGCTGTAATAGGCGGAGGTTTGACAGGGCTGGAGACGGCAGAATACCTTGCGACAATAGGTAAAACTGTTACAGTATTAGAAGAACTTGATGAAGTAGGCAAAGACATATATGCCATGAACAAAAAGCTTTTAATGGAAAGATTGAGAAATCTCGGTGTAAAAATTTTAACAATGGCAAAAGTAGATGTGATAAACAATGGAAAAATTGTATACAATAATGGCAATGAAGTTGCATCAGACGATGTGGTGATTGCAATAGGCAATACTTCAAATAAAACATTTAAAAGCTGCATAAGCGACAATATGATTTTTATAGGCGATTGCAAAGAGGTAGCAACAGTAGTAGAGGCAATAAGGGATGGCGCAGAAGTGTCATTGATAATTTGAAAAAGAAGGTGACGATTATGGCGGCAGATAATAAATATGTCAATATCGATGGAGCGATGGTTCACTATTTAACCAGCGGACACCTGTCGTAATCGATTGGCGATCTCCTATTGCAGATATTTACTACAGCGGTGAGGCAGGTGTGGCATCTTACAAATCACCAAGTGGCGAAATATCTGGTGAAATAAAGTTAAAGAGGAGGTACGAAATAGAAGAAGGTGAACTTCTCAACATTTTTGATGAGAAATTAAAAGAGATGATCTTGGATGACGAATTTTTAACGTCGTCTCTTGAGAAGAGTGCTGATAATAGACTTAAAGACATAGTTGCAACGATACAAAAAGAGCAAAATGATATTATAAGGGCACCATTAGATAGGGCCTTGATTATACAAGGTGTTGCAGGAAGTGGGAAGACAACAATTGCACTTCACCGGATGGCATATCTTATTTACCAAAATCAGAGAAATAAAGGAAGAGAAGATTATTACATGGTAATAGCTCCAAACAAACTTTTTCTTAATTACATATCTGATATTTTGCCGGATCTTGGTGCTGACGATGTCCTGCAGACGACATTTGAAGATTATTCATTAAAAATTACAGGAATAAAAGAAAAGCTAAAAGTGGCAAATGATAAGATATCATATCTTTTAGGAGATGCGCCCATCGACGAAAAGCGAAAGACTATTATGGTGTCAAGATTCAAGGGAAGCTTGTTATTTAAAGCAATTATCGATAATTATTTTAAACAGTTTTTATATAAGTATATTCCTGACTGTGATATAAATATTGATGGAAACATTATTTTTACATCAATAGAGCTTAAAAAGTTATTTATTGAAAATTTTGTCTACCTGCCATTGCAGAAAAGAAAAGAGCAGTTTATTTCGTATTTGAAGAACAGACTAAAGAAAAATAAAGATTTAATTGCAGATGGTATTGAAAAGGAGTATAGCGAAAAAATCAGATTTGTCAAGGATAACATTAATGACAATGAGGTAAGGCAGTCTAAGGTAATTGAACTGTATGATCTTAGGGATAAAGAAATAGGAGATATACCAGTTAAAATTGACAAAGCAATTTGTGATTATTCTGAAAAATGGACCCAATTAGATACAGTTAAAATTTACAGAGATATAATGAATTTTGAGATCATTAAGAAACTTTCGCATGGTAAAATCGAAGACGAAAAAATCTCGTATATATGTGATTATACAAAAGCGATGCTTGACAAATACGAAATAGAAAACGAGGATTTAGCGCCTATTTTGGACATACATAAGTATTTGTTTGGTTTAGATGATGCAGGCAAATTTACTCATATAGTCGTTGACGAGGCACAGGATTTTAGTGAATTTAAACTTTATTTGTTAAAGGAAATAGTAAAAGGTGATTCTATAACGATAGTTGGCGATGTAGCACAAGGCATATACTCGTATAGAGGAATAAAATCTTGGGATGACTTAAACAATCATGTGTTAAATGGCAAGGCGACGTATAAGATGCTTAAGAAAAGCTATAGGTTGACTGTTGAAATAATGGAATACGCCAACAGTGTAATTGACAAAAGCAAGAATAAAAGCATAGTAAAAGCAGAGCCTATTATGAGGCACGGTGATGTACCAGAGATTGTTAGAATAAGAGACTATGACGAACTGATTCATGATATTTTAAATAATTTGCAGGATGACGAGCTTACGACAGCGATAATTTGTAAGACAGAAAAGATGTCGAAAAGAATATATGAAAGTTTAAAAAAGGATATAGATGATATTACATTGATTAACGATAAAACGGAATTATATAAAGGCAGGAAAGTCGTGATACCATCGTATTTGTCTAAAGGACTGGAATTTGATAGAGTGATTATACCTGATGCAGATTCATACAATGATACAGAACTAGAGCTTAAATTGTTTTACGTTGCAATAACGAGACCACTTCACAAACTTAAATTATACTACACGAACCTTTATAATAAAATATATGCTCAAAAATCAAACGAATTTTGACCTATTTTAGTATCTTCCCAGATGTTGGCTAATAGTTGGTTTGACAGGGCGGTTATTTTTTTTTAAAATTTTTTTTATTATGAAGAAGGATTTTTTAAATTTGTGTAGAATATATAATATATAATGTTTGTTGGACAGACAAACGAATAGAAGGAGGAAGCTTTATGAATAAATATTTTGAGAACGTATCTAAAATAAAATATGAAGGACCAAAATCAAATAATCCTTATTCCTTTAAATTTTACAATCCAGAGGAAGTAATCGATGGCAAGACGATGGAGGAGCATCTCCGCTTTTCTATAGCTTATTGGCACACTTTTACTGCTGATGGAACAGATCAATTTGGCAAGGCTACTATGCAAAGACCATGGAACCACTACACAGATCCTATGGATATAGCGAAAGCAAGGGTAGAAGCAGCATTTGAGTTTTTTGATAAGATAAATGCACCTTTCTTCTGCTTCCATGATAGGGATATTGCCCCTGAAGGAGATACTCTTAGAGAGACAAACAAAAACTTAGATACAATAGTTGCTATGATAAAGGATTACTTAAAGACCAGCAAGACAAAAGTTTTGTGGGGTACCGCAAATCTTTTCTCCAATCCGAGATTTGTACATGGTGCATCAACATCCTGCAATGCTGACGTTTTTGCATATTCTGCAGCGCAAGTCAAAAAAGCCCTTGAGATTACTAAGGAGCTTGGCGGCGAAAACTACGTATTTTGGGGTGGAAGAGAAGGGTACGAGACGCTTCTCAATACAGATATGGAGTTAGAGCTTGATAACTTTGCAAGATTTTTGCACATGGCTGTTGACTATGCAAAGGAAATCGGCTTTGAAGGTCAGTTCTTGATTGAGCCGAAGCCAAAGGAGCCTACAAAACATCAATACGACTTTGACGTGGCAAATGTATTGGCATTCTTGAGAAAATACGACCTTGACAAATATTTCAAAGTAAATATCGAAGCAAACCATGCGACATTGGCATTCCACGACTTCCAACATGAGCTAAGATACGCCAGAATAAACGGTGTATTAGGATCAATTGACGCAAATACAGGCGACATGCTTTTGGGATGGGATACGGACCAGTTCCCTACAGATATACGCATGACAACGCTTGCTATGTATGAAGTCATAAAGATGG
>NZ_BBKT01000040.1 GCF_000747665.1 Thermoanaerobacterium saccharolyticum | reverse complement strand
TTGAACATATAAGTTCATGTTTATAGTTTCTATAAATTTTTATTATTATACTCGTTAAATATTTGATGTTATAATTATATCAAAATATGTTAAATAATTTTCAATTTTCAAAGGAGGAGAGAACTTGGGATATCTAATTGAGAATAAAGATTTTGACAATATTTTAAATCTACTGAAGAAAGATTATAAAATTTATGCACCGAAACGTTTTGAGAAGCGTGGCCGATATTCTGACACAGATCTTATAAGATATGATGAGATAAAATCTTTGAAGGACATTGTATACGATGAAAAATCCGATTTTTCACCAAAAGAAGTTATATATCCAATAACACAAGCTTTGTTTTATTTTACAGAGGATGAGTACAGAGAAAGCAAGGTATTTGATAAAAAAATCCTATTATTTGTAAGAGCTTGTGATATAAATGGCATAAGAAGACTTGATACGATTTTCCTCAAAAATGGTGATACAGAAGATATTTATTACAAGAGACTACGTGAAAAAGTAAAATTCGTTTTGATGGAATGTAAAGATGGTTGGGATACATGTTTCTGCGTTTCCATGAACTCCAATAAAACAGATAACTATAGTCTCGCCATAAGATTTAATAATGATAATGTAATGGTTGAAGTTAAAGATGATGAATTTATTGATATATTTAAAGATAAGAAAGAGATAGATTTTAAGCCTGAATTCGTAAAATCAAATCAGAAGGTTGTCCATGTTCCAGAAATAGATAGCACAGAATTACTTAAAAAAGTATATGATCTCGACATGTGGGAAAGCTTTAATTCTCGCTGTATAAGCTGCGGTGCTTGTACTGCTGCTTGTATAACATGTACCTGTTTTAATACAGTTGATTTAATTTACAGTGAAAATGCAAATGTCGGCGAAAGAAGAAGAGTGCAGGCAAGCTGTATGCACAAGGATTTTACAGAGATGGCGGGTGGCCATGTATTTAGAAAAACTGCTGGAGAAAGGATGAGATTCCGTACACTTCATAAAGTATATGATTATAAATCTCGCTTTAAAACTGAAAACATGTGTGTCGGTTGTGGTCGCTGTGATGAAAGATGTCCAGAGCTAATATCCTTTTCAACAACGATAAATCGCTTGTACGATGAAGTTGAAAAGTTGAAGTCGGGTAAAGGAGGCAACATAAATGAATAATATTTTCATGCCTAAGCCATATAAGATACTTGAAATAGTTCATGAGACGAATTTGGAATATACATTTAGGGTTGAAGTTGATGTAAAAGCAGAGCATGGGCAGTTCTTTCAAATTTCCATTCCAAAGATAGGTGAAGCGCCTATCTCGATAAGCGCTATGGGTGACAATTGGATGGAATTTACTATAAGAAAAGTTGGAAAAGTAACAAATGAGATATTTAACTTATCTCCTGGTGATAAGATATTCATGAGAGGACCTTATGGTAATTCATTCCCTGTTAACAAATATAAAGGAAAAGACCTAGTCATTATAGCTGGTGGTACAGGTGTATCGCCTGTGAGAAGCTTGCTTAAGTATTTTTATGATAATTCGGAAGAAATAAAATCACTCTACTTTATAGCAGGTTTTAAAGATGAAAATAGTGTCTTATTTAAAGAAGATTTAAATAATTTTAAGACAAAATTTAACACCATATATACTCTTGATAAGAAAAAAGTCGATGGATTTGAAGTCGGCTTGGTTACGGAGCATATAAGTAAAATACCATTTGATAGCTTTGATGATTACAATGTCATTGTCGTTGGTCCACCAGTGATGATGCATTTTACAGCATTAGAATTATTGAAAAATGGTGTGTCGGAAGATAAAATCTGGGTTTCATTTGAGAGAAAGATGTCTTGCGGAGTTGGAAAGTGCGGTCACTGCAAGATAAATGAGACATATGTTTGTCTCGAAGGTCCTGTGTTTAACTACACAAAAGCGAAGGATTTACTTGATTAAATGTGGAGGTGTATGTAATGAACTATGATATAGATGTAAAAAAAGTCCGCAGAAATTGTTACAGGCAATCGAAAGTTCGCGGTGAATTCATGTTGCAGATGCGCGTTCCAGGTGGTGTAATGGATGCTAAATATCTGTCATATGTTGAGCATATTGCAAAAACATGGGGAAATGGACAATTTCATCTTGGTGTAAGACAAACTTTATCAATACCTGGAATAAAGTATGAATATATCGATGAAGTCAATAAGTATATAAAGACGTTCATTAAAGATATAGAAGTAGATCTTTGTGGTGTTGACATGGAAGTAAATGACGATGGATATCCAACGATAGGTTCTAGAAATATCATGGCTTGCATAGGAAATAAACATTGCATAAAGGCAAATATAGACACAACATCACTTGCAAGAAAAATTGAAAAAATCATCTTTCCAAGTGATTATCATATAAAAGTAAGCATAGCCGGATGTCCTAATGACTGTGCAAAGGCTCATTTCAACGATTTTGGAATTATAGGCATCACTAAAACAGAATATGATTATGACCGCTGTATAGGATGTAAGAAATGTATCGAGGCTTGTAAACAACATGCTACAGGTGTTTTATATATGGTAAATGGAAAAATCGAGAAAGATTCGTGCTGCTGTGTTGGCTGTGGTGAGTGTGCACTTGTATGTCCCACAGGCGCTTGGTCTAGAAATCCTAAGAAATTCTACAGAGTCCTCATTGGTGGTAGAACCGGAAAACAGACACCTCGCATGGGAAAGATTTTCTTGAATTGGGTAACAGAAGATGTAGTGCTGGGCATACTTAAAAATTGGCAAGATTTCTCAGCGGATGTATTGAATCATAAACCAGTATATCTCCATGGAGGTCACTTGATAGATATGGTTGGATACAATAAATTTAAAGAACTTATATTAAAGGGTGTAGAATTAAACCCTGAAGCTATGGTTGCAGATAGAATACTTTGGGCGGAAACGGAATACAGGTCAAATATAAATGTTAAGCCTGTTTGTGATATTAAATAAAAAGTGAAGGGTTTTTGATGGTTTATTATATATTTTAATTGAATTGATTATTTTGATGTAAAATGATAAAATTAAGCCGTATAAATTTTAGGTGGTGATATTGTGCCGCTTTCGGATCAAGAGAGAAAGAATATGCGTGAAACATGGCGTATAAAATTCAAGAAAGATAGAGAAATAGAAACATATAGAAAAAAAGAAGCTTTTGATAGAGTGTATAAAATTGCAAAGATTCTAAAAGAAAAGTATTTTGTTGATAAGGTTATATTGTATGGTTCACTTGCAAGAGATGACCGTTTTGATAATCTGTCTGATATTGATATTTTTATTGATGGATGGGATGATAGTAAATTTAACTATTGGACGATGCTGATTGATGTTGAAAATGTTGCAAAGCCTTATAAAATAAGCATAGTTACGCAAAAAGAAGCTTATAAATCTCTGCTAAATGAAATATTAAGAGAAGGGAAGATTATAGAGTGACGGATATTAATAAAATTAAAGTCACATTAGCAAGACTACAATTAGAACTTGAGAATATACAGAAATTGTATGATATTTTAAATGAGAGAGGCTTATTAGATAGTAAAAACAGAAAAGAGAAATTGACTGATGATTTCATGCTAAGGGCTGTTGGCTCTATTTTTCATGATTTTTATACTTCCGTTGAGAATATGTTTAAAATTGTGGGTAGAAATATAGATAATTTGATCCCTTCAAGCTCCGAATGGCATTTAGAATTACTTGAACAAATGTCGACTCCTATAGAAGGAGAAAGGCCGGCTTTTATTAGTTCTAATTCAAAGTTTTTGCTTAATGAGTTTAGGGGATTTCGTCATGTATTTCGTAATGTTTATGGATTTAACCTAGTATCAGAACGTATTGAAAGGCTACTAGATATTTTCCCTCATACTGTTGATAATTTAAAAATGGATGTAGTACAGTTTATAGAAGACATGCAATCTATCATGAGAGATGAGTGATTTGAGGCTTAAGGCTCTAATTACTTTTACTTAATACTGTTGATAATTTTTACCTTTACAATTTTAGAGTTTTAAAGTATAATTAGATTAAATTTAATACTTGCGGAAATAGTTTGCGGGGGAACCATTTTGGTTGAGAAGGTAAAACCTGACCCTTAGAACCTGATGTAGTTAATACTACCGTAGGGAAGCAAGCTTTTGATTATAAAGCTTTACCATGCGGTAAGGCTTTTTTATTTACTACATTTAAGTATAACCTTCTTTCTCCCCTTCATTTTACAAGTATCAAAACAAAATAATTTATGAAAGGATGAGCAAAATGAACTACACTACACAATTAGACGCAGCAAAAAAAGGAATTATAACTGAAGAGATGAATATTGTGGCAGCAAAAGAGGACATTGAAGTAGATTTATTGCTGAGCAAGGTAGCTTCTGGTAAAGTAGTCATACCTGCTAATAAAAATCATGAAGCATTAAGTCCTGAAGGCATAGGGGAAGGGCTTAGAACAAAAATAAATGTAAACTTAGGAGTATCAAGGGACTGCAACAATATAGATGCAGAATTAGAAAAGGCAAAAAAGGCAATAGAAATGAAGGCAGAGTCTATCATGGATTTAAGTTCATATGGTAAAACTTTTGAATTTAGAAACAGATTGATAGGCATTTCTGAAGCCATGATAGGTACTGTGCCAGTATATGATGCTATAGGATATTACGACAAAGATTTAAAAGATATTGTTCCTTCGGAATTTATAAAGATCGTCGAAAGGCATGCACAAGATGGCGTTGATTTTATGACTATTCATGCAGGTATCAATAGAGAAACAGCGGAAATTTTCAAAAGAAATGAAAGACTTCTAAATATCGTTTCTCGCGGAGGCTCTTTGTTATATACGTGGATGGAATTAAATGACAAGGAAAATCCTTTTTATGAGTATTTTGATGATATTCTTGACATATGCGCTGAGTACGATGTAACAATAAGCCTTGGCGATGCATTGAGGCCAGGCTGTATAAATGATTCTACAGATGCATGCCAAATAAAAGAGCTTATAACTCTTGGAGAATTGGCAAAAAGAGCTTATGAAAAGAATGTTCAAGTGATTATTGAGGGACCAGGTCATATGAGGCTAAATGAAATCGAAGCAAATGTTCTGTTGGAAAAAAAGCTATGTAATGGTGCACCGTTTTATGTATTGGGGCCAATCGTAACAGACATTGCACCTGGATATGATCATATTACAAGTGCAATTGGTGGTGCAATTGCCGCAGCAAGTGGAGCGGATTTCCTGTGTTATGTAACACCCGCTGAACATCTGAGGCTTCCAACGATTGAAGATATGAAGGAAGGCATCATTGCTTCTAAAATAGCTGCCCATGCAGCAGATCTAGCAAAAGGCATACGTAATGCAGAAAAATGGGATAATGAAATGTCTTATGCCAGGAGAAAGCTTGATTGGGATGAAATGTTTAGATTAGCTATAGATCCTGAAAAGGCAAAGAGGTATAGAAGTGAATCTCTACCACATGACAGTGAAACATGTACAATGTGCGGGAATATGTGCGCTGTAAGAAACATGAATAGAGTTATTAACGACGAAAATGTCAGTTTATTATAGATTTAACTAGAAAAGGCTCTTGAGTTAAATTGATAAAATTAGGCAAATTGCTATTCTTATGGTATAATGGATGTGTAATCGAATAAAATATAAAAGGGGGTAATTGGATGCCTGATTTTGGTACTCCATTTGCTGGGCTTGCGAACAAAAACAAGATTACACATGAGGAGCTTATAAGATCTATACGATTTATGGTGGCAGCAGAGTATGAGGCAATTCAGCTATACACGCAGCTAGCAGAGTCAACAGATAACAAATTAGCAAAGGACGTTTTAGTAGATATAGCAAACGAAGAAAGAGTGCATGCCGGAGAATTTTTAAGGCTTTTGAAGGAATTATCTCCAGACGAAGAAAAATTGTATGAAGAGGGAGCAAAAGAAGTAGAAGAAATGATTGAAAAAAATAAATAGATTAGGTATAGTAAAATTTCACCGAAATGTTGATATGAATACACAAAAATAACGCTTTTAAATTTCGTAAATAAGGAAGGGAAAGATATGGCTTTACCTGATGAAAATAAGACGTATACGTATCGCGATTATAAAAAATGGAAAGATGATAGACGCTGGGAGTTAATAAATGGGAATCCATATCTCATGGCTCCGCCTTCAAGAATACATCAAGAGGTCTTACGAGAGATATTAACTATTTTTTCCTTGTATTTAAAAGATAAATCTTGTAAAGTCTATAGTGCTCCATTTGGAGTAAGACTTCCTAAAGCAAACGAAAATGATGATGACATAGAAACGGTTGTAGAACCTGATATTGTAGTAGTGTGTGATAAGTCGAAATTAGATGATGAAGGGTGTAAAGGTGCACCGGACTTAGTTGTAGAGATTGTTTCACCTTCTACAGCCAGAAATGATAAAATTAAAAAATTTAATCTATATGAGATGGCAGGAGTAAAAGAGTACTGGATAGTAGAACCGGATAACAAGATTGTAACTGTTTTTACGTTAGATGACGATAAAAGGTATGGAAGGCCTGGGATATATTCTGATGAAGATAAAATTAAAGTTTCATTTTTTGAAGATCTCATCATTGATCTAAAATCTGTTTTTACATTTTAGCTTAACCATCAAGACACAAGTGAAGACTTTCTTGTGTCTTGTTTTTTAACTTCAATTCTGTTTTATTTTTCCAGAAAAAAATTTTAAAAACAAGAAGGATTTTTGAAATTTGCGTAGAATATTATATAATATAAACATAGACATATTAATATACTAGTATACAAGCTTAAAAACTAAAGTGATTTTTACTAACTCATTACGCTTTATGTCCCCTATGAAATATTTTTAAGCAGAAAAAAATCAAGTAAAAAAAAGAAGGAATTTTAAAAAGTGTGTCGAATATATAGAAATATGAATATTAATATACTAGTATACAAGAATACAAGTATGCAAAATAGGGGATGTGAAGCGATGGGATTAGAACTTTTGGAAAACAATACGTATGAGTCTAAAAAAGATTATATCTACAGAATGATTAGAAAGAACATAATCGACATCAATCTAAAGCCTGGGGAGGTTATATCAGAGAATGATATAGCTAATGCATTTGAAACCAGCAGGACGCCTATTAGAGAAGCATTTACGAGGCTGGCAAATGAAGAACTGATTGAAATCTACCCACAAAAAGGCACGTTTGTTTCTTTGATAGATATAAAGCGTGCTCAAGAAGCAAAATTCATGAGGGTAAATCTTGAAAAGGAGATTATAAGGCAGGCTTGCAAGGATTTCCCGGACGAGATATTGTTTCAGCTTGAAGCAAATATTAATCAACAAGAGTTCTGTATAATGAAAAAGAACTATATTACAATATTCGATCTTGACAATGAGATGCATGAACTTATTTACAAAGGTTGCAAGATGGGAAGGATTTGGTCAGCAATAAGATTTGTAAGTGGTGATTATGACAGAATAAGGACTCTAAGGTTGTCATCCGATACTGATTGGGATGCGATTATTGATGATCACAAAAATATTATTAAAGCCATAAAAGACAAGGATGAGGAAAGAGGACTAAAAATAATCAGCGATCACTTAACGATGATAGATAGAGATGTGATACTGCTTAAAGAAAAGTACCCAGAGTATTTTAAACAATAAAAAATGTTGCACTAAAAAATCTACAATAAGGGAGTAAGATATATGAAAATGACTTTTAGATGGTTTGGCGAAAAAGATGACAGTGTAACACTTGATCAAATTCGCCAAATACCAGGTGTTTCAGGAATTGTAGGGGCTTTATACGATGTGCCGGTAGGAGAAGTATGGCCGATTGAAAAAATTCTTGATTTGAAGAAAAAAGTTGAATCATATGGTCTAGAGTTGGAGGTTATAGAAAGTGTAAATGTTCACGAAGATATTAAGCTTGGACTTCCAACGAGAGATAGATACATTGAAAACTACAAGGAGACCATCAAAAATTTGGGCAAAGCCGGTGTTAAAGTTGTGTGCTACAACTTCATGCCTGTATTTGACTGGATTAGAACGAATTTAAATGAAAAATTGCCTGATGGATCATATGTCATGTCTTACGATGAAGACAAGATTAGAGGAATTGATCCATTAAAACTGATAGAAGATATGGACAATGGCTCAAATGGCTTTATACTTCCAGGGTGGGAGCTTGACCGCCTTAAAGAATTGAAGATGTTGCTTGATATGTACAAAGATGTTGATGAGGAAAAACTATTTGAAAATTTAAAGTACTTTTTGGAAAATGTAATACCAACATGCGAAGAATACGATGTAAAGATGGCTATACATCCAGATGATCCGCCATGGTCGTTATTTGGACTGCCAAGGATAGTAACATGCAAGGAGAATCTTGAAAGGATTGTAAACCTTGTAGATAGCCCGTATAATGGATTGACACTTTGCAGCGGTTCACTAGGCTCAAACCCTAAAAACAATATACCAGAGCTTGTAAGGTATTTTGGAAAGATGGGCAGAATTCACTTTGGACATGTAAGGAATATAAAGTTCACAGGTGAAGGCAAATTTTATGAGACATCACATCTATCAAGTGAAGGGTCATTTGATATGTTTGAGATAATGAAGGCTTATTATGATATAGGCTTTGAAGGATATATAAGGCCGGACCATGGAAGGATGATATGGGGTGAAAAAGCAAGACCAGGATATGGGCTTTACGATAGAGCTTTAGGCGTAGCGTATTTAAATGGACTTTGGGAGGCAATTCAAAAGATGTCTTGAGACAATTTGTATTTAGTAATGTAACTGTCATATTATTGAAGCACTGACTATTCTTTTTATATAGAAATCGTTGCCAACTATTACAAATCGGATAAAATTTTGCTCGTATTTAAGATGTTTGCTTAGTCAAACATTAGAGAAAGGGGATAAGCAGATGGATTCGGTTTTAATGAATAAAGACGAAAGTAATAAAAAGACCAAAATGAAGAAAAACAGCAATTTCAAAAACACGTTAAAAGCTATAAAAAAAGACTGGCAATTATATAGCCTTCTTATACTTCCTATAGCGTACTATATCATCTTTAGATATGTACCTATGTACGGAAATATTATTGCTTTTAGAAGGTTTGTACCTGGCGGACCTGTGTATGGGACAGAATGGGTTGGGCTTAGATACTTTGACATGTTTATACACGATCCATCGTTCTGGCAGGTTTTTAGAAATACGATAATTTTAAGCGTCGAGTATCTGGTAATAAGCTTTCCATTTCCAATAATTTTTGCATTGCTTTTAAATGAAATAAAAAGCACGTGGTTTAAAAGATTTACACAGACAGTGTCATACTTGCCATACTTTATATCGACTGTCGTTGTTGCAGATATGATAATGCAGATACTTGATCCATCGTCAGGCGTTATAAATATGATTTTGAAGCACTACACTGGTCATACTATAAACTTTTTAGCAGAACCGCAATGGTTTAGGACGATTTATATAGTTTCAGGTATTTGGCAAGGCATGGGATGGGGCGCTATACTTTACCTTGCAGCACTTACAAATATCAATCCAGAATTATATGAAGCAGCTATTATTGATGGAGCTAGCAGATGGCAACAAACGATATATGTAACTATTCCAGGCATAATGCCAACGATTATGATTCTTTTGATATTAAATATCGGTGGACTTTTGGCAGTAGGTTTTGAAAAGATACTGTTGCTTTATAATCCGCTAACATATTCGACGGCAGATGTTATATCGACATACGTATACAGAATGGGTCTTGTATCAAACAACTTCAGTTATGCGGCTGCAGTAGGTATGTTTGAAGCGATAATAGGTCTTACACTAGTTTATACGGCAAACTACTTGTCGAGAAAATTTACAGAGTCAAGTTTATGGTAAGGGAAGTGATGATAAATGAAAGAATCAAAGCAATATAAGATATTTAAAGTAGTAAACACAATAATAATGATAATTGTAATTTTAGTGACGCTTTATCCATTTTGGTATCTAGTAAGTTTATCATTAAGCAGTGAAAAATACGTATATGCAGGACTTGTTTCGTTATTTCCAAGAGGGTTTACTTTAAAGACGTATCAGGTTCTTTTGGCAGAGAAAGAATTCTGGACCAGCTATAAAAACACAATTATTTATACGATTGTAGGTACACTTGTTTCACTATTCTTATCAACGCTTTTAGCGTATCCTCTTTCAAAAAAGCGTCTTAAAGGAAGAGGAATCATATTAGGTTTTGTAGTATTTACCATGTTCTTCAGCGGTGGTTTGATACCTACGTACCTATTAGTTAATGCTTTAGGAATGAGAAATACAATATGGGGCGTTGTACTTCCTGGAGCTGTCAGTACATTTAACGTAATGGTTATGAAGACTTTCTTCGAAGGTATACCTACTGAGCTGGAAGAAGCAGCAGAAGTTGATGGGATGAGCACGTATGGCATTCTACTTAAAATAATTCTTCCACTGTCAAAGCCTATCATGTACGTTATGGCACTTTTCTACGCAGTTGGTGTATGGAACAACTGGTTTGGACCATTTATATATCTTGATGACAGCTCAAAATTTCCAGTTGCACTTTACTTAAGAAATATATTAGCAGGTGCACAGCAGACGGCAGTTAGCAGTACCTCAGACCAAAGTGAACTAGCACAGATTTCTGCTACTTTAAAGTCAGCCAGCGTCATACTCACATCAATACCAATAATGATGGTATATCCATTTATACAGAAGTACTTCGTTCAAGGTGTCATGATTGGTTCGTTAAAAGGCTAATTTAACAGTTTCTAAATATCAAAAAAATGAAAGAAGGTGAAGGCTTATGTGCACTTTTAAGGAGGTGATAGCAAAGATATAAAAGACTTAAAGTTTATGTCACTTTTAATCATTTGATTTAATAAGAGGAGGATTTTTATATGAGTAAAAATGTAAAAAGATTGCTGTCATTCTTATTAGTTGTTGTGTTGGCAGTAGGTGTTTTACTGGCAGGGTGTGGCAATAAAAATTCATCATCCAGCAGTAGCAATACAAGCAAACAAGAACAAACGGCAACAAATAGCAAAGATCCACAAAACTTACATTTTAAATCAGATAAGCCATTAGAGTTCACTATGCTCTACAGTGACCATCCAAACTATCCGTATAAATCAGATTGGCTTTTGTGGAAAGCTATAAAAGATGCTACAAATGTTACGTTGAAACTTACAATAGTGCCTATGAGTGATTATACACAAAAGAGAAGCCTTTTAATAAGTTCGGGCCAAGCGCCAGAGATAATAACTAAGACATATCCTGGACAGGAAATACCGTTTGTTTCATCTGGTGCTATACTTCCAATAAGCGATTATATAGATCAGATGCCTAACTTTTCAAGAGAAGTTAAAGAGTGGGGCCTTCAAGATTTAATAAATTCATTGAAACAAGCTGATGGTAAATTCTATGTATTACCAGGTTTGCATGAAATTAACGTTTCTGATTATGCTTTAGCAATTAGACAAGATATTTTTGATAAAAATAATATACCTATTCCAAAATCGTGGGACGATTTGGAATCAGCATTGAAGAAATTAAAGGAGATATATCCAAATATAACACCTTTTTCAGATAGATGGCAAGGCAATGCATTATTAAATGTTGCAGCTCCGACATTTGGTGTTGCTGGAGGATGGGGAGCTGGAAACGGTATGTATTATTATAAAGATAAAGATCAATTTGGTTTTTATCCTATAACAGATGATTATAAGAATATGTTGACATATTTTAATAAACTTGTTAAAGAAGGACTTCTCGATCCAGCTAGTTTTACACAGACAGATGATCAAGCAGTTCAGAAGTTTGTAACAGGTAAATCGTTTGTAATTATGACAAATACGCAAGAAATTGAGAGAATGAAAACTCAAATGGATCAAACATTAGGCAAAGGAAACTATAAAGTAACGAGAATATTGCCACTGGCAGGGCCTAAAGGAGCAGTTATGCCGGATAGTCGTCTTGAAAACGGTATAATGATTTCGGCTAAAGCAAAAGACGATCCTAATTTCCCACAGCTTCTCAAGTTTGTTGACTGGTTATGGTACAGTGAAGAAGGTCAAACGCTTACGAAGTGGGGCGTTGAAGGTGTAACTTATCAGAAAGTCAATGGCAAGTTCCAGTTGATGCCTGATGTCAACTACATGAATCTTAACCCAAGCGGTACTAAGAACTTGCAGAAAGATTATGGATTCTCAGGTGGTGTATTTTGTCTGTTATATGGCGGACCGAAAGATCTTGCGGAATCTATGATGACTGAAGAAGTTAAAAACTACACTAATGAAGTAAATAATACATTTAAATATTTGCCACCTGCACCGCCAGTTTTATTTAATGAAAGTCAAAGAGAACAAGCCAATATGTTAAGCCAACCTTTGATGGATTATGTTAGTCAGATGACATTAAAATTTATAACTGGTGTTGCCTCAATAGATAAAGATTGGGATAGTTATGTACAACAATGCAAATCAAAAGGTTCTGACCAATTGACAAAACTAACTAATGACGTATATAAAAGTACAAAGGATAAGATAAAATAAAAATGTATTGAGATAATTTTTCCCTTTGAGGCTTATGCCTTCAAAGGGAAAAATGTTAGTGTGATAATTAATATTAATAGTTATGGTTACGAGTTTTTGAAAGTGAGTGTATCTTAGTATGAATAAGAAAATACTTTTTAATGATGGATGGGAATTTGCGAAAAGTAACCTTGAAGTTACAAATTTGGACACTTTAAAATTTAAATCAGTTGATATACCACATGATTGGCTTATATACAATACATTAAATCTCTATGAAAACAGTATAGGCTGGTATCGCAAGAAATTTACATGTGCTAAAGAAGGAAAGCAGATTATCTTATGTTTTGATGGAGTTTATATGGACTCTTCCGTATATGTAAATGGACAGCTTGTAGGAGAATGGAAATACGGTTATTCTTCTTTTGAACATGATATTACAGATGCATTGGCAGATGGGGAAAATGAAATTCTTGTGAAGGTAGTGTATCGAAGCCCCAACAGCAGGTGGTATTCTGGTGCAGGCATATATCGCAATGTATGGTTAAAAATAAGGGATAAAAATCATATTGTGACAAATGGAATTTATGTAACGCCAAAACAACAAGTTGATGGGTGGCTCGTAGAAGTAGACACAGAATTGAATATTTGTGAAGATGCACAAATCTCCCATACTATTATATATAAGGATCAAATCGTTGCTACTTCAAAGAGCGTTGTTAAAGCAAGTAACTCTGTTACACATAATGAGCAAACTATTTTTGTAAAAAACCCGAATCTTTGGAGTCCTGAAGAGCCTAATCTTTATAAGCTTATAACTGAATTATATTTGATTAAAGCAAATAAAGATTCAAGAGAAAGCAAAGAAAAAATAGAATCTATATCTCAAAATATAGGTTTTCGAAAGATTGTATTTGACCCTCAGCAGGGTTTGCTTCTAAATGGCAAAAAGATGAAACTACATGGAGTTTGTGAACATCATGACTTTGGAGCCTTAGGAGCTGCTTTTAATAAAACTGCTTTAAAAAGAAGATTTGAGATATTGAAAGATATGGGTGTTAATGCTATACGAACGGCTCATAATATGCCTGCACCAGATTTTATGGATTTAGCAGATGAGATGGGGTTTTTTGTACTATCAGAGGCTTTTGATGTGTGGGAGAGATCAAAAACTCCTTTTGATTATGCAAGATTTTTTAAAGAATGGGTTCATAATGATGTAAAAAGCTGGGTGATGAGAGACAGGAATCATCCGAGTCTTCTTATGTGGAGTATTGGAAATGAGATCTATGATACTCATGCAGATGAGAGAGGGCAAGAAATAACTAAAATGCTCGTGGATTATGTAAGAAAATATGATCCAAAAGAGAATGCAAAAATTACTATTGCATCCAATTATATGCCTTGGGAGAATGCTCAAAAGTGTGCTGACATTGTTAAGGTAGTTGGATACAATTATGGAGAAAAATATTATCAAAAACATCACAAAGAACATCCTGACTGGATTATCTATGGTAGTGAAACAGGTTCAGTTGTACAAAGCAGGGGCATTTATCATTTTCCATTTGAAAAATCTATTCTTGCAGATGACGATGAACAATGTTCGGCTCTTGGAAATAGTTCAACCAGTTGGGGAGCAAAGTCAGCGGAGGCGTGTATCATAGCAGACAGAGATACACCTTTTTCTCTCGGACAATTTATATGGACGGGATTTGACTATATAGGTGAACCTACACCATATCATACTAAGAATTCCTACTTTGGACAGATTGATACTGCTACGTTTAAGAAAGATTCGTATTACATTTATCAAGCAGCATGGACAGATTACAAGACAAAGCCAATGGTTCATATTTTTCCTTATTGGGATTTCAACAAAGGTCAATTAATTGATGTTAGAGTATGCTCTAATGCACCCAAAATTGAATTACAATTAAATGGTAATACAATAGGAACTTATGAAATTGACCATGAACATGGAACACAACTTGTTGGCTGTTGGAAGATACCTTATGAAGAAGGTGAATTAAAAGCAATAGCCTATGATGAAACAGGAAAAATTGTCACAACAGATGTAAAAAAGTCCTTTAAGGATGCCAAGAAGATTCGTTTGCATCCAGATAAAGAAAGTATTATTGCAAATGGTACGGATTTAATTTTTGTAGAAATAACCGTGGAAGATGAAGATGGAAATATAGTGGAGAATGCAAATAACAGAGTACATGTTAATGTTACGGGAGCAGGTCGTTTGATTGGTCTTGATAATGGTGATAGCACAGATTATGACCAATATAAAGGACTGAGCAGAAGATTATTTAGTGGCAAGTTAATGGCGATCATAGGGGCAACATTAGAACCTGGAAAGATTCATATGGAAGTAACCTCTAAAGGTTTAGAAAGTCAAATTGTGGAATTTGAGTCTCTTCCCGTAAAGGGAGAAATTTTAGATGGGATTTCTGCACATATGAAGAATGAAGATTTGCCATGTGTTATGGGAAGCAATGATGAAATACCTCTTCGCAAAATTGAAATTATCAGTACTTCAGGACAAGAGTTTAATGAATCAAAGAGGGAGATTCTTGTAAAAGCAAAATTATATCCTGAAAATACTTCTTATCATGATGTAGAGTGGAGCATTGTGAGTGATGGTGGGATCACATCTAATATTGCCAAAGTAGAATCATTTGGACATGAGGCGAAGATAATAGCTTTAGGTGATGGAGAATTTCGAGTTCGCTGTACCAGTAAGAATGGTACTGATAAGACGAAAATCATATCAGAACTGGAATTTAAGGCAGTTGGTCTTGGAACGGTCTATAAAGATCCTTATGGATTTATATCTGCAGGACTCTATGATTATAGTAAAGGTGAGGTTACTAACGGAAACGAAAAAGGAATAGCTACAGCTAGAGATGGTGAAACTCAAGTAGGTTTTCGCAATATTGATTTTGGACCATATGGCTCTGATACTATAACCATCCCTATTTTTGCTTTAACAAATGAAAAATATTCTTTGCAAATTTGGGAAGGAATGCCTGATGAAACGGGAAGTGAATTGTTGACTGACGTAGTTTATCAAAAAGAACCCAAGTGGAATGTGTATCAAGAAGAAACTTATCGCTTGCCAAGAAGACTACGTGGTGTTACTTCAATTTGTTTTGTTCTTCATCAGAAGGTACACATCAAAGGATTTTCTTTTGAAAAAAAGAACAGAGCCTTTGAGAAAAATATGGCTGCAGAAAGTGATTACATCTATGGGGATACTTTTACAGTAAAAGGTAACTATGTCGAAGGGATAGGAAATAATGTTTCCCTAGTATTTGAAGATATGGATTTTACAAGTGAAGGAGCCACAAAAATTGTAGTTTATGGCAGGTCGCATATTGATAAAAATACAATTCATATCCGATTTGCTAATTCTGAGAGTGAAAGTAATCAAATTATCGAATTTACTAAGTCTGAAGAATATGAAGAGCGGATATTTAAATTAGAAAAAATAACAGGAAAACAAAAGGTGACCTTCATATTCTTACCAGGCTGTAATTTTGATTTTGGCTGGTTCCGCTTTGAGCCGTAAAAAATGTGATAAGGTATGTAATAGAGATAAGAATTATTTATGGTGTTAGAAAAAAGTTTGATTCATTAACCGATGTGCAACTCAGGTATTTACGTTTAATAAATAATAGTATGGTATTGCAAAATACAAATACTTTAAAACGGATATAAGCTTTTCAAAAGGAAAAATGTTAGGGGGTAAATTATGTGTCAGTTGTGTGATAGTATAAGTTTAAAGGAAGTGTATAAGGATTATTTTCCCATAGGAGCTGCTGTGGCGGTAAGTGATTTGGAAGATGAGGTACAGAGGGCGATTCTTCTAAAACATTTTAACAGCATGACGCCTGAAAACTCGCTTAAATTTGCAATCATACATCCAGAAGAAGATGAATATGCGTTTGATGATGGGGATAAAATTGTCAATTTTGCTGCAGAAAATAGAATGATGGTGAGAGGGCATACATTTGTATGGCACAATCAAGTTCCTGAATGGCTTTTTAAAGATGAATCAGGTGAAGCAGTTTCAAAGGAAATCTTAGTAGAAAGGCTTAAAACGCATATCAATACATTGTGCAGCAGGTACAATGACAAGATATACGCATGGGACGTCGTAAATGAGGCTGTGGAGGATAAGAGCGACTTTTTATATAGGGACTCCCAGTGGTATAAGATAATCGGCGAAGAATATTTGGACTTGTCTTTTAAGATTGCAAGACAAGCATCACAAAATGCGGTTCTTTTTTACAACGATTATAACAATGAGAAGCCTGAAAAACTACATAAATCGTATAAGCTATTAAAATCAATGATTGACAGGGGAGTTTCAATTGACGGGATTGGGATACAGGGCCATTGGGATATACATGACAGAGACCTTTTTGACAATCTGAAAGCTGCCATAGAATTGTATGCTTCTTTAGGAGTAAAGATTCAGATAACAGAACTTGATGTTTCCATGTTTTCATTTGATGATAAGACAAGAAGTATTCTGAAGCCGGCTGATGATATGATAGAACAGCAATCAAAAGTTTATAAAAAATTATTTGAAATATTCAGGTATTATAAAGATGTAATTAGTGGCGTTACTTTTTGGGGTATAAGCGATAAACACACATGGAAAGATAATTTTCCGGTTAAAGATAGAAAAGATTGGCCGCTTCTTTTTGATGTCGATGGTAGACCCAAAAGTGCCTTTTACAGCATAATTGATTTTTAATAATCATTACATTTTATGGAGAGTGATGAGATTATGATGAATAGTGGGGAATTAGTTAGCAGCATGTACGACTGCTGGCTTAAGTTTAAGCTTTGCGATGAAAAAGTACTTGATGGATATAAGGATTATTTTAAATATATTGTAGTTAAAAGCAATAATAGGATTATTAGCAATGCGGCCAATAAGCTAAAAAAAGCTTTATCGAATATTAAAGATGTCGACATAGAAATAATCGAAAATATGCCAAAGTCAAATTGTATTTTTGTAGGTACTCTAGATGATTTTAAGGCAGAAGGATTAAAAGTGGATTTAGAAAGAGAGCTTAAAAGTGAAGGCTTTGCATTAAAGACATTAGAAAAAAATAATCGAAAAATAATGGCAGTAATAGGTGGAAGTGAAAAAGGTGTACTATATGGTGTTTTTCACCTAATAAGGTCTATATTTGGTGGTAGAGCTTTGGAAGATGCATTGTGCATTGATAATCCTCAAAATGCTTTTAGGATATTAAATCATTGGGACAATATGGATGGTAATATTGAAAGAGGATATGCGGGAAAATCTATCTTCTTTAAAGATAATCGCATAGTCCAAGATCTCTCGAGGATAAAAGATTATGCAAGGCTACTTGCTTCTATTGCAATAAATGGCGTTGTAATAAATAATGTCAATGTCCATCAGCAAGAGACTAAGCTTATTACAGACGAATTTTTGCCTGATGTAAAAAGGATCGCAGATGTCTTTAGAGATTACGGGATAAAGACATATCTAAGCATAAATTTTGCATCCCCTGTTGAGATAGGTGGTCTTTCTACTGCAGACCCGCTTGACGATGAAGTTAAGAATTGGTGGAAAGATGTAGCATCAAAAATATACAGCTACATTCCTGATTTCGGAGGATTTTTAGTAAAAGCAGATTCAGAGTTTAGACCTGGACCATTTACGTATGGGCGCAATCATGCAGATGGTGCAAATATGCTGGCTGAAGCATTAAAGCCATATGGCGGTATTGTCATCTGGAGGACTTTTGTATATAACTGCATGGTAGACTGGAGAGACCGTTCTACAGATAGAGCAAAAGCAGCTTATGACAATTTCAAGCCGCTAGATGGAAAATTCATGGATAATGTTGTTTTGCAAATAAAAAATGGTCCGATGGATTTTCAGATACGGGAACCTATTACGCCATTGTTTGGTGCAATGGAAAAGACAAATGTTTTTATGGAGTTCCAGATCACTCAAGAGTACACAGGACAGCAGAAGCATTTATGCTATCTTGTGCCCCTTTGGAAGGAAGCTTTAGACTTTGATACATTTGCTAAAGGCGAAGGCTCGTTTGTAAAGAGAGTGGTAAATGGCAGCCTATTTGGAGCAAAATACGGTGGAATTGTCGCTGTAGCAAATATAGGCGATAGCCAGTGCTGGACAGGACATCCTCTTTCACAATCAAATCTCTTCGGTTTCGGAAGGCTTGCATGGAATCCAGATCTTTCGTCAAGAGAGATAGCTGAGGAATGGGTGAGGCTTACATTTGGATGTGATGAGGATGTTTTGAATACAGTCGTACCGATGCTTTTGGAATCGCGAGAGATATATGAGGAGTATACAAGTCCGCTTGGAATAGGGTGGATGGTAAATCCCGGTCACCATTACGGCCCTAATGTTGATGGGTATGAGTACTCACATTGGGGGACATACCATTATGCGGATTTTAAGGGGATAGGCGTCGATAGGACTGTAGCAACAGGCACAGGTTACACGGCACAGTATAAAGAGCCTGTGGCAAAGATGTACGAAAATATAGATACATGCCCTGATGAGCTTCTGCTATTTTTCCACCATGTACCGTACAGCCATAAGCTAAAATCAGGTAAGACAGTCATCCAACACATATACGACACGCATTTTGAAGGTGTAGAGCGGGCGGAAAAACTGAGAGAATCTTGGATGAAACTAAAAGGGAAAATAGACGATGAGATTTACAAAGCTGTGTTAGAAAGATTTGACATACAAGTAGTAGATGCTAAAGAGTGGAGAGATGTTGTAAATACCTATTTTTACAGAAAGACAGGCATAAAAGATGAACATGGAAGGAAAATTTATGAATAACTGACTTAGAGAGAGATTGAGGCAGAAATACGGTAAAAATCAAAAAATTTAGATTAATAACTTAGTTGATTGATTGGAGGAAGTTTATTATGATTAATATAGCCATAATTGGGGCAGGTAATATTTCATCTGCCCACATACAAGGCTTTTTAGAGTTTAAAGGCAGGTGCAAGATCGTAGCTATAGCTGATATCTATGAAGATAAAGCTTATGAAAAAAAGAAGCGGTTTGGCTTAGATGATGCCACTTTGTACAGAGATTACAAAGAGATATTAAAAAGAGAAGATATCGATTTGGTGGATATATGCACGCCGCCTTACACACATGCAGACATTGCGGTAGACAGTTTAAATGCTGGAAAGAATGTAATCGTAGAAAAGCCAATGGCAGCATCATTAGAAGAGTGCGACAGGATGATAGAAGCGTCAAGGAAAAACCAAAAACTCTTGTCGGTAATAGCGCAGAATCGCTTCAGGACTCAATTTATGAAATTAAAAAAGATCGTCGAGTCAGGCCTAGCAGGTGATATAGTACATGCACAAGTAGACTCATTTTGGTGGAGAGGTCATTCGTACTACGATCTGTGGTGGAGAGGTACATGGGAAAAAGAAGGTGGTGGATGCACATTAAATCATGCAATACACCATATAGACATGCTTATATGGCTTTTAGGAATGCCTGAAGAAGTACAGGCTGTCATGAACAATGTAGCACACGACAACGCAGAAGTTGAAGACATATCAATAGCGATACTTAAATATAAAAGTGGTGCGTTAGCTCAGATAACAAGTTCAGTTGTGCACCACGGCGAGGAACAGCAGATAATACTTCAAGGAAAAAAGGCGAGGATATCTGTCCCGTGGAAAGTATATGCATCTACAGCATCAAGCAATGGTTTTCCATCAGGCAGAAATGAAGAACTAGAAAAGAAAATACAAGACTACTATGACAGCTTGGAAGAAACGAAGTACAGCGGTCATACTCCACAAATAGATGATGTATTAAAGGCATTAGAATCAGAACATGAAATTTTGGTAAAAGGTAGCGACGGAAGGAATGCCTTAGAGCTTATAACGGCTATCTACAAAGCTGCAACAACAAGGGAAGTTGTAAAGCTTCCACTTAAAAAAGATGACCCATTCTATACAGTAGATGGCATAATGTCAAGTGTACCTCATTTTTATGAGAAAAAAACGTTTGTAGAAAATTTCAATGACGAACGCATAACATTTGGAAGAGATATTAAGTAAAAATTAGGGAGGAATACCAAATGAGCAAAGAAAACGGCATGTACTATATGCCAGAAAGCAGGGCTAAAAAAGTCTGCAGTGAAGGAGATTTTGAATTTGCAGCAATTGGACTAGATCATGGGCACATATATGGAATGACAAAAGGACTAATAGAAGCCGGTGCACAGGTAAAATGGGTATATGACAAAGACCCAGAGAAAGTTGAAAGATTCATAAAAGCATTTCCTACTGCCAAAAAGGCCAGAGACGAAGATGAAATACTGATGGATAACTCAGTTAAATTGGTAGCAAGTGCAGCCATACCATCAGAAAGGTGTGACATAGGCTTAAAAGCCATGGATGCTGGCAAAGACTACTTTGCAGACAAACCTCCAATGACAACGTGGCAGCAGTTAGAAAAAGCAAAAGAAAAGGTAAAAAAGACAAATAGAAAATATGCTGTTTACTACGGAGAGAGGCTTCATAATGAAGCATCCGTCTATGCAGGACAATTAGTAGAAAAAGGGGCAATAGGACGAGTAATACAAGTATTAGGCATGGGACCACATAGAGAAGGAAAGGGAAGGCCAGATTGGTTCTACGAAAAGGACAGGTTTGGAGGAATACTGTGCGACATAGGAAGCCACCAGATAGAGCAGTTTTTGTATTATACAGGTGCAAAAGACGCAAAAGTCCAATCAGCAAAAGTGGCAAATTACAATCATAAACAGTATCCCACTTTTGAGGACTTTGGCGATGTGACACTAGTTGGCGACAATGGCGCAACAGGCTATTTTAGGCTTGACTGGTTTACTCCAGATGGCCTTGGCACATGGGGCGATGGAAGGCTATTTATATTAGGAACAGATGGATATATAGAGCTTAGAAAATATATCGATGTTGCTAGAGAAAATACGACAGACCACGTGTACCTGGCAAATAAAGATGGCGAATATCATTTGGATGTAAAGGGGAAAGTCGGATTTCCTTTCTTTGGTGAATTAATACTGGACTGCTTAAATAGGACAGAAAATGCTATGACCCAAGAGCATATATTTAAAGCTATAGAACTAGCATTAGATGCACAGACTAGTGCTGTAAAAGTGGAATAAATAAAATAATGAGGTCCTATCTATATTTCTGTTGGTAGGACCTCGATAGATAAGGAGTGTTGCGATTTGGAAAACAAATCTTTTTATGCGCATCACAGCGCATTTGGAGCTTTTTCAAGTTTTGTGATTGGCAAATGCGGTAAGGGCGGTGGCGTTGTACTAAATGATGTGCGGCCGCCCGAGAACAATGTCTATATTGGATACAAAAGAGATGGAGTGATAAGCTTACTTCCTTTTCTTAAAGGTGAATCTAAAAATGCTGAGGAAGAATTTACAGGAGAAGTTTCTAACAATAGTGGAGAAAAAAACATAAAGATTTTTAAAGAAGATGAAATAGAAAGGGAAATGGGATGGGCATCAGACACATGGACTGCTGGAAACTTTAGATTTTCAATACTTACTCCATTTGGATACGTCAAAAATCCTGCAGTGATGGATGAAAATGAGAAAAAACTCGCACTGGCTCCTGTCATATTTGTGCAGTTGACAATGGATAACACTGACAGCGATAAGGATGCCGAGATGATATTTGGCTTTGAAGGGCCTAAAAGGATATTATCTGAGCTAACAGACGGAAAGTACTTAGGTGGTGCCTTTGAAAGAAAGTACGGTTTTGCCATCAAAAAAAGTGATGATGTAAGAGAGCTTTCAAGACTTGATATTTTGACGTCATGGGCAAATGGCAATTATCAAAACCACGGTCTTGGTAGAGCACCTTCTTTGATATTTAAAGTTCCTGCAGGTGCCAAGAGAACATTTACTATCGCATTAGCAACATATCAAAGTGGAATTATAACGACAGGAATTGATACTGAGTTTTACTATACTTCTGTGTTTAAGTCGCTAGAGGATGTCCTTGCGTTTGGTCTTGACAATGTTGATTATTATATAAATTTGGCTAGAGAAAGGGATGAAGAGCTTAGGAAAAGCGGACTCAATAAATACAGGCAGTTTTTGCTAGCTCATGCTGCTCACAGTTATTATGCCAGCACTGAGCTTCTGAAAAGAACCGATGGTACGCCTTTATGGGTTGTAAATGAAGGCGAGTATATAATGATAAATACATTTGATTTGACAGTTGACCATGTTTTCTGGGAAATGAGATTTCACCCGTGGACTATTACAAATACGCTGGACTTGTACGTGGAAAATTACAGCTACAAGGACCAAGCAGGTCTTGCATTTACACATGATATGGGTGTTGCAAATGGCTTTTCTAAAAAAGGTTATTCATCTTATGAACTTCCTAACCTTACAGGGTGCTTCAGCTATATGACTCATGAGGAGCTTTTAAACTGGGTGCTGACAGGTTCTGTCTATGCCATAAAAATGAACGACAAAGAATGGCTTAATAAGAACATGGATGTTTTTTCTGAATGTTTTGATTCCATCATTGCAAGGGATAAGAATAACGACGGGATAATGGATGTGGACAGTTCAAGATGCCAAAATGGCTCAGAGATAACTACTTATGACAGCCTTGATGAAAGCCTTGGTCAGGCAAGAAATAATTTATACCTTGGCGTAAAGACGTGGGCAGCGTATGTAGTACTTCATGGACTATTTAATGAAAATGGATTGGAAGAAAAGGCGAAAAAAGCGTTAGAAAAGGCGAAAGAGGCTGCAAGTACAATTGTTGGCAAGTTTGACACAGAAAATCAGTATATCCCTGCTGTATTTGAAAATGGCAATACATCTAGGATAATACCGGCTGTTGAGGCGTTGGTTTATCCGTACGTTGTAGGATATACTGACTTTGTAAGCGAGGTAGGAGTTTTTGGTGAGCTTATAAAGGTATTGAAGAAGCATGTTATGACGATTATGAAACCGGGTATATGCATAGATGAAGTATCTGGTGGCTGGAAGCTTTCCTCAACAAGCAAGAATACATGGAACAGCAAGATATTCTTGTGTCAATATGTCATAAAAGACGTGCTTAATATAGACTTTGGAGATAAAGAGGTTGAGTGGGATAGGGTACATGCAATGTGGCAACAGGTGTCTTGCAGTGAAGATTGTGCTACAGATCAGGTTAACAGCGACACAGGTACACCTAGAGGAAGTCGCCTCTATCCGAGGCTTGTAACCAGCATACTGTGGATGAAATAAATTACTTAACATAATTTCGGGGGGCTTAACATGGTAAAAATAAAGATACCAATAAATTCTAATGGCAAAAAATTCACCAGTAGATGGAGATATTGTGTAGGTACAGGAAGATTGGGACTTGCGCTGCAAAAAGAGTATATTGATACTTTAAAATTTGATTAAGGTGTCAAAAGTATTTTTTTCATCCAAGTTTAGATGAAATATGGTAAAATAGAAATATAAACAAAAGGAAATAGAAGGAGCGATACATAGCCATGGCATTCAAACCAAACGAATATCAACAAATCACAATGGAGGACAGATTCTTAAACTTGGATGATAGAACAAAAAAGTTTGTTTTAAACTCATGGGCAAAAGATTTTGCTGAAATCATATTTCCAGCAATCAACGAGAAGCGCTTTTCCGTATTGTACAGTGACAATCCAGCTTCTCGTCCAAACAGTCCTGTAAACGCAATAATTGGAGCCTTAATACTAAAAGAAATGTTTAACCTTACAGACGACGAACTATTAGCAAGCATCCTATGTGATGTTCGTTTCCAGTACGCCCTTCACACTACAAGCTTCAAAAGTCAACCTTTCAG
>NZ_BBKT01000041.1 GCF_000747665.1 Thermoanaerobacterium saccharolyticum | reverse complement strand
CTGAAGAAAGGTTAAGGCAAAAGAAAAGCCAGAAGGAAGTATTTTCTCGCTAAAGCAGCATTGCGGCGTGCTTTAGTGAGAATGACAATTGCAAAAAAATACAAAAATATATAAGAATTACCTCCACCATTGTGTATAAAAACATCCTATTTAGACCAAAATCTAAATAGGAGAAAATAGTGGAGGTGTTTTTATATGAAAAAAATAATAGCTTTCGTATTTGCATTTATAATTTTGACAGGAATATTTAATGGTTATGCTGCAGAAACTTCACCTGTTATTTCAAAAGAAGAAGTCATATCTATAGTAAAAGAAAAATTGGGAGACATAAAATGCGACAGTGAGAATATTCAATACAGAGAATTTACAAACAAAGACTCTGTATGGATTTTAAGCTACACAAAGAACGACGTTTTTGAGAATACCACTGTTACTGTAGACGCCAAGACTGGTGAAATAATAAGGTACAATTTTATCACTGATTTTAAAGGCAATAAGAATATAAAGCGAAACGATGCGAAAAAGATAGCAGAGGAATTTTTGGACAAAGTAAATCCTAAAAACTTAGGCAAGTACAAGTATGATGAAAATTACAAAAATGACAGTTACAATGAATATAGTTTTAAATGGAAAAGAGAAGAAAATGGTGTTGTTTTCTTATACGACACAATAAATGTTTCTGTAGATAAAAAAACAGGTTTAGTCACTCATTACACATACGATTGGACAGATGGGGACTTGCCTACATTGAAAAATGTGATCGATATAAATGAGGCTACAAAGCTTTTTAAAGAATATCTAAAACCTAGATTGGTTTATACGGTAATTTACAATAGGAATAAAGGCGATGTAAAACTTGTGTATGTTTCACCATCGCCTCAATACATGATAAATGCGTATACAGGGGACATAATAGACATAAATGGAAACGCAGTAAAGTTAAGTGCTCCAAGCAATGTGGATATTAAAATGGATATGGAGCCTGTATTAAACAAAACACCTGTAGGTAAGGATGAAGCATTTAAGGTAGCAGCAAAATATGCAGGAATCGATTATGAATTAAAGGATACAGCCTATATTGAAAAATATGGCGGGCTTAATTTGAAAGTATGGACGTTCTCATGGAACAAATTAAATGGAATAGGCTATTTGCATGTGGCGGTAAATGCAGATACAGGAAATGTGGTGGATATTTTAAAAAGCAGTAAAAGTGATTTTAATTCATCAATTTCCCGGGAAACAGCTCTTAATAAAGCAGAATCATTTGTAAGAGAAAATTTCAAAGAAGTATTGCCGTATATTGATTTTGGATTTAATGATGTTAATAATATGAATGGCAATATCTATGTATACCACTTTATCTTCCCACTAAAACATTACAACATACCTTTCATAAACAATGGCATAACAGTAGATGTTGATGGAGATGGAAATGTATCTGCGTATACTTACAAAAACTACGATATACCTTATCCAAAGCCTGTCGATATTATGAATCAAGACGACGTTACAGCTAAATATTTGAAGAAAAGTGATTTTTCATTGAAATACTACAAAACGGAAAAAGGCATAATACCAGTTTATACAGTTGATGATCCTATTGAATCAAGTTTAATAGATGCAAAGTCAGGTGAAATAATAAAACCATATTAAAAAAGGGCTTTTTAAGCCCTTAATTTATCTTTAGACGGCATTTCAGATAAAATCATGCTTATTATCATGAGAAAGCCTCCTATAATGGATCGCAATGTCATGATTTCTCCAGATACTAAATAAGCAGTTATGGCTGAAAAAACTGGTTCTAAAGAGAATATGATGGCAGCATGTGTAGCCGACGTATTTGCTTGCATCGTGTTTTGAACTGCCAATGCAAATGCTGTTGCAAAGATGCCTGTCAATATAAGTGCAAACCAAACGGTTTTGTCAGTCGGTATTGCAGGTTTCTCATATATAAATGAAAAAATTCCGCTTAATATTGTTACGACAAATATCTGAATTATTGCAAATGATACGGTATCCATAGACGGTGCGTATTTTGCTATCAAAACTACCTGAAACGCAAAAGATACAGCACAAAGAAGAGTGAGAAAATCTCCAAAGTTAATTTTTAAGTCAATATTTGCCGTCATTAGAAATAACCCACTAAGTGCTAATAATACGCTTAACCATGATGCCTTTGACAGTTTAGTTTTTAAAAAGAATGATTCCAATATAGGCACAAGCACTACATTAAATCCAGTAATAAAACCAGATTTTGATGCAGTCGTGTATTTTAAGCCAAGTGTCTGAAATGTATAGCCTAAAAAAAGCATCATGCCTACGATGATAGAGACTGCAAATGTATTTTTATCAACGCGAAGCAGCCTCTTACCGAACATTATGACAAGCACGATGAGTGCGATGAGAAATCTTAAAAACAAAAAATTGTAAACTGGCAATATACTTGTAGCTTTTTTTACTATGACAAATGTAGAACCCCAGATGACAGTTACTAAAACCAGCATAATATCGCTTTTTAATTTTTTAGACAATATTTAAGCCTCCCTTAAATCATGGTCTGAAACGCTGTGCAATTGGCATTCGTCTTCCTATGCCAAATGCTTTTGTGGTAACTTTAAGACCTGGCGCTGCTTGCTTTCTCTTGTATTCAGCGTTATTCACCTTCCTTATGACGTCTTTTACTAATGCTTCATCGTAGCCTTTTGACACGATTTCACTTACCGATTTATCTTCTTCTATGTACAACTTCAATATATCGTCGAGTATCTCATACGGTGGTAGAGAATCTGTATCCTTCTGATTTGGCCTTAGCTCTGCAGATGGAGCCTTTTCTATAGTGGATATAGGGATTATTATTTTATCTCTATTTATATACTTTGCAAGCTCATACACCATTGTCTTTGGCACATCAGATATTACAGCAAGTCCACCACTCATGTCGCCATACAGTGTACAGTATCCTACGGCTATCTCTGATTTGTTTCCTGTCGTCAAGACCATATGACCTTCTCTATTTGATATGAACATGAGATAATTGCCTCTTATTCTGGCTTGCAAATTCTCTTCAGCCAGGTCACCTACAGTATCGCCATTTCTATTAAAAATAGATATATAGCTTTTAAAAACATCTTCAATAGGTATTACACGATATTCGATATTTAAGTTTTGAGCAAGGTCTCTTGCATCATCTTTGCTGCCTTCTGATGAATACCGAGATGGCATAGAAACACCCAGCACGTTTTCACGCCCTAAAGCCTTTACTGCAAGTGCACATGTGACAGCAGAGTCAATTCCTCCGCTTAAACCTACCACTGCCTTTTTAAAGCCAGTTTTCCTGAAGTAGTCTTTAAGCCCTAAAATCAGCGCATCGTGAACCCATGATATGTTTTCATTTACCTCTTTTAGAGGCGCAAGATATTTAAGCTCGTCAGTATTGATAAAAGCAAGATCTTCGCAAAAAGCCTTAAGGTTTACTACTCTTTCGCCATTTGAATTTATCACGAAACTGTTACCATCAAAAATAAGCTCGTCATTGCCGCCTACTTGATTTACGTATATAAGAGGCAGCTTGTATTTCTTTGATATTTGCTTTACCATCTTTGTCCTTAATTCTTGCTTCCCTAGGTTGTATGGAGACGCGGAAATATTTATAAAAATGTCTGGATTTAGGCTGTACTGTTCTTCCAATACGTCAATGTCGTACCTTGGCCTTTCCCAGAAATCCTTGTCGTTCCAAATGTCTTCACAAATATTGACTGCAAGCCGCATTCCTTTAAAGTCTATGCAAGTACGTTTTTTAGCTGGTTCAAAATACCTTTGCTCGTCAAATACATCGTAATTTGGCAAAAGAGTCTTATCTGCTTGTTCTACTATTTTACCATTGTAAAGGAGAAGCGCTGAGTTGTGAAGCAAATAGTCTTTTTCTTTATCTCTTGTAACGGTTCCTACAATGACGCCGATGCCTTCTGTTACAGGCAAAATCATATTATTAAGGGCTCTATCTGCAGTTTCTAAAAAATCAGGGTTGTATAGCAAGTCCTTTGGAGGATATCCGATTATAGATAATTCTGGGAAGACGATGAGATCCATATTGGCTTTTTTAGCTTCTTTTATATTCATGATTATCTTTTCGCAATTGGTTTTTATATCGCCGACAGTCGGATTTAATTGCGCTAATGCTATCTTCATTTAGTATCACCTCGAATTATTTTCATAAAGATATTTTAGCACATAATAAAAAAAAAATACACCAGCATAAACGGTGTACCAATGAAAACTACTGCCACTTGATGATTTTCTTTTCGATGTAGACTAATAGCACGTACATTAATGCGGCCAGGATAGACAGTATAAGGACGCTTGTCATTACTATGTCTAACTTAAATACTTGCCCTCCATAGACGATAAGGTATCCTAATCCTGCTTTTGATACCAAAAACTCTCCTGTTATGACACCGACCCAAGACAAACCCATATTGATTTTTATGGCAGACATGATAGTTGGTATGCTGGCGGGCAGTATACATTTTGTCAGTATTTGAAATTTGGTGGCTCCAAACGTCTTTAGAAGTTTTATCTTATCTTCATCTACCTGTTTAAACCCTGTCTCGAGGCTTATAATAGTTACAATCAGCGATATGGCCAAGCCCATCGTTATAATTGGCGCTTCACCATTGCCCATCCAGACTATAAATATTGGTCCTAAAGCGATTTTAGGGAGGCTATTTAAGACGATCAAATACGGTTCTGCGACTTTTGAGGCAAAGTCAGACCACCAAAGAAGTATAGCTATCACTATGCCAGAAAATGTTCCGAGGGCAAACCCAATAAGCGTTTCGCTTAATGTGACCCATATATGCGTAAAAAGTGAGCCGTCTTCGCTTAAGTTTATTATGGTCTTTATCATGCGAGAAGGCTCACTGAACAGAAATGGATCTATGAGCTTTAGCCTTCCTGCTATTTCCCATAATGCGAAAAAAGTGATGAGTATGGATATTTGAGTGATTTTAATGGCAACTTCTTTTCTTTTCACTTTCTTCAAAAATTCTACATGCTCCTTTGAGATGTTTTGAGTTGCTTCATACATGCACATCAAGCTCCTTCCATATTTCGTTGAAATATTCTTTGAATTCAGGTGCTTTTCTGCATCCGATAGGTGATCGGTCGTCACACGTAAGATGTATCTCATATATGTTTTTTACGACTGCAGGCCTTTTAGACAAGACTACAATCCTGTCACACATTGCGATGGCTTCGGAAATATCGTGGGTTACTATTACCGCTGTCTTTTTAACATTTTTTAAGATAGTCCACACTTCATCAGATATGGCAAGCCTCGTTTGATAGTCAAGTGCCGAGAAAGCCTCATCAAGAAGCATGATATCAGGCTTTAAGGCCAATGTCCTAATTAGTGCTGCTCTCTGTCTCATTCCGCCAGATATTTGATTGGGATAATGGTATTTAAATTCTGATAATCCATACCTTTCCAATAGATCTTCTACGTTTTTTATAGAGTTTTCATTGACAGCGTTTTGTATCTCAAGGCCTAAAAGTACATTTTGCATGATGTTTCTCCATTCAAAAAGATGGTCTTTTTGAAGCATGTATCCTACTTTTCCGTTTACAATTACGCTTCCATTTGACGGCTTTAAAAGACCAGCAATGATGGACAAAAGCGTGGATTTACCGCATCCAGAAGGGCCTATGACGCCTACGAATTCTCCTTCATATACGTCAAATGATACGTCTTTTATAGCTTCCGTCTCGCCTTTTATCGTATGATAGTTTAGAGATATGTTTGAAAGCTCAATCATTACTTTCCTCACCAGATGCACCTCCTGTCATATTTTAGACACATTTACAGGGGACAATCTTTCGGTTGTCCCCGCATTGTTATTTCTTTATGGTTGCGACAGCCTTGTCTGCAAAAGTGTTATCTATTAAAGCATTTGGATCTACTTTGCTATCAATCTCGCCTGCGTTTAATAAGACATTTTGAAGAGCATCAAAATCAGATGCTTTCATCTGTGGTGTAGTGCCCCATGCATCTATGCTTTTATACCTGTCGATTACTTCTGCAATTATATCAATATCAGTATCTGGGAAAAATGATTTTATGTCTTCAGCCACTTGCTTTGATGAATGAGACTGTACGTATAGCATGCCTTTGTAAACTGCATTCGTAAAGTGTTGGATGATGTCAGGATGTTCTTTTATATAGCTTTTTCTGGCGTTGAATGTGGTATAAGGCACATCGTGTCCGGCGGCACCTACAGATGCTACGATGTATCCTCCTTTTTCGCTTTCCACTTGTGATGCAGTTGGTTCAAAAAGTGCCACGTAGTCTGCATCTGATCTCATGAAAGCACCTGCTGTCGCTGTAAACTGAAGATTCGTCACAAGATTTACATCTTTTTTAGGGTCTATACCATGTTCTTTCAGTATATATTCAAGAGTCATTTCTGGCATTCCGCCAGGTCTTCCACCTATTATCTTTTTGCCCTTTAGATTTTCCCATTTGAAGTTGGGTTCCGGTTTTTTGCCAACTAAGAAAGAACCATCTTTCTTAGTAAGCTGTGCAAAATTTACGAGATAATCTTGTTTTCCTTCTTTGTATACATAAACGGTGGTTTCTGGACCTTGTAGTCCAATGTCAGCTTGACCTGAAACTACGGCAGTCGCAGCTTTATCGGAGCCTTGTGCAGTAGTTATCTCTAATTGCAGTCCTTCTTCTTTGAAAAAGCCTTTGTTGACAGCTACATAATATGGCGCGTAAAAAATTGAATGTACAGTTTCAATAAAGTTTATCTTTGTAAGCTTTTGCTCTTTTGCTTTGCAACCGGTAAATAAGAAAGATGTAAGTACAAATATGAGTATAAGGGTGAAAATAAGTAATTTTCTGCCTCTCATGTGGATACCTCCTATTTAATTTGATTTCAGTTTATTATATTCTATCAATTGTAAATGGTGATTGGATAAAAATGAAGTTTTTTTCACACTGTATTTTGTTAAATGATTTCAAAAGAAGGAAATTAAGTTTTTTTGTCGAATAAGATTATTTGTGTATTTTTATAAAATATATAAAGGAGAGTCGACATGGCACAAAAAGCAGCAAAAAAGAATAAAGTCAACATTAATGTTTCTAAAAGAAGCACAAATTACACAAACGTGATGAATATTGTATTTTACATATTATTGCTTCTTCTTATAGCTTTTCCACCGTATTTCCGCGGTATGTACTTTGACAATGAATTTTTGCCTACTATATGTATTACTTCAATTGTCGTCATAATATGGTCATTGATGAAGATTATAAAAAAAAGAGCCGATAATCTCTGAAAGACTGGATTATGCTGCAATATCAATAATAGGAGCATATATCATCTCTACGTTTTTTGCTGTAAATGTAAGATCTGCAATAGGAGGAGTATTAAAGTACGTCGATTATGTTTTTATATACTTTTTGGTCAGCAGACTTGCCAATGCCAAGAAAAAAACATGGATACTTTTGAATGTGCTTGTTTTAAGCTCATTTGGAGTAGCTTTAGTAGGTCTTTTGTCTGCAGCAGGATACGTAAATTACAATGGTTCATGGGTTGGGGGAAGGATTAATTCTACATTTCAATACGCCAATACCGCTGCATCGTTTTTGATGGCATTTTTGTTTGTAAATTTTGCACTCATATCGTACACGGGAAACAGGTATTTAAAAGCCCTATATGGAGTGGAAGCTTTTATGCAACTTTATGCTTATGTTTTTACGCTATCCAGAGGCGCTTGGGTGATGTTTCCTTTTCTTTTTTTTATTCCTTATAATAATGATGCCAAAAGGAAAAAGGGTAGAGCCATTTATTTACATGATAGGTATAATCGTAGCGTCAGCGCTGCCAATACTTAAATTTAACTCTGTCGTAAATGGACCTAAGCCTCACAATTTGGTTATGTGGATACTTGTAGGAGTTTTGTTATCAGCTGTTTTCACATTTTTGATAAGTTTCATTGTTGACATTGTAAATAAGATAAGCTTGAAGGTAGGTATATCGATAATTATAATTGTCAGTGTACTTTCATCAATAGCTGGATATATGGTATTGACAACGGAAGTACCTCTTACACTAAGTCATAGCCAAAACGAGGCAGACAGCGGTAAAAGCGTCACAAGATTTGTCGACGTGGATGCTGACAGAATATATGTGTTGAAGTACGATGTCATATCAAAGAATGATGATAATAAAGATTGGGCGTATGGCATTACCATAGAAAGCAGAAATGACCTTGATCAGCCTACAAAGATAAAAGACGTGTACGATAAAGAGACTTTCAGCGGTGAAAAGACGATAGAATTCTCCACTTTGAAGGATACGAAAAGATTAGCCATTACTTTTACAAACTACTTTAAAGGTACCTCTGTGACATTTGACAAGGCGTACATCTATCCTAAGAATGACCCAAATGCTGTTCAAAATATAATGCTTAAGTATAAATACTTGCCTGAAAATGTGGCATCAAGGGTACAAGACATAAGCTTGACAAGCCATAGTAGCTCAGAGCGAATGCAGTTTTACAAGGACGGATTCAAGATTTTCAAAGACTATCCACTTTTTGGTGCAGGCGGAGGTGCTTGGGCGTCACTTTACTTCAAATATCAGTCATACTTGTACTGGACTACACAGACACATAATTACTTCATGCAGGTTTTGCTTGATACAGGCTTAGTGGGAGCTTTAGCGATGATATTCTTCTTAGTTGCATTGGTACTGTCAGTTATCAAGCTTTATAAATCTGACTTAGACGCCGAGGAGCGTATACTGCTGGCAGCAGCAACAGCAGGCATATTGAGTATATATGCCCACGCTGCTATGGATTTTGATCTTTCGCTGTCTGCTGTCACAATAGCCTTATATTCCCTTATCGGTATAATAAACAGCATGAGCATAAGCAAAACATCTAAAAATATAGCCGTAGTGAAAGGGAAGAAATTATACAATGGATACTACAGTTTTGGCGTTTTGGCAGGAGGCATAGTTGTCATGTTTATGTCTTTTTCACTTTCCACAGCATTGAGCTATGCAGAAAAAGGAGATCAATTTGCAAAGACTAACAATATTCCTCAGGCAATGCAGTATTACAAAAGAGCCGTTTCTTATGATCCGTGGAATGCGAAGTACAGGATGTCTTACGGTCAGACATTGGCAAGTATAGCAGATCAGACAAAAGATGGAGCTATGTATCAAGAGGCAATGACCCAAGAACAAAAAGCGGTTGATTTAGAACCGTACAACTCTCAGCTTTTGGCACAGCTTGGAGCATTTTATCTATCTCATGGTCAGATAGATAATGGGCTTAAATATGTTAAAAAGGCCGTCGATGTACAGCCTTTAAGACCAGAAAATTATCAGCAATTGGCAGATGCTTATAATAAAGTAGGCATGTTTTACTTGCAAAACAATGATAAAGCAAAAGCTAAAGAATATCTTGAAAAGGCCGTAGATGTTGAGAACTTGTTTAATAAGGCTAATTCAAAATCAGAAGAGCCAAAACCCATGACGGATGCCACAAAGCAAATAATACAAAACTCAAAAGAAGTATTGAAGGGGATACAGTGATGTATCCTTTTTTGTATCCATATTGTACTGATTGACATGTTTGTATTAAATAGATACAATTGATATAAATTAATAAAATTGTTATATAAAAATAGGGGGAATAAGTACAATGAATGAAAGATATGAGTTAAATAAAAACTTGGCCCAGATGTTAAAAGGCGGAGTCATAATGGACGTTACAACACCTGAACAGGCTGTAATTGCAGAAAAGGCAGGCGCAGTTGCGGTAATGGCACTTGAAAGGGTACCTGCTGATATAAGGGCACATGGCGGCGTAGCAAGAATGTCAGATCCAAAGATAATAAAAGCCATAAAGGAAGCTGTGTCAATACCTGTCATGGCAAAAGTAAGGATAGGACATTTTGTGGAAGCACAGGTTTTAGAAGCTTTAAAGATAGATTATATAGATGAAAGTGAAGTATTGACACCTGCAGATGAATCATATCACATAAACAAGTGGCAGTTCAAAGTTCCATTTGTTTGCGGCGCAAGAAACTTAGGCGAAGCATTAAGGAGAATTGGTGAAGGCGCTTCAATGATAAGGACTAAAGGCGAAGCAGGCACAGGAAATGTAGTTGAAGCAGTAAGACATATGAGGAATATCAATGCTGAAATCAAAAAGCTTACGACTCTAAGCGAAGAAGAGCTTATGGCAGCGGCAAAGGAATTGCAGGCTCCTTATGAATTAGTAAAATACGTTGCAGAAAATGGCAAACTGCCGGTGGTGAATTTTGCAGCGGGAGGAATTGCAACACCTGCAGATGCTGCATTGATGATGCAGCTTGGTGCTGACGGTGTTTTTGTAGGTTCAGGCATATTTAAATCAGAGAACCCTGAAAAGCGCGCTGAAGCGATTGTAAAAGCTACGACATATTACGATAAACCAGAGATAATAGCAGAGGTATCAGAAGGATTAGGAGAAGCAATGAATAGCATCGATATAAGGGATCTTTCAGAAAAAGATCTATATGCAAGTAGGGGTTGGTAAAATGCGTGTTGGAGTCCTTGCAATACAAGGTTCTGTAAAAGAACACATAGACAAACTAAAAAGATTAGATGGTATAATACCCGTAGAGACAAAAGATAAAGAAACTTTGAAAAACATAGATGCACTTATATTACCTGGCGGTGAAAGCACTGCCATAGGAAAAATGCTTAATGACTTTGAATTAAAAGATGCCATCATAGATCTTTACAAATCTGGTGTGCCTATATGGGGAACATGCGCAGGCATGATATTGATGGCAAAACACATCGTAAATGATGATAAAGTTCATCTTGGCATAATGGATATAAAGGTTCGGAGAAATGCATATGGAAGTCAGCTTGATAGCTTTACTGCAAAACTTAGTATGCCTGAAGTATCTAAAGAAAAAGTGGAAGCAGTGTTTATAAGAGCACCTTATATTGAAGATGTAGGAGAAAATGTAAAAGTGCTATCTATATACGATGGGAAAATAGTGGCGGCAAGGGAAGGAAACCTTTTTGCTACATCATTCCATCCAGAACTGACGGACGACTTAAGTTTTTACAAGTATTTTTTAGGGCTGCATTAATGCAGCCCTACTTGATATTAAAAGAAATCATTAAAAATTTTATGACAAAAGAAGGATTTTCGAAATTTATGTTGAATTAAATTAAAGTAGTAATATTATCAAAAAATTTATGAGATTGCTTTGGCACCTGTGGATGTTCTTTTGATTAATACTACAAAAAATATCCACATTTTTAGGATAGAAAATTTGGTGTTATATGATGAAACTTCTTATAAAAATTACCGCATTGTTAATATCTTTTGTCGTGATTTTAAATATCATTGCAGAGATACAAGTGATCACATTTGCATATAATGCAAAACCGATAAAATCAGACGCTATTATTGTCCTCGGCTGTGCGGTTTACGGGAAAAATCCGAGTCCTTTTTTTAAGGAAAGGTTAAATGAGGCTATAAAGCTTTATAAAGAAGGACTTGGTAAGTACATTATTGTATCTGGCGGTAAAGGACTTGGTGAGGATATATCTGAGGCAGAAGCAGGGAATGGGTATCTTTTGAAAAATGGTATACCTGATAATACTATATTAAAAGACGATAAGTCGTATTCAACGTTGCAAAATCTTGAAAATTCTAAGAAAATTATGGATCAAAAATCGCTAAAGACAGCAATAATTGTATCAAACAAATTTCACCTGAAAAGGGCAAGCATAATTGCGAAAGAAGCAGGTATAAATGCAAGCTATTCAGGAGTATTTGTGAAAAGGTATTTTTATGAAGAAGTATACGGCTTTTTGCGGGAAGCACCTGCATTATTGTATATGCATTTAAAAAATATTGTTAATTTGTGATATTGAAAGCACATTAGAGAGAAAATTCCGTACAGAGGAATTGGTTCTGGCATAAGAAGAATGATAGCGGAATGTAAGGAAGCAGGTATCAAAGAACCTGAATTTATTGAAGATAAAAAAGCAGAATTTTTTAAGGTTATATTTTACAGGCCATAATATTGTGAAAAAGGCTTTCCTTTTCTCATAGGAGGAGGAAAGCCTTTTTTAGTGAAAGCGTGCTTTATTTTTCAGATGGCTTTATCATAAGTCCATTGTTGAAGTGGTTTAAACCGCTCATTAGATCGATAACTGATAAAAGCTCAACTATTTCTTCATCAGTTACGCCAGCCTCTTTTAATTTATTGGTGTATGTAGTTATGCACATTTCACAATTATTTAAAATTGACACAGTTAAAGCAACAAAAAGCTTTGTTTTAGAGTCGATTTTTCCTGGTCCCATTGCTACTTGAGATTTCTGAAGAAATAGTTTTAAATATTCTGGCTTATTTGCCATTGCACGCATTGTTGGAGGAATAAATCCCATCTGCTTTTCTATTTGCTCAAATAACTGCTTTACTTCTGGACTTGCCTCTTCATTGCTAACTAATTTAACACCTATAGCCATACTATCACTCCTAAAAATGAAATAATATATACCCCCCTCTATGACGGGGTACAACATAATGATACTACTATTCTATTATGAATGCAAATACGGTGAGAATATAGCAGAGCGAAAGATACATTCATTAAGCAATGGTTCACTTCTCTATTGGCTGTACATACATGAAGATATTGATATAATGATAAAACAACAAAAGCAAGCTTTGAAGCAACTAAAAGATATTGAACATATAAGTTCATGTTTATAGTTTCTATAAATTTTTATTATTATACTCGTTAAATATTTGATGTTATAATTATATCAAAATATGTTAAATAATTTTCAATTTTCAAAGGAGGAGAGAACTTGGGATATCTAATTGAGAATAAAGATTTTGACAATATTTTAAATCTACTGAAGAAAGATTATAAAATTTATGCACCGAAACGTTTTGAGAAGCGTGGCCGATATTCTGACACAGATCTTATAAGATATGATGAGATAAAATCTTTGAAGGACATTGTATACGATGAAAAATCCGATTTTTCACCAAAAGAAGTTATATATCCAATAACACAAGCTTTGTTTTATTTTACAGAGGATGAGTACAGAGAAAGCAAGGTATTTGATAAAAAATCCTATTAATTTGTAAGAGCTTGTGATATAAATGGCATAAGAAGACTTGATACGATTTTCCTCAAAAATGGTGATACAGAAGATATTTATTACAAGAGACTACGTGAAAAGTAAAATTCGTTTTGATGGAATGTAAAGATGGTTGGGATACATGTTTCTGCGTTTCCATGAACTCCAATAAAACAGATAACTATAGTCTCGCCATAAGATTTAATAATGATAATGTAATGGTTGAAGTTAAAGATGATGAATTTATTGATATATTTAAAGATAAGAAAGAGATAG
>NZ_BBKT01000042.1 GCF_000747665.1 Thermoanaerobacterium saccharolyticum | reverse complement strand
TTTATCAAATTCAATCAGTGCCCATAATTGTCTTTATGTTTGTATGCTTTTTACCTTTACTATCTATATTCCTTTTTGTCCCTTTTTTCTAGTAGAATATCATCTATTTCCATAAGGATTTGAGCCATTATCTTACAAGCTTCTTCGCATGCTAATCTATAAATTTCTACTTCTAAGTCCTTGAAATTTATTTCATTTTCATTTAAACTTATATCTAGCATGTAATCACCTCTATAACGCTTTTTATTTTCTATTAAACATTATAGCGGATGATTCATGCGAAGGGAAGGTATTTTTTGGATACCTTCCTTTTTCTATTTTTTACTGCCTACTAAAATTATACACTAAGGAGTCTGTATCGTAGTAAGTATATAAGAACCTCCTTCTATCACATAATATCAGATGTAGAAGGAGGTTTTTTATGACACAAAATACTGCGATGCCATATGAAGATAGGCAAAAATTCATTCAAATGCATCTTGATGAGCCTCTTAAAGAAAAGTGCCGGGTGCAAAAGGCTGGTGATATTTTAGGTCAAGATGAGGCTGTGTTAAAAATACTAAATAATTTGCGGAGCCCAAACCCTAAAAGCATGGTATTAACTGGTCCTGGTGGTTTGTGGAAAAGGGATATTTTAAGAGCGTGTTTTAAAGAGGTTAAAAATAGTGAAGTAAGTTTCTTTAAAAGTGGAGAGTTTGTAGAATACTGTCCAGATAGGAAAAGCAGCGATGTCTTTATTAGCAATTCATTGTTTGGATGCGTATATGAAACTGTTTTTGGCTTTTACAAAGTGAAAAAAATAAAGATAGGGCTTGCCACAAGGGCAAATAATGGAATTCTTTACATTAATAATGCAGAAAATTTGACGTCAGGCAATATTTTAAAGCTTTTAGATGTGATAAAATCGAAAAAAGTGCACTATGAAGACAGTTTGATTTTATATGCTCCAGATCATGTGAAGCGCTTTTTGAAAGAAGGACTTCCAGCAGATTTTTGCCTTGCTATTGATGTAGATGATGCTAAATTTGTGCCAGACGAATTGTTAGATTTATGCGAAATCATCCAATTTAAGGAATACGATAAAAAAGTATTGGCAGATATAATCAAAAATGCTGCTGACAAAGGAATGTTTCATGTTGATGATGAAGTGTGTATAAAAATTGCTGATGCTGCAAAAAATGGAGAAGATGCTGTAGGTATGCTTCAGCACCTGGCTATTGAAGTGTTAAAGCATGGGAAAGATGAAATAACTGCAGATGATTTGAAAAGTGTGATTTTATAACTTTTGAGATTAGAATATTTTAATGTATAATATATTTATCATAAGGCAAATAGACAAAAGAGGTGACTTTATGGACAAGAAATACATACTACCGATGGTTCCACTAAGAGGCATAACAGTGTTTCCATACATGGTCATGCACTTTGATGTAGGAAGGGGAAAATCTGTTAAAGCTATTGAAGAGGCAATGCTTAGAAATCAACTTGTCTTTTTGGTTACGCAAAAGCAAGCTGATATAGATGAGCCTTCAATAGATGATATATATAGAGTTGGCACCATAACAAAAGTAAAACAGATGCTTAAACTTCCGGGAGAAGTCGTAAGAGTTTTGGTAGAAGGCATTTCCAGAGCAGAATTAAAAAATCTTATTAGCGACGAAAGCTTTTATGAAGTAGAAGTTTTAGAGAAGATAGATTTAGAGGTAGAAAAAGACAGTGAATTAGAGGCGTTAATGAGAAGTGTAACGTCAGCTTTTGAAGAATATATAAGCATTTCGTCAAAAATACCGTTGGATAGCATTTACAATGTCGTAACGATTGAAGAACCTGGAAGGTTAGCTGATGTGATAGCAGAACATTTAAGCTTAAGCCAAGACAAAAATCAAGAGCTTTTAGAGTGCTTTGATCCAAGAGAGAGGCTAGAAAAATTATTAGGATTTATCTTAAAAGAGCTTGACATACTGGAGATTGAGAAAAAGATCAACATGCGAGTTCACAAGCAGATAGATAAAAGTCAAAGAGAATACTATTTGAGAGAGCAATTAAAAGCCATAAGAGCAGAACTTGGTGAAGCTGATGAGATTGATCAAGAAATAGACGAGTATGAAGAAAAAATCGAATCGAAGGATTTGCCTGATTATGTAAAGGAAAAAGCGAGAGAAGAATTAAGAAGGCTAAGCAGAATGGGGCCAGGCTATCAAGAGGCCTCTGTCATAAGGACGTACATCGATTGGCTTTTAGACCTGCCGTGGAATGAAGAGACTAAAGATGTGCTTGATATAAAAAGAGCGGAAAAAATATTAAATGAAGATCACTATGGATTAAAAAAAGTCAAAGAGAGAATATTAGAGTTTTTGGCTGTAAGAAGCTTTTATGAAAAGATGAAAAGCCCTATTTTGTGCCTTGTAGGACCTCCAGGCGTAGGCAAGACTTCTTTAGGTAAGTCAATTGCAAGAGCCATGAATAGAAAATTTGTGCGTCTGTCATTGGGTGGCGTAAGGGATGAAGCCGAGATAAGAGGCCACAGGAGGACGTACGTAGGAGCTATACCAGGTGGCATAATAAATTCTTTGAAAATTGCTGGTTCAAAGAATCCAGTATTTCTTCTTGATGAGATCGATAAAATGAGCTCTGATTTTAGAGGAGATCCGGCATCAGCTATGCTGGAAGTCTTGGATCCAGAACAAAATTCTACGTACAGAGATCATTACATAGATTTGCCATTTGATTTGTCAAAAGTGCTATTTGTGACCACAGCCAATACACTTGATACGATACCGGCTCCGCTTTTAGACAGGATGGAAGTCATATATATTTCTGGATATACAGAAGAAGAAAAGTTGAACATAGCTAAGGAGTATTTGATTCCAAAAATTTTAAAAGAGCACGGTGCTAATGAGGACATCATAAAGATACAAGATTCGGCAATCGTAGGCATAATCTCTGAGTACACCAGAGAAGCTGGTGTAAGATCACTTGAGCAAAACATTGCAAAAGTCGTGCGAAAATCCATAAAGGCTATAGTAGAAAACAAAGAAAAGTCTATAAAAGTAGGAAAGAAAAATCTGCAAAAATACCTTGGAAAGCCAATATACAGGGTAGACAAGGCCAATCTAAAAGATAAAGTAGGCATGGTGACAGGGCTTGCATGGACAAGGGTAGGTGGTGATACGCTTACTGTTGAAGCGACTACGATGCCTGGAAGCGGAAAACTTACATTGACAGGACAGTTGGGAGATGTGATGAAAGAGTCGGCACAAGCAGGTTTCAGCTATATAAGGTCAAATGCAGATGATTTGGGAATAGATAGAGATTTCTACAAAAATTCAGACATTCACATACATGTGCCTGAAGGTGCGATACCGAAAGATGGTCCATCAGCAGGCATAACAATGGTTACGGCTATGGTATCTGCGATAAAGAAAGTTCCTGTAAAAGGCGATATTGCCATGACTGGTGAAATAACCCTTACAGGCAAAGTTTTACCGATAGGGGGGTTAAAAGAAAAAGTGTTGGCTGCACATAGAGCAGGTATTTTTAAAGTGATTGCACCAGAAGACAACAGAAGGGACTTAGATGAGATACCGCAAAGTATAAAGAAGAAAATGGAGTTTAAATTTGTTTCAAACATAGATGAAGTTTTGAAACTGTCGTTAGTAGGTGATGAGTGATTATGAAAGTAAAGTCAATAGAGCTTAAAATTTCAGCATACAATAAGACACAGTATCCAAATGATGGACTTAAGCAAATTGCAGTAATAGGCCGGTCTAACGTAGGGAAGTCGTCTTTCATAAATGCAATAGTAAACAGAAACAATTTTGCAAGGGTAAGCCAAAAACCTGGAAAGACTCAAGGAATTAACTTCTACATCGTAAATAATTCTTTCTACTTGGTTGATCTGCCGGGATATGGCTATGCAGAAGTATCAAAAGAGCTTAAGAAGCAGTGGGCTAAAAACATTGAGACGTACTTAAACACATCAACATGCTTGGTAGGTGCCATAATGTTGGTTGACATAAGGCATAAACCTACAGATGATGATGTCTTAATGGTTGAATACTTAAAGGATAGAAACATTAACTTTCAAGTAGTTGCTACAAAGTCAGACAAGTTGAAAAGATATGAGATACAGATGTCTTTAAAAGTCATATCTGAGACGCTTTTGGTTGATAAGGAGAAGATTATACCATTTTCTTCACTAAAAAAGACAGGTGTAGATGATGTCTACACCTACTTGGATTCAATTGTTGAACATAATGGTGTGACGATTGAGTAAAATTTTTTATGATATAGTATTAAAGTAAATGGGATTATAGACGATATAATTGATGAGACGATAAAGCCGTAATTTGTGTTTAAATGAAGCATATAAAAGTAATTATGCGAATAATGATAATGAGAAGAAATTTTTTCTAAGTTGTTGCATGAAAATAGGATTTGAAATTTACATCATGAAGTATTATAATTGTATTTATCAATGAGCGAAAGGGGTGATATAAGTGGAAATAGGACAATCGGTAGTGTTTACGATCCCCATATTTGGAGGCATTCCAGTCACAACTACAGTTGTAGTTACGTGGATAATAATGGCTATATTGACGATAGCTTCTCTCATTGTCACCAGAGGTTGGAATCAGGTTCCTACCGGCGTGCAGAATTTTGTTGAGACCATCATAGACGCATTAAATTCTTTTACAAAAGATGCGTTAGGGGAGTATTGGGCATCATTTGCACCGTATTTAGGGACTGTTGCTTTGTATCTGATACTTGCAAACACTATCGATTTATTTGGTTTGACACCTCCCACAAAAGACTTAAGCGCAACTTCAGCTTTGGCAATCATGTCTATCATAGTAGTTATAATTGCGTCAATTAAAGCTAAGGGCTTGAAAGGCTACGCAAAATCATTTTTTGAACCGATGCCATTCTTTTTCCCTATGAAGATTCTTGATATGTTTACAAGACCGCTATCACTTGCAGCCAGGTTGTTTGGCAACATCATAGCAGCTTTTATAATCATGGGCTTAATAAGCAAAGTAGTACCAATAGTCGTACCGGCCATATTAAGCATATACTTTGACTTATTCGATGGTGCACTGCAGATGGTGGTGTTCGTATTTTTGACAATGCTTTATATTGAAGAAGCAGTTGAATAGTAATATAATTTAAATGATTTGTTGATAATTGAAATGTTTTAGCAAAAAATATAATTAAAATTAATTAAAAAATTAATTAAAAAAGGAGAGATGAGAAATGAATTTATTGGCAATAGGAGCAGGAATAGCTGCAATTTCAGGTATTGGTGCAGGAATAGGTATAGGTATTGCTACAGGAAAGGCGGTTGAAGCTGTATCAAGACAGCCAGAGGCAAGAGGCAGTGTAATGCAGTTTTTACTCCTTGGAGGTGCTTTGTCTGAAGCAACAGCTATTTATGGTCTTTTGGTTGCGTTTTTAATAATATTCTTCATGAAACCATAATGATACGAAAGAAGGTAATAAATTGAGCCTTATAAATCCGTATACTTTCATTTTCACCATAATAAATCTTGTCGTCTTATACTTGATATTGAGAAAATTTTTGTTTAAACCAGTCACGCAATTCATGGAGGAAAGGTCAGAGAGGATAAGAAATTCTCTGGACGAGGCAGATAGAAAGGTTCATGAAGCTAACGAATTAAAAGCACAATATGAAGAAATATTGAAAAAAGCAGATGATGAAGGAAAAGCCATCATCGACAGAGCAGAAAAGTATGCAAAAGAAAAGGCAGAAAAGATCATAGAAGAGGCAAACATAGAAGCAAAAGCCATAATAGAAAGGGCAAAAGAAGAAGCTGAGACTGAAAAGATAAAGGCGATGCACGATCTTAGGGTTAGCTTGTCACACCTTATAATAGAAGCAGCCTCAAAGGCTATTGGCAATATCAGCATCGATGACGACAAAATAATAAACGAGGTGGTTAAGGAGGCAGGTGCATCTTGGAACAAGTAATAGCAAAAAAATATGCACGTGCTCTTTTTAACGCCGCTAGAGAAAATGACAGCATCGAAAAATACTACAGTGAGCTTAAAAGCATATCTGAAATGTTAAAAAATAGACAAATATACAAAATTATTACAACAAGGGGCATCTACATCAAACAAAAGATGCACTTGATAGATGACATCTTAAATGGTTATGATAAAGAAGTCATAAATTTTATAAAGCTTATCATATCAAAACACAGAGAACACATCTTTCAAGAGATATTTAATGAATATGAGAAACTGTACTTAGACTACAAAGGTATCATAAATGCCACATTGATTTCTGCACACCCACTGGACTCAAAAACACTTGATGAGATTAAGAGCAGATTAGAGTCGAATTTCAAGAAAACAGTCAATTTGAATCCTACAGTTGATGAGTCTATATTGGGTGGATTGAAGATTATGATAGGAAACAAAGTCATTGATGGTTCTATAAAAGGAAAACTTGAAACTATGCTTAAAAATTTAGTAAGCGTAAGTTGAAAAGACTTTAAAAATAGAAGGTGAATATATGGATATAAAACCTGAAGAAATCACATCAATTCTGGAAGACAAGATAAAAAGTTTTGATTTCTCAATTAAAACAGAAGACGTAGGCCGCGTTATAACAGCAGGTGATGGTATAGCAAAGATATACGGACTTGACGAAGCCATATACGGTGAAATGGTAGAGTTTGAAAATGGCGTATACGGCATGGTGATGAATCTAGAAGAAGACAGCGTAGGTGTAATTGTCTTAGGCGAACCTGAGTCCATAAAAGAAGGCACAGTTGTAAAAAGAACAGGGAAAGTTGTGGAAGTACCTGTTGGATACAGTCTTTTAGGTAGAGTCGTAAATCCATTGGGACAGCCTTTAGATGGAAAAGGGCCTGTAAAAAGTGATGGTACAAGGCCTGTAGAATATCCAGCGCCACCTATAATAAAGAGGAAGTCTGTCGATACGCCATTGCAGACAGGTATCTTGGCAATAGACGCCATGATTCCGATAGGTAGAGGTCAGAGGGAACTCATAATAGGCGATAGGCAGACAGGTAAAACTGCTATAGCTGTAGATACGATAATTAATCAAAAGGATAAAGATGTCTATTGTATATATGTGGCAATTGGTCAAAAAGCTTCTACTATTGCTGGCCTTGTAAACACATTAGAGAAATTTGGTGCAATGTCGTACACGACAGTAGTTGCGTCAACTGCTAGTGATTCAGCGGCGCTTCAGTATTTGGCACCTTATGCAGGTTGTGCGATGGCAGAGCATTTTATGTATGACAAAAAAGATGTCCTCATAGTGTACGATGACCTTTCAAAACATGCTGTGGCGTACAGGACGATTTCGCTTCTTTTGAGAAGACCACCAGGAAGAGAGGCATATCCTGGAGATGTATTCTACCTCCATTCAAGGCTTTTAGAGCGTTCAGCTAAGTTGTCCGACGACATGGGTGGCGGATCGATTACGGCGTTGCCGATAATAGAAACCCTTGCAGGAGATATTTCAGCATATATTCCTACAAATGTCATATCAATAACAGATGGTCAGATTTATCTGGAGTCAGAGCTTTTCTATTCAGGTATAAGACCTGCTATAAATGTCGGCCTTTCAGTATCCCGTGTCGGTGGTGCTGCTCAGAAAAAGGCCATGAAGAAAGTATCTGGAAGAATGAGATTGGAGCTATCACAGTATAGGGAGTTAGAGGTTTTTGCACAGTTTGGATCTGATCTTGATAAATCTACACTTGATTTACTAAGACAAGGTGAGAGAATTGTTGAGATAACTAAGCAGCCAAGGTATCAGCCTATTTCAATGGAAGATCAGGTTATAATGATATATACGGTTATGAATAAGTACCTCATGGATGTGGAACTCCAAGACGTTAAGAAGTTTATAAAAGATTTGCTGGAGTTTATTGACATAAATCATCCTGATATAAAGAAAACTATCAGAGAAACAGGAAAATTGGAAGATGATACGATTGAAAAGTTGAAGGCGGCTATTGAGGAGTACAAGAGCAAATACGCATCGAAAGGTGATGCATAATGGGAAAGAGAGACATTCAACTCAGAATAAAAAGCGTAAAAGAGACTCGCAAAATAACAAGAGCCATGAATCTCATTTCAGCCGCGAAGTTTAGAAAAGCAAAAACGATGCTGGACAATGTAAGGCCGTACTACGAAAAGATACAATCAACTATGGAAGATATACTTATTCATAGTGGTGAGGCGACTTCACATTATTTTGAAAGACAGCATGAAGCAAAAGGTACGAGGAAAAAGGCAGTCATTGTCATAACTGGTGACAAAGGCTTGTGCGGTGGATACAATCACAATGTCATCAAAAAAGCGGAGGAAGTCATAGATGGTGATACGCAGAATTTGATGGTTATTGGCGAAGTGGGACGCAGTTATTTTCTAAACAAGGGTTATAATGTGGATGTGGAATTTTTATACACAGCTCAAAATCCTACCACATCAGCAGCAGGTGAAATATCTGATTTATTAGTTGACATTTACGATAGAGGGATAATAGACGATATTTACGCTGTTTATACTGAGATGGCTGGTCTAAGGCAGATTGTAAAAACAGTAAAGATTTTGCCTTTAGATATAAAGAATTTTAATAGCGATAAAGATGTTAAAATTTTAAGCGATATGATATACGACCCATCGCCGACAAAAGTTTTTAACCTTTTAGTTCCTGAGTACATCAAAGGCTTGGTGTACAGCTTTTTGGTAAATGCTTTTGCATCAGAGCACTTTTCGCGGATGGTTGCGATGGATGGTGCTACATCAAATGCTGACAAGATGATTGCGAAGTACACATTAGAGTACAATAGATTGAGACAGGCTTCTATAACGCAAGAACTTTCGGAGATAATCGGAGGTTCATCCGTTTAAAAGGCTTTGAAAAATTTTTAGATTGAATGGAGGCTAATATGAATAAGGGTTATATAACACAGGTAATAGGACCGGTTGTTGATATACGTTTCGATGAAGATTTGCCGCCAATCAACAATGCCATAAGAATCCCATTTAAAGGTGATGAGATAATTGTAGAAGTATCTCAGCATACAGGCGACAACACTGTAAGGTGTGTTGCAATGTCGTCTACAGATGGACTAAAGAGAGGTATGGAATGTTTTGATACAGGCGGGCCAATTTCTGTACCGGTAGGCGAAGGAACGCTTGGCAGGATGTTTAATGTGTTGGGCAAGACGATGGACGAACTTGGCGAAGTAAAAGCAGACAAGTATATGCCTATACACAGAGATGCCCCCAGCTTTGAAGAACAAAGTCCAGTAACAGAAATCTTGGAGACCGGCATAAAAGTCATAGATCTTCTTACACCTTATGCAAAAGGCGGTAAGATAGGTTTGTTTGGTGGAGCTGGCGTTGGCAAGACGGTTTTAATTGAAGAGCTTATAAGGAATATAGCGACAGAGCATGGCGGATATTCCATTTTTACAGGTGTCGGTGAAAGAACTCGTGAAGGCAATGATTTGTGGCATGAAATGAAGGAATCTGGCGTCATTGACAAGACAGCATTTGTCTTTGGACAGATGAATGAACCGCCAGGAGCCAGAATGAGAGTTGCTCTTACAGGTCTTACAATGGCTGAGTACTTTAGGGATGAAAAGCATCAGGATGTGCTTTTGTTCATCGACAATATTTTCAGGTTTGTTCAAGCAGGTTCAGAAGTATCTGCACTTCTTGGCAGAATGCCGTCAGCCGTCGGTTATCAGCCAACACTTGCAACAGAGTTAGGGGCCCTTCAGGAAAGGATAACTTCCACAAGAAGCGGTTCAATAACATCTGTACAGGCTGTCTATGTGCCTGCAGACGATTTGACAGACCCTGCACCTGCAACTACATTTACACATCTTGATGCAACTACGGTTTTATCAAGAAGCATCGTTGAGATGGGGATTTATCCAGCAGTGGATCCATTAGATTCTACGTCAAGAATATTGGAGCCAAATATAGTCGGTGAAGAACATTACACCGTTGCAAGGCGTGTTCAGGAAATACTTCAGAAGTACAAAGAGCTTCAAGATATAATAGCAATACTTGGCATGGATGAATTGTCAGATGAAGACAAGCTTACAGTGTATAGAGCAAGGAAGATACAGAGGTTTTTGTCGCAGCCTTTCTTCGTTGCCGAGACATTTACAGGCATACCAGGCAAATATGTATCGCTTAAGGAAACAATAGAGGGATTTAAGAAGATCGTCGACGGTGAAATGGATGACATACCTGAAGCAGCATTTTTCATGGTAGGAAACATTGACGAAGTGTACAAAAAGGCTGAAGAAATGAAGTGAGGTGCATAACATGGACAATAAGTATCACCTCGAAGTATTGACTCCGTATCGCAAATTCTACGATGGCGATGTGGAGGAGATCATTGTAACTACAAATGCTGGCGAAGTAGGAGTTCAAAAAGGTCACATTCCTATGACTGTTGTATTGGGAATTGGTACCCTTAAGATAAAAAATGACAACGAATGGAGAGAAGCCAGCATTTCAAATGGATTTATGGAAGTAAAGCAGGACAATGTAGTAATACTGGCTAATGCTGCGGAGTGGCCTGAAGAGATAGACATAAAAAGGGCTGAAGCGGCTAAAGAGAGAGCTGAAGAAAGGTTAAGGCAAAAGAAAAGCCAGAAGGAGTATTTTCTCGCTAAAGCAGCATTGCGGCGTGCTTTAGTGAGAATGACAATTGCAAAAAAATACAAAAATATATAAGAATTACCTCCACCATTGTGTATAAAAACATCCTATTTAGACCAAAATCTAAATAGGAGAAAATAGTGGAGGTGTTTTTATATGAAAAAAATAATAGCTTTCGTATTTGCATTTATAATTTTGACAGGAATATTTAATGGTTATGCTGCAGAAACTTCACCTGTTATTTCAAAAGAAGAAGTCATATCTATAGTAAAAGAAAAATTGGGAGACATAAAATGCGACAGTGAGAATATTCAATACAGAGAATTTACAAACAAAGACTCTGTATGGATTTTAAGCTACACAAAGAACGACGTTTTTGAGAATACCACTGTTACTGTAGACGCCAAGACTGGTGAAATAATAAGGTACAATTTTATCACTGATTTWAAGGCA
>NZ_BBKT01000043.1 GCF_000747665.1 Thermoanaerobacterium saccharolyticum | reverse complement strand
CCCGCTTTAAAGCTTTAGATTTTGAAAGGGCATACGTTAGAAACATTGATTCTGTAAGTAATTTAAATACTTTTGGCCATATTACTTTATTGACACTTGCTATTGTTGCATATAAATCAGGTAATATCGATAAAATTAAATCTCTTGATGGTTTAAAGCGTTTAGCTTAATTTTTATATGTTTTAGTTCTCAATTTTTGCCATCAATTATCTACAGGATTTTTATGCCCTTTTTCAGCTCTTTTTTTTTCTTTTATTTAGTTTTAAATGTTCAAGTATATTTTTTAGCCTTTATCATTTACATTACCTACCTATTCTGGTTCTTATTTTTGATCGATTTTTTAATTATGCTCATATCTATTACTCGGATCTATTCTAAATGCCGCTTCAATTAACCTTATTTTATTGCCGTATTCTTTTGCCTCATTTATACTGGCGAATATTTTTTCTATTGCATTTTTGAAATACATGTTATTTGATAAAACCATCAGTGGATAATTTTCCTCTACATTTTCTAACTCAGATAATACTATTATCTGTACCGGTATCCATTCATTATCTATATAATAAATCCCATTATCAGAATTGTCTATTTTTATTTTATGTTCTTCTAAAAATGATATGAGTTTTTTTGGAAGATTGCTACATTTTATTTCTCTTTAAATTATATCACATTTTCCTTAAAATAGGTATAGCTTCGCCATACGGACGCCAGTGAACAAATTTACCGCCTCCGCCTATACAAGGAAATATTACCACCATCAACATTCACGGGCGCCGAAACAACCTCATGAATATTTCTGGATAATATTACTGCTTTAATGAATTCGACATAAATTTTGAAAATCCTTCTTTTACTATCAAATTTTTTAACATTTGCGACAAGACATGATCCGTTCCACTTAGTATCGTCAAAGTTTTTCTAAACCTATAATCTTATCATGGATATTCGTGCATAAAAAATAAAAGGCTTAATTACCTTTTTAATCAAACTAATTATCATTAAAGTATTTATCTAGGTCCTCTATCTTTTTTATATCAAAAATATCCTCGCCAATTTTTTCTAATTTATCTATATTTATTTCATGTATTCTTTTTACATAAAATTCTGGTATTTTATTAAATCTTTTATTTAATTGTTTTATTATTAATTCAGCTTTACCTTCAGCTTTACCTTCAGCCTTACCTTCAGCCTTACCTTCAGCCCTTCCCTCTTGTATCAACATTTCGGCTATCTTAGTCATTCTTATCGCTCCTTTCAATTTATTTTTATATTCTTCAGTCAGAAATTTATCACTTATTCCTATTAATGTACCGATTATATATGTCTTTTCATCTTCATTTTCTATCTTTTTCGCCAGTTCTACTGCATCTATTGCCATTTCATCACTGCTTTTTTTGCTTCCCATAAGTGGTAAAAATATTAAGTTCAATTTGTCTATATCTGTCAGTTGTAATTTCCTATCAATTTTTTTCGTTTAATTCTTTATATATTTTATCACCATCATATTTTGCTAAAAATACTTGCTCTACATTATATATTATTGATCCAATGTCTAATCTACTAATCGCTTCTTCTATTTTGCCAGAATATATTACAACAGTTCTTATTGCTCTCTCATATTTATTATACAGTCTTGCATCATACTGCAAAAATCTTTTTATATCAGTTTTTTTTATTTGTCGTTTGAAATTCCATATGCAACAATGAGTCATCTTCCAGAAGAAATATAAAATCCAGCCTATCTTCCTTAACTTCAATTGACGGTAAATTTGCAGGTATAACTGTCACTATTTTAGGTACATTTATTCCATAAAACTTAAGCGATTTATCTTTAAATTCTTGTGCCATTGATTTTAGTATTATATCGTTATTCTGATAAGATATATCTAAATTAATATCCTTCACTCTTTTTCTCCTCTTATTATATCGCATCACTCTTTTTTAAAATATAAAAACAAATCCTAACTTACAATATATTTTTCTAAGTCTTCTATCTTATTAATTTCAAATATGTTGTCTGCTATTTGAAGCAATGTTTTCTCATCTAAATTTTCAATTAACTTTATATATTTTTCAGGTACATCGTTAAATTTCTTCTTCAACAATCTTATGACGAGATTTTCCATACCTTTTTCCATACTCTTTTTTAATTCTTCCTCGGTATATATTTTAAAGTTTGCTTCTTTTAAATTGTTTATTACATATTTCATCTGTTCTTCATTTAATCTGTTTGCATACATCTTAATCACCTCCGAAACTTTACTCGGATCTATTCTAAATGCCGCCTAAATTAACCTTATTTTATTGCCGTATTCTTTTGCCTCATTTATACTGGCGAATATTTTTTCTATTGCATTTTTTAAATACATGTTATTTGATAAAACCATCAGTGGATAATTTTCCTCTACATTTTCTAACTCAGATAATACTATTATCTGTACCGGTATCCATTCATTATCTATATAATAAATGCCATTATCAGAATTGTCTATTTTTATTTTATGTTCTTCTAAAAATGATATGAGTTTTTTGGAAGATTGCTACATTTTATTTCTCTTTAAATTATATCACATTTTCCTTAAAATAGGTATAGCTTCGCCATACGGACGCCAGTGAACAAACTTACCGCCTCCGCTCACAAAGCTTCTATGATCACCAGTAATATTTATGAGTGCCGAAACATCAGCATAAATGTTACTGGATATTATTGCTACTCTTAAATTTATTCGACATAAATTTTGAAAATCCTTCTTTTAAAAACAATTTTTCGACTCATTATCACTAATAGTTGATTTACATTTTCTCTAACAAATGTTAATCTTATTTTTTGCTCCAACTTTTAACTCGCAATCAAAAAGGGTATGCATCTTACGACACATACCCTCAAATATGCTATTTTACTGGTGCGCCCGACAGGATTCGAACCCGTGGCCTTTTGATTCGTAGTCAAACGCTCTATCCAGCTGAGCTACGGGCGCACATTTACATACTTTATAATACCACAATTTATTCTTATTTGCAAATCTCTGCCGAATTTTAATTTGCTTAAAAAGGGCTATAGATTTTTATCTATAACCCCTTACTTTATTACTGCATTCCTGTTTGTGTTGTATTCTGCTGATTTGCTTGCTGATTTAAGAAATTGGCCTGTGCTTGCTGAGCTTGTTGAGCTTGTAATTGTGGTGTCAATTGTTGCAATTGCTGATTTGACGAATCTAATATTTTGCTCATCTGAGCAAATACTTGGTTTGCCTGTATGCTTTGCTGAGCCTGTTGAAGTGCAGCCATAGCCTGTTGTAATGCTTGCTGAACCTGCATGTCTGTCTGCTGCTGTTGTTGTTGCGCTTGAGCTTTTACTTGATTTAATAATTGCTGAAATTGCTGCGGTGTGACATTTATGCCCATACTCTGCAATTGTTGCTGAAATTGCTGCGCTTGCTGTTGCGCCTGTTGCTGTGCCTGCTGTTGTGCTTGCTGTTGTGCTTGATTGTTTTTACCAAATCTTGCACTTAATTCTTCAGACACTTCGCTATTTACTTTTTCGCCTAGGTAATCCTCAAATTCTCTTCTATTCAATGTAAACCCTCCTTTAAAAAATTTCCCCGTTATTTAATATTCCCTTTATGATTAGAATTAGTAAATGAAAATTTTACTATTGAAAATTTTCCAAATTATTTACAATATCTTCGTATATTTTTATCCTATTCATACCGTCTTTCGCGATATATAAATTATTTAAAGCAGTATTCAGATTGTTTACCAGTTGTGGCGGCAAGTCATACACGTATTCTACTTTCTCAGGTGCGTTCTGCCTGTTTAGCTCTATGTTTAAAAGCACGTCTTTTTCGATTACAGCTTTCATGGAGCTAATATCTCTTTCAAGATCCTTTAATTTGTATAATGTTTTTTTCATGACGTCCAGATTGTCTTTTAGAGTTTTTACGTCATTGCTTAATTCATCTACATTAGAGCAAATCATGTTTTCTACTTCTTTTAAGCTATCTAATCGATTGTCAGCCTTTCTCAGATAACTTATTAGATATTTTCTGTCGTTATTTTCTTCAAATTGGCTTTCAATGTACTCCTTAATTTCTTTTTCGCTTTTTTCTAATTTTTCATCGATCTTCGTCACATCATTTGATAAAATCTCATTGAAGCTCATTAATTTTTCAAATATATGTTCTGTTTCTTTTATCAAATTTTCTATCTTTAATTCTGACTGCAGTATTTCCATTTAACATCACCTGCATTTAGTATCTCCATTTTTAATGCAAAAAATAAAGTGCACCGCCAAATATTAATTTGCAGTGCACTTTGTATCATCACTTCTTTATGCTATTGTTTAAATCGTTAAGCACGCTTCCAAGCTCATCGAGATTTTTGCCGAAATCTGTCCAATCGCCATTTTTTGAAGCATTCATTGCATTATTATATATGTCATTTGCCTTCTTTATAAGCTCCTGCTGGGTTTCATTCGTCTGCACTTGTGGAACCTGTGGCTGTGCTGGAGCTTGCAAATTAAATAGCTTGTTTAATGCATTTGCAAGTGTATCCTCCATTACGATTTTATCCTTGTACGCCAGAATAACCCTTTTCACTTCAGGTATTGCATTTTCATTTGATGACTGTATATAGATAGGCTCAACGTAAAGCATAGAATCGTCAATCGGCAACGTCAGCAAATTGCCTCTTATGATGCTTGATCCTTTTTGATCCCACAAGCTCATCTCTTTTGAAATATTCGGATCTTGATCGATCATGTTTTCAATCTGCATAGGCCCATACACGACAGTGCTTTTTGGAAACTTATAGACTACCAATTTTCCATAGTTATCGCCATCCATCCTTGCTGCCATCCAAGCCACCATGTTGTCTTTCGTTGCTGGTGTATACGGAATCATCAAAATGTACTCAGCAGTTTTTTCTCCTGGAAGCTTCATTATGACATACTGTGACTCTTCCGGTTCTATCTTACCTGTAAATTTCTCCTTTGCTATATCCCAAGAATCTTCTTTGTTGTAAAAAACCTGCGGATCCGACATGTGATAATTTTTATAAACACTTGCTTGTATATCAAACATATACTGAGGATACCTTATATGAGCTTTTAAGCCTTTAGGCATCTCGTCTATGTTTTTAAATAGCCCGGGAAATATCCTGCTGTACACCTTTATTATAGGATCATTTTTGTCAGATATATAGTAATTTACGTCACCTGTATAAGCATCAACGACGACTTTGACAGAATTTCTTATGTAATTTATACCTGTATCCCCATAAGGTTCTGAATACGGATAGTTCCCCGAATAAGTGTATGCATCAATCATCCAATACAATTTGCCATTATCTACAACTATGTATGGATCATCATCGTATATCAAAAATGGAGCTATCCTTTGAACTCTATCCTTTATGTTTCTAAAAAGAAGCATCCTGCTATCAGGCGTAATGTCAGTAGATAAAAGTATTTTTATGTTGCCAGTATAAATGGTGTACAAAAGCTTGTTTAAAAACGTCATGGGTATACCTGATTTGCCAGAGTAAAAATTTTCTTTGTTTGTATCCCCTGCAGGGTAATCAAATTCACCTGTCTTTGTATTTACTATTGCGTACGTGTTTGTAAGCTCTCCAAAGTATATCTCTGGCCTCGTTATTTTTATATTTGTGCTGCTCACTGGCGGAATATTTTTTATCACCATGTCTGGCTGTCCTGTAGCCGTTACATCATTTACGGTTGACATCACGACGCCATAACCATGCGTGTACTTAAGGTGCATGTTGATCCAATTTTTCGCTTGGCTTGCCAAATTGTCAAGATTCATTTCCCTTGCAGATATAAAGACTTGCCTGTAGTTTCCATTTATCATATACCTATCGATATCTATATCATTGAATTTATAGTAAAGCCTTATGCTTTGAAGCTGGTTGTATATCTGGCTTACAGGCCTATAATCGTTTATCCTGATATTATTTATGGTATCCTGGTTTTCATCCAATACCTTTTTGTCTATATTGCCGCTTAAATCGTAATTTTTCTCTTCAACATTATTTAAGTCAAATGCTTTCTGAGTAAAGTCAATATTGTACTTCAAATAAGTTTTTTCCTTGTCAAGCTCGTTTGGTGCAACGATAAAATTTTGAACTACCGTTTGAGATATAGTAGATAAAATCATGATAGCAGCAATTATTACAGGTGAAGCTATTATATACTTAAGCTTTTGCCTAAACGCGCCAATCATAAACAAAACGCCGGAAACTATTGATGACAGCATTAAAATCCTGTAAAACAAAAGCCTTACATGAACATCTGTATAGCCTGCGCCAAAGACAACGCCACTTTTAGAGTACAATATTCCGTAAGCCTTTAAGTAATAACCCAATGAAAGGACGGCAAAAAATACAAATCCCAAAACAGCAATTTGCCTAAAAGCTATCATCAGTATCTCTTTGTTGTAAATAGCTCTAAAAAAACCTCCTCTGTCTGATATCTCATAAAACCTGGTCTTATCAGACAGGTACATGAGCCCATAGACGATTATAGTGGCGACTATGAGTATCGGTATTATGATAATAAGCAAATCATACACGTCTAAAAGAAATGGCAGTCTAAACATGTAAAGGCTTATGTCTTTATTAAAAATAGGATCTTTTACGCCGAAATTCGCAGAATTTATGTAAAACAAAAAGTCGTTCCACCAATTTGCAGAGATAAATACAGAAATCAAAAAGCTTACAAATACTGATAAGCCTATCACTACACCTCTAAATCTCTTGCGTACACTTTTGATGTCAATATCCTGAGCAAACTTTGCATAATCTTTAACCATTCTATTCAGGTAGAAATAAGAAAGGATAAAGATTACTACAAACGATGGCACGCCTATAGTAAGCTGTGTCAAAAACTTTTTAAAAAACACACCCAAATAATTCAAGCTGTTAAACCACTGTATATCCACAATAAGGTTTGCAAGACTTGCAAATAAAGCTGCAATTAAAAATATGGATATCAATAAAATGATTATTGCCAAATTCCCTCTTTTCAAACAAATCACCATCCCAAAATGTACTTCTTGACACTATTATAATATATCCAATTTATAAAATGCAAAGCGATTTTTATTGATTAATTTAGGTATATAATGTATATTAGAAATAAATAGAAAACGATAATTAACAAGGATGTGATATATGGATGAAAAGGGCTTTGAAAATTTCCCTTCTTGTCATTTTAGGAATCGCTTTATCTATTGGCACAGGCGTTTTTATGTTTTATAGAAATTTAAACGTTGTAAATACCGAAGAAAATCCCGTCACAACTAACGCTCAAGTTAAAACGTCTAAACAAAGTAGCAGTAGTCAGAATAAAAAAAATATACTATTTGTCGGTGATGCCGATGGCTTATCTGACACCATATTTGTGGCAAGCTTTGATGCAAATAAAAAAGAAATCGATATGTTATCGATTCCACGTGATACCTATTATCCAAGGCCTGGCTACAATGCACCAAGTGAGAAAAAAATCAACGCGGCGTACTCTGAACAGAAAATAGACGGCTTAAAAGACGCAGTGGAAAATCTGTTAGGGATAAAAATAGACAACTACGTGATTTTAACATACGACGGCTTCAAAGATATCATTGACACCATAGGCGGCGTTGAGGTAAACATACCATTTGACATGAAATACGACGACAACGTAGCAAATCCCCCACTTCACATAAACCTAAAGAAAGGACTTCAGGTATTAGATGGTGAAGAAGCTTTGCAATTTGTGCGTTATAGACATGGCTATGCAGATGGCGATATAGGAAGAATAAATGCCCAGCAAGAATTTTTGAAGTCATTCATCAAAAAAGTCACATCGCCTACCATAATAACGAAAATTCCATCGCTGGCCATAACCCTAAGCAAAAACTTGAAAACAGACTTGACAGCAAAAGACATCACAACATACGCATTAGACTTCGTCAAAAACAAGCCTCAAAACATAAACACTTCTATACTGCCAGGAGAAGGCGGATACATGGGTGATTACAGCTATTATTTTGTAGACCAGCAAAAAGCCATGGAAGTGGCATCAGAAATGTTTGGAAACGGCCTAAGCAATGATTCTGTAAGCACAGTTTCGCAAATAACGTATTCACCTTTAAACAGCACCATTTCTGTTGCAGTCTACAATGGAACAAAAGTACAAGGACTGGCTGCAAAGTACGCTGATGAATTGAAAAATCTTGGCTTTAACGTAGTTAAAATTGCCAATGCTGATGCGAAAAATTACGATGAATCATGTGTTTACGCAGATACCAGCATTGATAAGGCCAATAAAGTCGCCAGTGCTTTGTCTATAAAAAATGTATTAAATGGTGAAAATTCAAGCAGTGCAGATGTCACCGTCATAATAGGCAATGATAAAAAATAAAAGAAAGGCGCAATTGCGCCCTTTTTTCAATAAAAAAAATAGCCTATGTATGGCGGAGAAGGAGGGACTTGAACCCTCGCGCCGGGTTATCCCCGACCTACAGTCTTAGCAGGACCGCCCCTTCACCAACTTGGGTACTTCTCCACGTCAGCTACAATCTTTTAATATTAAATTCATGGCGGAGAGGGTGGGATTCGAACCCACGGCTCCGTTAAGAGACACTGGTTTTCAAGACCAGCTCCTTAAACCCCTCGGACACCTCTCCAAGCCGGGAACGATATAAAGTATATCATATGCCGGCTAAGTTGTCAATATTCATAAATCAATTATTTAATGCTATTTGATCCTTTTACTTCCTTATAACATCGCATCTCATGTACGTCCTTAAAGCTTCAGGAACAACTACAGAACCGTCCTTTTGTTGATAGTTTTCAAGTATTGCTGCAAAAGTTCTGCCGACTGCCACACCTGAACCATTTAGAGTATGGACATACTGAGCCTTTCCTCCATCTTTTGGTCTGTATTTGATGTTTGCTCTCCTTGCTTGAAAGTCTTCGCAGTTGCTACAAGATGATATCTCAACATACCTTCCGTAACTTGGCATCCAAACCTCAAGGTCGTACTTCTTTGCCGCAGTGAAGCCAAGGTCTCCAGTGCATATAGATACAACCCTATAAGGTATGCCTAAAGCCTTCAGTACATCTTCAGCATCGCTTACCATCTTTTCAAGTTCTTCGTATGATTTCTCAGGCTCTGTAATCTTTACCAGTTCTACTTTATTAAACTGGTGCTGCCTTATTAATCCTCTTGTATCTCTTCCTGCAGAACCAGCTTCCTGTCTGAAACAAGCGCTATAGGCACAATTGTATATAGGAAGCTTTTCACCGTCGATTATGGTCTCTCTGTACATATTTGTAACCGGAACTTCAGCAGTCGGTATCAAGAAATAATCTGTCCCAGCCACCTTAAATGCATCTTCCTCAAATTTAGGAAGCTGTCCCGTGCCAAACATGCTTCTTCTATGAACCATAAAAGGAGGGAAAACCTCTGTGTATCCATGTTTTTCTGTGTGAAGATCCATCATGAAGTTTATAAGAGCCCTTTCCAGCCTACAACCTAATCCTTTGTAAAACGTGAATCTTGAACCTGTAACCCGTGACGCCGCCTCAAAGTCTAAAAGCCCCAGCTCAACTCCAATGTCCCAGTGTGGCTTTACTTCAAAGTCAAATTCTCTTACTTCACCCCATCTACGGATTTCCACGTTATCAGCATCACTGTCTCCAACCGGTACGCTTTCATGTGGAATATTTGGTATGGTCCATAAAAGCTCTTCCAATTTCTCATCGTATTGCTTTACTTCGCTTTCCATCTCCTTGATTTTGTCGGATATTTCTTTCATCTCTTTTATCAATTCTTCAGCGTCTTTGCCTTCTTTTTTCAGTTTAGCTATGTTTTCAGATTCTTTATTTCTGGTGTTTTTCAAAGATTCCAGTTCCTTTAAGATTTCCCGTCTCTTTTCGTCAATCTTTAAAAATTCATCGATGTTTGAGTTCTCTTTTTTAAGTTCAATAGCCTTCTTTACCTCATCTGGATTATTCCTTATCCTTTTAATATCAAGCATCATTTGCACCTCCTAATAAAAATATCCCGCCCTATGTAGGGACGGGATTTCCGTGTTGCCACCCTGATTCGGCTTAAAAAGCCCTCATCACTGATTTAACGGTCGCCCGATGGTTATTAACCATAGCTCCAGGCTGGATAAATATGTACATATACTGGTTTACACCCGCCACCAGCTCTCTTAAATACAATACATACTATTGGCCCTTCAACGCTTCTTTTAACTTAAAACTAATTATACTATATAACAAATGCGATTTCAACAGTTATTTGCCAATCATAGAACCAAATCTGCTTAAAGGCCAAATTCTAAATACTATTTTGCCCATTATAGCGTCTTTGGATACATATTTATTTTTCCAATACCTTGAGTCAAGAGATTGATTGCGGTTATCTCCTAACATGAAGTAGTGATTAGGTGGGACTTTATATGGTCCAAATGTCTCATTTTTATTCATAGGCTCTTTAAGATATGGCTCCTTTACTGGCTTTCCATTTCTATATAATATTCCATTTTTGATCTCAATGGTATCTCCGCCAATTCCGATTACCCTTTTTACAAAGCTTACAGATGGATCGTCGGGATACTTAAATACAACTATGTCACCTCTTTTAATAGGCTCAAATCTGTATATAAATTTTAATTCAATAAATTTATCATTAAGCTGTATAGTGTTAAGCATGGAGCCTGTAGGTACATCAACAAGCTCAAACACATACGTCCTAATAAACATAGCTATGATAAAAGCAAGCCCAATAGTAAGTATCCAACTTACAATCTCTTTTTTTCGTATTGCTCTTCATCGTCCAATCTCCTTTTTTAAATATACAGTTATTATTATATCACATCAATATTTCAAATACTAACTTTATATGTATTATAATGTATATAATAAATATATGTGTCAATAATTACTATATAAAATAATTTATGGGGGAATATGATGAACGAAATCAAATACCTATTAGAAATTGCCGACATAAAAGATACGGAGTACAAAAACACGTTAGCTTTGACATCTTTGATAGAATTGCTTATTGAAAAAGGAATAATATCTCAATCAGAAATAGCTAAAAAATCATATGAAATCAAAATAAAAACCGCCCAATAAATAAAATCCGGCAAAACCGGATTTTATTTATTCATTTATGTAGACACGTGGCTATTCCGATACTATAATAAAGAGTAAGGAGGGGTTTTTCGTGAAAGATTTTCTCTCACGGTATCAAAGCACTATAAGAAATTCAATCGCAATATTGGCAATCATACTAAGCTTTTATCTATTTGTTTTTAAGCTTATTCCATTTTTAATGCCTTTTGCAGTGGCATTGTTTTTAGCTATTTTAATTGATCCTGCCGTAGAGTTTTCAGAAAAAAAGCTGAAAATACCAAGGGGACTGTCGTCTGCATTCTTTATACTTCTGCTTATCGCAATAATCGGTCTTTTAATAAGCCTTTTAGTCACACAGCTTGTATTCGAACTCAATACTTTAGCTGAACACGCACCAAGTTACACAAAGAATTTTGATGTATTAATACCTGATTTGATAGACAGAATTAGGAGATATTATGTTTCGCTTCCTACAAATATTTCAACTTTTTTAGAAAGCAACCTTCAATCGATTTTAAATAATATATCTGTGTATGCCAAAAACTTCGCAGGATGGATATTGGGCTTGGCAACAAAGCTGCCTAACTTTTTCTTCATGTCAATAATAACAATCGTATCGACGTTCTTTTTAAGCAAAGACAAATGGCTCATATTAAATTTTATAAAAAGACAGTTCCCATCAAATTGGACATTTCACGCTGAAAATATAAAAGGAGATCTTTTTCAAACCTTAATAGGCTTTATAAGGGCTGAAATAACTATAATGTTCATCACTTTTTTAGAAGTTTCCATAGGGCTTTCGATAATAGGATTTGATTATGCGTTTTTGTTGGGGCTTTTGGTAAGCTTTATAGATATATTGCCTGTCTTAGGATCAGGTTCTGTATTAGTCCCATGGGCATTGTACAATATTTTCACCAAAAACTACCTTATTGGAATCTACCTGCTTATCATATATGCCATCGTTACTGTCGTAAGGCAGATGATAGAGCCAAAAATAGTCGGACAAAGCATAGGCCTTCATCCTCTTGTGACACTTCTATCCATGTTTATCGGTGCAAGGCTTTTTGGTGGTCTTGGGCTTATAATGGGACCTGTTTTCGTAGTCGTCTTTAAAACATTCCAAAAATCTGGCATAATACCATCATGGAAGTAAAATACCCATCTTAAAAGCGTAATGCTCTTAAGATGGGTATTTTTTTATAACCTTTCTAGTCTATCATCTCTTCAATGGTTCCTCCAGCAGGAATAAATGGCAGAACCATCTCATCTTTGTCTATGATACACTCTAAAACATAAGGCTTGTTGTTTGACAATGCTTCACTAAAAGCATCTGTAAATTCTTCTTTCGTGTAGATTCTTCTTCCGGCAACACCGAAAGCTTCGGCGACTTTTGAAAAATTAAGATTTGGGTTTAAATCCGTCTGAGAAAATCTTTTGTCGTAAAGGAGATTTTGCCATTGTCTAACCATGCCAAGTGTTTGATTGTTGAGGATTATCGTTATAACTGGTATGTTGTACACTGACATCGTCTCAAGGGCATGAATGTTCATCCTTATACTGCCGTCACCTGCAATATTTACGACTCTTTTGTCATCACGCCCTACTTGTGCACCTATTGACGCCGGAAGTCCGAAACCCATAGTGCCAAGTCCACCGGATGTGACAAATGTCCTTGGTTCTTTGAATCTATAGTATTGAGCCGCCCACATCTGGTTTTGCCCTACTTCTGTCGCTACTACAAGATTGTCTCCTCCAAGCTCTTGAACCTTTTCTACTATCCACTGTGGCTTCAATTTCCCATCGTCTTTATATTTAAAGGACGTTTTGTCTTTTATCGATATAAGCTCATTAATCCATTCCCTATTTTCTCTTTCTTTTATCATTCCATTTAAAAGAGATAAGACTTCTTTGATGTCTCCTACTAATGGTACATCAACATCGATATTTTTGCCGATTTCCGCAGGATCAATATCGATGTGAATGACTTTTGCATTTGGAGCAAGACCACCTGCTTTACCGGCAACTCTGTCACTAAACCTTGACCCTACTGCAATCACCAAATCTGATTTATAAACGGCTGTATTGGCATATCTGCTACCATGCATTCCGATAAGCCCTAATGACAACTCATCATCTTCTGGAAAGCATCCAAGGCCCATAAGTGAAGTAGCTACAGGTATCATGTGCCTTTTGGCAAAATCGTACAAATTCTTTGATGCCTCACTCCATATTACTCCACCACCGGCAAAAATAACCGGTCTTTTGCTTGATGAGATTAATTCGGCTGCTTTTATTAAATCAGCATCTAAGACTTGATGCTTCTTTACTTCAACGTAAAAATCCTTTCGCTTAACAAAATTTATATCTGCAGTCTGAATATCCTTTGGTATGTCTACGAGAACAGGGCCAGGCCTTCCATCTTTCGCTATAAAAAAGGCTTCTCTTAAAGTGTCAGCTAATTTATCAGGCGATTTCACAATAAAATTGTGCTTTGTTATAGGCATCGTAATTCCTGCAATATCTACTTCTTGAAAAGAGTCTTTTCCTATGAGGCTTGTAGCTACTTGCCCTGTTATAGCGACTATCGGCACAGAGTCCATGTAGGCATTGGCTATTCCTGTGACTAAATTGGTAGCACCAGGTCCTGATGTGGCAAAGCATACGCCAACTTTTCCGGTCACTCTCGCGTATCCATCCGCCATGTGGGCAGCCATTTGTTCATGTGTTGCAAGGATATGCCGCAAGTCAGAATCGTACAAAGCATCGTAAAGAGGTATGACGGCGCCGCCAGGAATGCCAAAAACGACTTCTACTCCTTGCTCTTTTAATACCTCTATGACAACCTGCGAACCTTTTATAAGCACACTATGCGCCTCCTTTCATTGAATTTAAGCTTTGTCAATCATTTTTTAAAATCGCACCAGTATTTGCAGACGTGACTAATCTGGCGTATCTTGCCATGTAGCCTGTCTTAATGTGAGGCTCAGGTTTTTTAAAGTTTCTCCTTCTTTCTTCCATTTCTTCATGGCTTATCTTTAAATTAAGCTTTCTTCCCGGTATGTCTATTTCAATTACGTCCCCGTCTTTTATCAAAGCGATTTCTCCACCTTCCATCGCTTCAGGGGACACATGACCTATACAAGCTCCTCTTGTAGCGCCGGAAAATCTTCCGTCTGTAATAAGCGCCACATCTTTGTCAAGACCCATGCCGGCCAGTGCTGATGTAGGGCTTAACATCTCCCTCATGCCAGGACCGCCTTTTGGGCCTTCATACCTTATTACAACAACATCGCCTTTTTGTATCTTTCCATCGTAAATCGCTTTTATGGCTTCATCCTCTGAGTCAAAGACTCTCGCAGGCCCAGAATGACGAAGCATCTCTTTAGCTACCGCAGACGCTTTTACCACAGAACCGTCTTTCGCTATATTTCCGTACAAAATCGCCAACCCACCTGTATTGCTGTAGGGATTTTCTACTGAATGTATCACGTCATGATTCTTTATTCTCGCATCTTTAAAGTTTTCACCGATTGTGTTGCATGTGACTGTCATGCAATTTGTATTTAATACTCCTAATTTTGACAGTTCTTTTAATACTGATTGTATACCGCCTGCGTGGTATAGATCTTCTATATGATACTTTCCTGCAGGACTTAATTTGCACAGGTTTGGAACTTTCTCATTGATTTCATTTATCTTTTCAAGAGGTATATCAACTCCTGCCTCATGGGCAATAGCCTTTAAGTGGAGAACCGTATTCGTAGAGCCTCCTAAAGCCATGTCTAAGCAAAAAGCATTTATAAAGGCATCTTCTGTCAAAATATCCCTTGCTTTAATATCCTTTTCTACAAGCTCCACTATCTTCATACCTGCTTTTTTTGCAAGCCTTATCCTCTCTGAGTAAACGGCCGGTATCGTGCCATTGCCAGGAAGTCCTATTCCAAGCCCTTCTGTAAGGCAATTCATCGTGTTTGCGGTAAACATTCCTGAGCATGAGCCACACGTAGGACAAGCTGACATCTCCATCGCCTTTAGCTCGTCTTCACTTATCTTACCTGCCTTTAAAGCCCCTACTGCCTCAAACATGGAGCTTAAATCACATGCTTCTCCTTCGTAACTTCCAGCCAGCATTGGTCCTCCGCTTATTACGATAGCTGGAATATTTAGCCTTGCAGCTGCCATAAGCATGCCTGGAACTATCTTGTCGCAGTTTGGTATAAGCACAAGTCCGTCAAGTCCATGTGCCATTGCCATCGTCTCAACGCTGTCAGCTATCAATTCCCTTGAAGCAAGGGAATACTTCATACCCTTGTGATTCATGGCTATTCCATCGCAGA
>NZ_BBKT01000044.1 GCF_000747665.1 Thermoanaerobacterium saccharolyticum | reverse complement strand
GAGCATATTGATGCTCATTTTCTGATATGCTTTATATCACTTGTAATTGTAAGGATACTTGAATACAGACTAAAAGGCAAATATTCTGTTTCAGCTATACTTGAAAGCCTAGCCAAAGCATCCTGCAGCTATATACAGGAGAATTATTATCTTTTTGATTTTAATAATGATGTTCTTGAAGATATAGGCAAAGAACTAGGTATCGAATTTGGGCATAAATATATGAGGTTAGGAGAAATTAAAAAAATTTTAGGAGAAGTAAAAAAATGACATTTCCACTACAACTTATTGACAAAAGCAAAAAGCCCGAAAGCCTTCATTTTAAAGGTTTCAGGGGCTTTTTTTATTCCTTTTTGCTGCAAAAGTCAGGATATGATATCACAATATTTTATGTTTGTCTATAGGTTTTTAAAAATTGCTCACACATAAATTAAAAAAATCAATTGAAAAAGTGATTCAGTCATTATTTGAAGACTTACGTATATCGTTTAATATATCTAAAATTTCTTGACTATAAAAATCTGTAGAGCTGACATAACCCCAGCCTTTAACCATTTGATATATGCCATCATAGACCAAGTCATTGTATGAACATATAGTATGAGGGATATTTCGATCACTAAGTATACTGTCTAAAAGACCTGCTTCTATCTCATTTTCTAATGTGGCTATCTTTTTAAAATTGCTGTTATTCTCCATATGCCCACCACCTTCCAATAAAATCATGTTCTATGTATTTATATTTTACCATACCGCATTTATGTAGAACATAAAAATTATTTATGCTAATATAGATATATATAAAAATTTTCAAAGGATGTGCTTTACTATGAAAGAAGGAAAAGTGCCAACAGACATTCTATCAAAACTCGTATACACGAACTTAGGCGTAAAGCGAAACGAAGTAGTTGTACATGCAGGTATAGGAGAAGATTGCAGCGTTATTGAATTTGGCCAGTATGCGGCTGTCTTGTCTACAGATCCTATAACAGCCTCAAATAACTTAAGCGGATATTTATCTGTAATCATTTCCTGCAATGACATTGCATCATGCGGTGCAAAACCTATAGGCGTACTTGAAACAATTTTGCTACCAATAGATTCTGATGAAAAATCATTGTACAAAATCATGCAGGAAATAGATAGAGGAGCCAAAGAGCTTAACATTGAGGTCCTTGGCGGTCATAGCGAAGTTACATCTTCTGTAAACAAACCAGTAATATCGACTACTGCCATCGGTATATGCAACAAAGACAAATTCATTAAAACAAGCGGTGCTAAATTAAATGATGACGTAATAGTTACCAAATCAGTAGGTATTGAAGGAACCTTCATAATCGCCACCGATTACTATGTAAAGCTATTAAAGCATATTTCTGAATCTGTTTTAGATAGTGCGAAAAACTTTATTAAAGATTTAAGTGTAGTAAAAGAGGGACTAATTGCGGCTGAGTGTGGTGCAAATTGTATGCATGACATCACGGAAGGTGGAATACTCGGTGCAGCTTTTGAAATCGCAGAAGCATCAAATGTAGGAATTGAAATTTTCAGCGATTTGATTCCTGTGAGAAACGAAACTAAGATTATCTGCGATTATTTTAACTTAGATCCATTTAAACTTATCTCAAGCGGCTCGATGATTATTACATCATCAAACGGTAAAAAAATAGTAGATGAATTGAAAAAGCAAAATATCGATGCGACAATAATCGGTAAAATTACAAAATGCGGAAAATATTTTATAAATGGCAATAAAAAAACAGAAATAAATCCGCCTGTTTCTGATGAAATATATAAAATTTCATAAGAATCGTACAAACGGGTTTTTAAGCTTTTCGTCCTTAATTGTGGTCATATCACCATGCCCCGGAAAAACTAAAGTCGTATCAGGCAGCATAAACAATTTATTTTTAATTGAATTTATGATTTCATTGAAATCGCCACCTGGTAAATCGGTTCGACCTATAGATTCCTTAAAAAGCGTATCTCCCGTAAAGCAGGCATCTTCGATTTTATAACATACTCCACCAGGCGTATGCCCCGGGGTATAAATAGTTGTTATAATAATGTCTTCTCCAAATGATAAATTATCACCATCCATTAGTAAAATATCAGCATTTTTTGATATTATTTTTTCAAAGCTAAACTCAGACAAATTCATCGCCGGGTTTGTCAGCATTGCTGCATCATCGATGGAAACGCAAACTTTTGCTCCAAATTTGTCTCTAAAGTAATCAACGCCTCCAATATGATCAAAATGCCCATGAGTTATCAATATATATTTCAAACTAAAATCATTATCTACCAAATAACTTTCCACTTCAAATGCAAAATCGCCAGGATCTATCATTACACATTCATGACTGCCCTTTGCAGATACTATATAACAGTTAGCTTGTAAATGCCCCACTGAAAATTTTTTAATATCTAAATCGTTTCTCATACTGCACTCACCTTAAAAGATCTTTTTTGAATCTAAAAGTATCGTTACTGGCCCATCGTTTATCAAAGAAACTCGCATCATAGCTCCAAATTTTCCCGTCTTAACAGGAAGTCCCGTTTCACTTAATTTATTGCACAACCTATCAAAAAGGTACAACGCTTTTTCTGATTTAGCAGCATTCATATAATTAGGTCTTCGTCCTTTTCTCACATCCCCGAGAAGTGTAAATTGTGACACTAATAAAATTTCCCCGCCAACATCAATTATAGAAAGGTTCATCTTACCTTCTTCGTCATCAAAAATCCTTAAATTGGCGATCTTGTCGGATATATACTCTACATCTTCTAAGCCATCATCATTTGAAATACCTACCAACACTACAAGTCCTTTTCCAATTTCTCCCACTATATTGTCTTCAACTGTAACATTTCCTTGCAAAGCTCTTTGAACAACAGCCCTCATGTTTTAATACCTCCAATACTGCATTTTGTCACAGGTAAATTTTATGCACTTATTCTGTATACATCCGTCACACCATCAAGAGCTTTCAACTTATTCATAATTTTTTCAAGCTGCTCTTTCGACGTAATCTCTAAAGTTAAATTGATTATTGCAATATTGTCCTTTGTTGTTCTCGCATTTACAGCTCTTACAGAGATTTTTATATCAGCTAATATACTGGTAACATCTGTCAAAAGCCCATATCTGTCAATAGCCATAATTTGAATATCTGCTTGATACGCAATATTTTTGCCTTGATCCCATTCTACTTCTATAATTCTATTTTTATCGTAAACATAATCTTTTATATTTGGACAATCTTTTCTGTGTATTGAAACTCCGCGACCTTTTGTGACATAACCTACTATTTCATCGCCAGGAACAGGAGAACAGCATTTTGAAAATCTAACCATTACATTATCTTCGCCTTTTACAATAACACCCATTCCACCAATCTTTTGCTTTTTCTTTGCTTCCAACACAGTAGGAATATGTCTTTTAGACTCACTTTCTATTTGCTTTAATTCTTCCTTTATGCGAGGTATTATCTGATTTAAAGCAAGTCCACCAAAACCAATTGCTGCATACAAATCTTCTTCAGTATGCATGTTTAGCTTTTTTAATACAGATTCCATTATATCGCTTTTTAATTGGGATTGCTGTATCCCATGTCTTTTTAACTCTCTGTAAAAAATCTCTTGTCCTCGTTCGATATTTTCTTCTCTTTTCTCTTTTTTAAACCACTGCCGTATTTTATTTTTTGCTTGTGAACTTTTTACAATCTGAAGCCAATCTCTACTGGGTCCCCTGTCAGCATTTGTCGTTGTAAGAATCTCAACTATATCGCCATTTTTAAGTTCATAATCTATTGGAACGATCTTTCCATTTACTTTAGCACCGTTTAATCTGTGGCCTATTTCAGTATGAATGCTATAAGCAAAATCAATAGGTGTAGAACCTGCTGGAAGACTTATGACATCGCCTTTAGGAGTAAAAACGTAAACCTCATCTGTAAACAAATCTATTTTTAAGGTCTCCATGAATTCTTTAGCGTCTTTTAGCTCTCTCTGCCACTCCAAAAGTTGTCGCAGCCATGAAAGCTTAGCGTCAAACTCATCTTCGTAAGATTTGCCTTCTTTATATTTCCAGTGAGCTGCAATTCCATATTCTGCTGTTCTGTGCATGTCCCAAGTTCGAATTTGTATTTCAAAGGGTTCACCTTTCGGTCCAATTACAGTAGTGTGAAGAGACTGATACATATTTGGCTTCGGCATAGCAATATAATCTTTAAATCTGCCAGGCATTGGTTTCCACAAAGTATGGACAACACCTAAAGTGCCATAGCAATCTTTCACAGTATTGACAATTACTCTGACAGCCATTAAATCGTAAATCTGCTCAAAAGTCTTGTTTTGTTGCTTCATTTTTTTGTAAATACTATAAAAATGTTTAGGTCTTCCATCAACATCGGCTTTTATCCCGATTTCATTCAATTTTTCTTTCAATTTTTCGATAAGTTCCTTTATGGATTCTTCTCTCTCTTTTCTTTTCTTTGCAACCTTTTCAACAAGACTATAATATTCATCAGGATGAAGGTATCTCAATGATAAATCCTCCAACTCCCATTTTATCATTGACATACCTAACCTGTGTGCAATAGGAGCGTATATTTCAAGTGTTTCTTGTGCTTTCTCTTTTTGCTTCTCTTCGCTTAAAAATTTAAGAGTACGCATATTATGAAGGCGATCAGCAAGCTTTATCATTATGACCCGTATGTCTTTAGCCATTGCAATAAGCATTTTTCGCATATTTTCAGCTTGCTGCTCTACTTTCGACTTGTACTCTATCATTCCAAGCTTTGTCACACCATCTACTAAATCAGCAATTTCTTGACCAAATTCATTTTTTATGTCCTCATAAGTAATAGATGTATCTTCTATTACATCATGAAGAAGTCCACTGGCAATAGTAGATACATCAAGTTCCAGATCAGCAAGTATCATCGCAACTTCTACAGGATGGACAATATACGGTTCTCCTGAATTTCTGTATTGACCTTTATGAGCTTTTACCGCATAATCATAAGCTTTTAATATTAAATTAATATCATTTTCAGACTGATCGTATTTCTTGACTTTCTCAATAATTTTTTCAATCATTATTAATGATCACCTTTTTAAAACCGACATTTTAAAACTTTATCAATGAAATGACATCATAACCTTCTAACTTTTTGCGTCCATTTAAAAAAGTTAATTCTGTCAAAAATAATATACAATCAACGATGCCGCCCAATTCTTCAATCAACTTCGCTGCAGCATATATTGTACCACCAGTTGCCAATAAATCATCGACGATAATGACTCTTTGCCCTTTATTAATAGCATCTTTGTGTATCTCCAATGAATCCATACCATACTCAAGTTCATATTGGTAATTGACTGTTTCAGCAGGTAGTTTCCCAGGTTTCCTTACAGGCACAAATCCTAATCCCGTTTTATATGCCAATGGTGCTCCAAACAAAAAACCTCTGGCTTCTGGGCCTGCAATCAAATCAGCATTCCTGTCTTTTACGGCATCAGCTAACATATCTATTGAGAACACAAACGCATCTTTATCCTTTAAAACAGGTGTTATGTCTTTAAAACCAATTCCTTCTTTCGGAAAATCAGGTATTTCCCTTATCAGTGATTTAACATCTTCTAGTGTCATGCTGTTTCCTCCTTAACATTCTTTTTCAATATTTGAAAAGCAAATTTTATAAAACTTTTTTCCGCCATGTACAGTTTCTTTAATAGCTGGTGATTTTTAATATCCACTTTCGAATCGACGCTGTTTCTCCTTAACACAAAAATATTATCACTTTCTTTTATATTTATCAATCCATTGTCTTTAAGAATTTTTAAACATATCATTGACTTTATAGAATTCAAATTAAAATAATCGTAGATTTGATCTCTCAATATCAACGTATCTGAATTCTCTTTGATGCTTAAAAATACTTTAGCAAAATCACTCCTTTTCGGCACAATATTGCAGATATCATTTAAACTACTTTTTAAATCTTCTTTTCTAAACAAAAGGTGTACAATACTTCCTCTGTTGTTTGCTAATATATTATAAAACATTTTTGAATCAAATGGTATATCGTAAAAAACTATATTTTTATATTTTGAAGGCAACTGCATAATTTCATCAGCATTGAAGCACCATAAAATTGCATTTTTCACATCGACAATTTTATTGCTTAACTTAAAATTATAATAGTTACAATCATTAAAATAATTAATAATCTCTTTTATATGGTATCGAGTATTTATTATGACTGCTGTGCTATCATCATTTTTAAACAATTTTAAAACATATGATCTCTTATCATCGATATTTCGCACATCAATAAAATTATAGCTTTCTAATCCCCGAAAATCATCATCGTTAAAGTTTACTAAAGTAGTGTATAAATTTCTGAAAAATAATACATTTTTCTCTTTCACTAAAATATCTTTTGCTATTATCTCTAGTTTTTTTTCTCCATTCCACTCGTTTATTTTAATACAACCAACTACATCCAAAACCGATTCTATGCTAATCTTGTCAAATTCGTAAGCTCTATTGAATAAAACGACATCATACATCACATCATTTTTCCCAGCTATTATTCGCAGGTGCTTGTTATTCCCAAAGACAGAAACTTTTTTCACAACCAAACTCTCAATCACATACATTGGCATAGGATTTTCATTGCCAAAAGGCTCTAATAAACCTATTTGACTTGCTCCTTCAAAATCTAATACATCGTCAATAGAAGTTTCTACTTCAATTATCGGCATCATATCAAAAGCAGTTAATTTTATCTTGGCATATTCATTCAGTTTAAGCTTAAAATCTTCTATCTGACTGCTACTTATAGTCAAGCCTGCCGCCATCTCGTGTCCTCCAAAGTTAATCAGGCAGTCACCAGCATATTTTATCGCCTCATATATATTAAATCCCTTTATGCTTCTTCCTGAACCCTTACCAAAACCATCACTGAGACTTATTAAAATAGACGGTCTATGATATTTTTCTGTTATCCTTGAAGAAACTATACCAATTACACCAGGATGCCAATTCTCACTATAAAGGACAATAACCTTTTCTTTTTCTAAGTCCACATCATTTTCAACTTTCATGATAGCTTCTTCTAATATTTTCTTCTCAATTTCCTGCCTTTTTACATTCTCGCTATTTAAATAGGCTGCTATTCTATCAGCTTCTATAAGATCATCTGTCACCAACAAATTCACACACAATACGGCACTTTCCAACCTTCCTGCAGCATTTAGCCTGGGAGCCAATATGAACCCAACATGGTACGTATCTATGTCTATTTCATTAAGGCCGACAGAATTTATTAACGCCCTTAATCCTTTGTTTTTTGTATTTCTCATCATTTTTAACCCTTCTTTTACGATCACACGATTTTCCCCAGTAAGCGGGACTATGTCTGCTACTGTGCCTAAAGCTACCACATCAAGAAATTCCAATGCTTCATCTCCTAAAAGCGCTAAACAAAGTTTAAAAACTACTCCAACCCCTGCCAATTCTCTGTATGGATATGTACAATTTTTAATATGTGGATTTATGATACAATTAGCTTCCGGCAATATGTCTGGAACCTGATGGTGGTCTGTAATAATAACATCAAGTCCAAGTTTTCGTGCATACTGTACTTCTTTCAATGACGCTATCCCACAATCAACGGTTATAATAAGCTTCGTTCCAGAATCGCATAATGTTTTAACAGCATCTATGTTTATTCCATAACCTTCTGAGAGGCGATCAGGTATGTAAAAGTCTATATTGGCACCAAGCCTTTTTAACGCCGTATATAAAATTGAAGCGCTGGTTATACCATCTACATCGTAATCACCATATATCGTTATTTTATCATTTAAACTGATATGATATTTTATGATTGAAACTGCTTCTTCTATTCCTTCCAACAAGTAAGGATCGCTAAGCGTGTCTAATTTTGGGTTCAAATATTCATAAACCTTTTTTAAATCATCATATCCTCTATTGACAATGGTCTGTGCAACATAAGTTTTTAAATTAAATTTGCTTGCAATTTCGTTCACCAATTTATTGTCTTTGATTTTTTTTTGATACCCAGTTGTATATCATAATATTCCGTCACCTCACAAAACACATTATTTTCGCTTTTTCTCTATGAAAAGTATGTAATAGACAATTGCCATGCATAATATGAACGATATTAAATAGCCAATTAACCCTACCACATTGTAGCCATATACTTTGTATCCATAGTTAAGAGACATTATAAGTGATGAACCTATAATAAGTGATGCAGCTATAATGCTTATGATCATTTTGTTTATCATTGAATTAAGGTCGTACTTCATTTTCTCAGTCTCTTCGATGTCCAATTTTACTCTTACATTGTCTTTTAATATTTTTGAAATTATGCCCTGAAGCTTTGATGGAAGCTTTTTCAAATGAACGTATATCTTATGAAGATCTTTCGCATTTTCACTTAGAGTTTTAGCAAAATTAAAATCGTTAATATATATCTTTCTTACAAAATCTTTCGCGATATCAGATATGCTGAAATCAGGGTCTAATTCTTTGCCAACTCCTTCGATAGTCGCCAATGATTTAAGCAACAGTGTAAATTCCGCAGGCATGATCAATTTGTACTTGTAGATGATTGCAGTTATCTTTTTAGCAGAATCATTGATATTTATGTTTTTAAGTGGAGTATTGTAAAAATAGCTTATGATCCCACTAAGATCGTACTTCAAATGCCTTATATTTACGCCATCTCTTATTGCATCCATATCTGTTAAAATCGAAACAACTTCATCTGTATCATTGTCGACAAAAGCCTTAAAAAGTTCTACTATCATTTCGCGATTTGACCTGTCTATATATCCTACAATGCCAAAGTCTATGTATGATAGTTTGCCATCACTTCTGATGAGAATATTGCCTGGATGGGGATCGCCATGAAAAAATCCATAGACGAATATCTGCATGAATATAGACATAGCACCGTTGTACGCAATCTTCTTTAAATCAAAGCCGCTATCACGCAATTTTTCCTTGTTTTTAACGCTGATTCCGTCAATGTACTCCATTGTTAAAACTTTTTTAGTCGTATATTTCCAATATATTTTTGGTATGTATATATACGACTCATTAATAAAGTTTTCCCTGAACTTGTCTGCATTATTGCCTTCTAAAGTGTAGTCTAACTCATTTAAAAGTGATCCTGACAGTTCATTAACCACATCTAAAAAATCAACAGGTGAGTCAGTAAGTCTTTCATTCAATATCTTTGCAATTGTCTTTAAGATAATAATATCCGCTGTTATCTTCTCGTAAACACCCGGCCTTTGGACTTTGACTACAACGTCATTTCCTTCCCTTGTAACCGCTTTGTACACTTGTCCAATAGATGCCGATGCTATCGGCTCTTTATCAAATGACAAAAATAGATTGGAAATTTCATCTCCCAATTCATCCTCAATGATTTGACGCATTGTGTCAAATTCCACAGGCGGAACATTATCTTGAAGTTTTGATAATTCATTAATCACATCATGCGGAAGCAAATCAGGTCTTGTGCTTAATAGCTGCCCCATCTTCACAAATGTAGGCCCTAACTCCTCTAAAGTAATTCGAATCCTTTCAGATAAAGCAATAGGCAAGTCGTTCTTCCGTATGTACACAAACGGTATGCTTTTTTTCTTTGACAATATTTCACTGATAAAACCAAAACCATTTTTTGTAAGTATTTTTAGTATTTCTCTATACCTTTTTATATATTTTCTTGTTGAAAAAATGCTGAACAGATTCATTTCCACACCTCAATAAAAATATAGCGGCAATATACTTAAAAGTATTATGCCACTAATTAAGAAATTTACATATTCTGATTGTTTTGCATAAGCTGATCTAACTTGCTTTCCAGCTCGGCTATCCTCGCCAACAAAAGATTGTATTCTTCTCTTGTCACTAGATTTGCTTCTTTAGCCAATTGCTGAATATTCTCATAAGCCTTTTCTTTAATGACTTGCTTTTGTTTGTTTACGGAATTCAATGCACTATTTATAAAGTTATTTTTGTCTTCTGCAGTAAGTTCGCCGCGTTTTACAAGTTCTTGAGCTATCTCTTCTAATTTATCTTTCGTCAGAGAAACAGCACCGAGACCTGCAAGAAACATCTCCTTAAGCATGTAATCACCTCCTATCATGCTTTTTGAGGTCTATTTCCAACCTTGTTCCCAACACTATTTTTTCCTTCTTTATCCTTAAATATAACCCACAATGGGCTTGCAATAAAAATTGAAGAATATGCACCGCTTGTGATGCCAATTAAAAGAGGTAAAGCAAAATCTTTTATAGATGCAGGCCCAAAGAAGTACATAAGTGAAAGCATAAGCAAAACTGTCATGACAGTATTTATAGAACGAGTCATCGTCTCATTTACACTGACATTCGCTATCTCTTTGTAGCTTGCCTTCCTCATCAATTTAATGTTATCTCTTATTCTATCAAATATGACAATCGTATCATTTATAGAATAACCAAAAACCGTAAGTATTGCAGCCACGAAAGGTGTATCTACAACAATTCTAAGCAACGCATAGGCCGAAATCATTATTAAGATATCATGTATCAAAGCTAAAACAGCAGCAGCACCCATCTCAAAGTTAAACCTAAAACCAATGTAAATAAGCATAAGAAGTGCAGCTACAGCAGATGCCAAAATCGTCCCAAACTGCATCTCTTTACCTATAGATGCACTGACATTCTGCGACGATACAAGATCTTTAACAGTAAGCTTGTACTTAGATTCTATAGCATTTATAACGGCAGTCCTAGTCTTATCATCAAGGCTTGGAGTCGTTATTGAAACATGCGTGTTATTAGGTCCAATAGCCTTTACCTGCGAATCTTTAACACCATTGCTCTTTAATATGTTTGTAATTTCATTATTTACGGCAATCGTCACAGGCTTATGCATATTAAATTCAATTACAGTACCGCCTGTAAAGTCAAGTCCCCAATTTAAACCTATTGTAAATAAAGCAATAAGCCCTGCCAATATTATTATGCCAGATATAGTAAACCAAACTTTTGTCTTACCTATGACGTCAATATTCCACTTTATGTTATTCCATCTCATAGTTTTGCCTCCTTATGCACCGTATACTCTGATATTCTTGGTGAATTCTGTTTCAACAATCGACTTTAATAGGAACCTTGAAACAGTTATTGCAGTAAACATACTGGATATAACACCGATTATAAGCGTCAATGCAAATCCTTTTACAGTTCCTGCACCCATGAAAAACAATACAAATGCAGCAATAAGGGTTGTGATGTTTGAATCAAATACTGCCACAAATGCTTTTCTAAAGCCGGCGTCTAAGGAAGCTCTTATAGATTTACCTGCTCTCATCTCTTCTTTCATTCTCTCAAATATGATTATATTAGCATCAACTGCCATGCCTATTGACAAAAGCATACCAGCAATGCCAGGCAAGTCCAATGTAACATGCAACAATGCATATACTATAAAGTTTATTAAAATGTATATTCCAAGCGCTATATCTGCTATCAATCCAGGCAATCTATAGAAAGCTATCATAAACAATAAAACTATTAAAAGTCCATACATACCTGCTTCTTCACTGGCCTTTAATGCACTTGGTCCTAATGTAGCACCAACAGAGCTGTATTCAACCTGCTTCAACGTCACTGGAAGTGCACCACCCCTTATAAGGTTTGCCAAATTTTTCGCTTCATCAAAATCTTTCATCCCATTTATAACCGCTTTGCCATCTGGAATCTGTTCTTGTACTACTGGTGCAGATATTGTCTTATCGTCAAGAACTATTGCTATTTGTTTGCCTACAAATTTCGCCGTTGCATCAGCAAAAGCTTTTGCGCCTTTGCTATTCAAATCCAATGTGACAACTGGCTCCTGCACACCGGTCTGATCTGTCTGATAAACTGCTTTTGAATCTTTAACATCCGCACCTGTCAATATGACTTTGCCGTCTGGTCCTATAAATTTAAGCTGTGCTGTCTGTCCTAAGTAAGAAATAACTTGATCAGGATCGTTAACACCTGGAATCTCTATCCTTATTCTATTAGGTCCTTGCTGAACTATAAGAGGCTGCGACACTCCTAAAGCATCTACTCTGTTTCTTATTATTGAAATCGCCCTTGTCATTGCATCTTGTGAAACATTCCCTTGCGCCTGTTCCAATACGTACACACCGCCCTTTAAGTCAAGTCCCAGCCTTATACTGTCTTGAACTGGCTTAATCGAATAATTTCCGGCATTTACACCATAAAAAGCAACATACGCTACTATTATGGCAAGCACGATTACTGATAAAAATTTTGCCAATCCTCTCGATTTCATCATTATCCCCTTTCTTTTGTTCGCTACGTTTTATTATATTACTTTTATTGTAAACGGTCAATTATCAAATTGCCATGGCTTACTATTTTTCGTAAATATCATTTTCTTTTAACATTTCATAAGCTTTAATTGCTATAGCACATTCAAACCTCTTTTTCTGCATCTCACAAGATAGTTCGTATGGTTTATTTATATCACCATTTATATTATAATTGTTAGCAAAGCATCCACCACTGCAGTAAAATCTTGCCCAGCATTTGCTACACTCTTCTCTTTTGTATATATCGCTTTCCATAAATTTCTCCTGTAACTCTTTGTTTTCAATCCCGCAGTCAACGCTACCTAATCTGAAAGATTCATTTCCTACAAACTGATGACATGGGTATATTTCACCATCAGGAGTTACAGCCGCATATTCAAAACCAGCACCACAACCTTGAAGCCTTTTTTTGATGCAAGGACCATTATCTAAACTAATTTTAAAATGATAGAATGAAAAAGGTCTACCATCCTCCATTCTTTCTACATACTTTTCTGCAAGCTTGTCATACTCTTTTAAAATCTCTTTCAAATGTTCTTGTTTTAATGTGTAATCTGTATCTTCTTTCTCCACTACAGGTTCTACAGAAATTTCCCTTATCCCCATATCGGCCAAATACAATACATCTTCGGAAAAATCAAGATTTTTAGCTGTAAAGGTTCCTCTTATGTAATGCTCTTTATTACCTCTTTTTAAAACAAAGTTTTTTATTTTAGGGAAAATAACATCGTATGAACCACTGCCATCAATTCTTTTTCTCATGGCATCATTTATATCTTTTCTGCCATCGAGGCTTAATACGACGTTAGAAAAATTCTCATTTATGTACGTCGCTTTCTCCTCATCTAATAATACACCATTCGTAGTTATAGTGTATTTAATAGTCTTTCCATATTTCTTTGCTTCTTCTCTTCCATAATCAACCAATTTTTTCACAACATCAAAGTTTAAAAGCGGTTCTCCTCCAAAAAAATCTACTTCTACAATCTTCCTGTTTCCTGAATTTTTGATCAAAAAATCTATAGCTTTTTTGCCTACTTCATACGGCATTAGCTTCCTGCCGCCTTTAAAATCGCCAGTTGACGCAAAACAATAACTACATCTTAAATTGCAATCATGTGCCACATTAAGGCAAATAGCTTTTATCACAGAATCTTTTCTGCTTACATCTATATCCTTGTACACATCTTCGGAATAAAGAAGCCCTTTTTGACGGATGGACTCTATTTCATCATACGCTTCTTTAATATCTGATTCATCATATTTATCCTTTAATAGCTCAACAATCGTATCAAAATCATTATCCAAATATAAATCCAATAATTCATAAGTCAAATCATCTATAACATGTATTGCTCCGCTGACAGGATCTAATACAATATTCATCCCTAATTGTCTAAATTTATGTATTATGCTATGCATCTTAACCTCCTATACATTTTAAATGGCAGTAACGTATTATTACTGCCACTAACCTATGTAAATTAATTTTGGCACTCCTGATTTGCAACAGTGCACGAAGTCTTGCAAGCAGATTGGCATGATGCCTGACATTCTCCACATCCAGGTTTTTTCAAGCTATCTTTCAATGATGTTCTGTTGATTGTTACAATATGTCTCATTTTCATACCTCCTCTTCTTTTTTGATTATAACATATAATTCACGACAATAAAAGCTATAGATTTATGCCTATCATGCCGCCTATAGCACCTAAAACAACTCCCCAAATAAGCTTTAAAGCTATTCCTGCATTTATGCCAGCTTCTTTTACAAAATAAACTCCTAAAAACAGCATAAGGAGAACATAGAGAAGACCTGCCAAGCCTCCATTTAACCAGCCTTTGCTTTTTGTATTGCGGGCAGCTATAGCACCGGATAAAACTATGCCTATTATTGTTATAAGCATTGTCAGAGTGGGAAGCGTCAACTCTGAAAGTGGTGTATATGTCAATACCAACGCATAAGTTATAAAAAACAGAAGCGTAATTATATAGCTTACTAACAATCCAACTATTATTCCATGTATGTTTAATACTCTATCGTTGTAATTTTGAGTTTTACTTTTCATTAAAGCACCTCCCTTTTTTCATCAGTAAATTTTATGCTTATAAAAAAGACAATATTACATCTTAATTAAAGCAAAAAAAATGCGGTTTCCCGCATCCGCATCTTTTTATTTATTATCGCTTTGTGAACTTAAGACTTTTCCTACAGACCATTTAGCAATCTTTAATTTGACTTTATCAGCACCTACTTCAATCGTAAGCGCATCGTCTTTTATGTTTAATATCTTGCCGTAAATGCCGCTTTTTGTAATAATTTCGTCACCAGGCTTTAATGCATCAATCATAGCTTTCTCTTTCTTTTCCCTTCTTTGCTGCGGCAATATCAATAAAAAGTAAAAGATTGCCATAAAAATTACTATTTCGCCAATCAAGTATATTGTTTGAGCGTTCATTTTATTCCTCCTTGTACCCGTATTTTTTATAAAATTGTGATTTAAATTCAAGCAGCTTGTCTTGCTTAATTGCCTCTCTAATGCCTTGCATAAGCCTTGTCAAAAATCTTAAATTATGTATTGTCGCAAGTCTTGCTGCTAAAATTTCATTAGCTTTAAAAAGGTGTCTTATATATGCCCTTGAAAAGTTTTTACATGTATAGCAATCACATTCGCTATCTAATGGGATAAACTCTTCTGCATGTGGAGCATCCCTTACTATAAGCCTACCTGTACTGGTTAGAACTGTTCCATTTCTTGCTATACGTGTTGGCAAAACACAGTCAAACATATCAACTCCTCTTATTACTCCTTCTATCAAATCATCTGGACTTCCAACACCCATCAGATACCGAGGTTTATCCTGAGGAAGAAAGTCTGTCGTTAGATCTACCACATGATACATCAATTGTTTCTCTTCGCCAACGCTTAACCCACCTATAGAATATCCAGGAAAATCAATGTCAACTAATCTATTGGCACATTCTTTTCTCAAGTCATCATAAGTACCACCTTGCACGATGCCAAAAAGCGCTTGTCTATCCGTATTTTTATGTGCCTCTTTCCCTCTTTTAGCCCACCTTAATGTCAATTCCATAGAATTTTTCACATAACCATAATCAGCAGGATACGGTGCACATTCGTCAAAAGACATTATAATGTCTGCACCTAATGCATTTTCTATCTCTACCACTTTTTCTGGCGTTAAAAAATGTTTTGAGCCATCTATATGTGAACGAAATTCTACACCTTCCTCTGTGATCTTCCTCAAAGGCCCTAAGCTAAACACTTGAAACCCACCGCTATCTGTCAATATAGCTCTATCCCAATTCATAAACTTATGCAATCCACCAGCTTTTTTAATAAGTTCATGTCCCGGCCTTAAGTATAAATGGTATGTATTGCTCAATATTATATTAGCCCCAATTTCTTTAAGTTCCTCAGGAGTCATAGCTTTTACCGTCGCTTGAGTACCAACTGGCATAAAAACAGGCGTCTCAATATCGCCATGTGGAGTGTGAAGCACTCCCAGTCTTGCTTTTGTATTCCTTTCCTTTTTTACTAAGTCATATTTTATAGCTGTCATCGTTTCCTCCTATCAAATAATCAGCATAGCATCGCCAAAACTATAAAATCTATATTTGTTGTCTATGGCCGTCTTGTAAGCATTCATGACATTTTCTTTTCCTGCAAATGCAGAAATCATCATGATAAGCGTCGATTCAGGTAAATGAAAATTTGTTATTATCCCGTCTATTGCTTTATACTTATACCCTGGATAAATAAAAATGTCAGTCCACCCACTACCAGCATGAATAATTCCATCATCATCGGCAACAGTCTCTAAAGTTCGAGTAGATGTTGTGCCAACTGATATTATCCTGCCTCCTGCCTTTCTGGCAGCATTAATCGCATCCGCTGCATCTTCATTCACAATGTAAAATTCGGAGTGCATCTTATGATTCTCTATCACTTCCTCTTTTACAGGTCTAAATGTGCCCAATCCCACATGAAGAGTTATGAAAACCGTCTTAACTCCAAATTCTCTTATCTTATCTAAAAGCTCATTCGTAAAGTGAAGACCAGCAGTAGGAGCTGCAGCAGATCCCTCATGTTTTGCGTACACCGTCTGATACATGTTTTTATCTTTCAATTTTTTCTTTATGTATGGCGGTACAGGCATCTCGCCAAGTTTATCAAGCACTTCCTCAAAAACGCCTTTATAACTAAATTTTACAATTCTCCCTCCAGCATCTGTATCTGATAATATTAAAGCCTTCAGTTCTCCATTGCCAAAAATAAACTTAGAACCTATTTTAGCTCTTCTTCCTGGTTTTACTAATATTTCCCACTCATCAATTCCAAGCCTTTTTAAAAGAACAAATTCTATCTTCCCTCCAGTGTCCTCTCTAACGCCATATAGTCTTGCAGGTATGACCTTTGTATCATTTAAAACAAGAACATCATTAGGTTTCAGATAGTTTATTATGTTTTTAAAGACATCATGCTTTATTCCGCCTGTAGTTTTATTTAAAACCATCAATCTTGATTCATCGCGATTTTGAAGAGGTTCCTGTGCGATAAGTTCTTCAGGTAAATCGTAGTAAAATTCGTGCAAGTTCATTACAATGCCTCCAGATTTCTGCGTAAATTTTATAAAGCCTTATTGTTTATTGTATCATAAACATCGATTCCTTTATAGTAGTATTTTAATATGTCTATATAATTATACCCATGATCTGCCATTCCACGAGCTCCATATTGGCTCAGTCCAACGCCATGTCCGTATCCACTGCCATTTATAGTAAATATAGTAGATGGTCCACTCTGAATGGCAATTTTAATCGTTTTGCTTTGTCCTAAAATATACAAGTCATTGTTACCAACAGTCTTTTGTCCATTTGCGGACATGACCATTAGACCAGACAATGATTTGCTTACAACACCCTGCTGTGACTGAATATAAGCAGTATTGCTATTTGAAGCACTGTCATTCCCACTTATTGTTATCATATTACTTTTAAGTCCAAAAAAATTCCTTATATCATTTTTATTTAAAACATAATTGCCTTTATCTCCATAAATTGTTACCTGTATAGCCCTGCCAGTCCAACTTTTACTGGTGACTTGAATATTTGTGATATTGCCTATATCAATGCCACTGTCTTTTAATTTTTGCGCAACAGAATCGGCAGTAACACTCACAGTCCAATTGTCAAGTGATTCATTGTACCCGAAAACATATTTATCTTCAACGCCTCTTAAATAAGGAACGCTGTTTGTATAGACATTCTCACTATCTTCTGTGTAACCTCCACTATGTGAATGGAATATGGCTTCTATAGGCTTTCCATCATAAACAGCAATTACGCCTTTTGTATCATTAACAGCTTTAGTTGAGTTAGGATTCTCTCCGTCAAATCCATTATAGGCCTGACAATTTATATCATTTGTTAAATCGAATCCGTACTTGCTGTATTTCCCAAGATTATACACCGCATAAGTTCTTGCCGCTACAGCCTGTGCTTTTAAAGCTTCTATATTCCAAGAGGCAGGCATTTCTGCAGGAACAACACCATATAAATACTCCTCCAGCGGCAATACATTTATCGCAGTCATGTCGCTATTCTGCTGCCTTATAAATTCAAAATATCCTCTATATCTTTTCCCATTAATCGATATTGGCCCATCACCAGACACGTTCATAAGATAAATCTGATTACTTGCTGTATATAAAAATACAGACTTTCCATTTTGCGTTATTAGTATATGATTATTGGGAGATACTAACTTAATATCCGAAAATTTAGATTTAAGACTACTCATTGCTGTATTTGCATCAGATTGGCTTGAATACGGTCCAATGTAAATATGATAACTACCATCATATCCTACAACTGAATTTGAAACATCAGAGCTTAATTTTGTTTGTTGGCCGTCCGCCGTCGCTTGATCAGGAAAATTGCCTTCTTGCAAGTAAAAGTTGTCATCTTTTATCACCTGAACATTGTTATATGAAATATTGTATATTGCTTTTACATTGCCAGTGCCATCGTCTACGCTTACTTTGAATCCGCTTGAAGAAATCATTGAATAGGACGACAGTGTATTTGAAGCATAAAAAAGCCCTATTCTTATCAAAGAAGGCATATTTACACTGGCGTTTACATAGCTTGCGGTGTTCATCAAAATAAGTGTGAAAAGCAAGAAAAATGAAACAGACTTTTTAAACCTCACAATAATGACCCCTTTACGTTTATTTTCTAAAAAGCCATAGTATAAAAGTCAAAACAATGCTTAAAATTATTGACGACATTAATGGAAAGTAAAAAGTAAAATTACCTTTCTTAAAAACAATATCACCAGGCAAATGTCCAATTCCAAATTTACTGCCAAAAAACAAAGCCACTCCAACTATTGTAATCACTATACCTATGACAATCAACGTTTTCCCAAATTCTTGAAACATATTGATCCCTCACTCAGGTAAACTATAATTAAGATACTCATAAGCCAATTTTGTCGCTATTCTACCCCTTGGAGTCCTGTTTAAAAAGCCAATTTGCATCAAATATGGTTCATAAACATCTTCAATTGTATCGCTTTCTTCCCCTATTGAAGCTGCAATAGTGTCAATGCCGACAGGTCCTCCCGAAAATTTCTCAATAATAGATTTTAACATTTTTCTATCTATATGCTCAAGCCCCATATCATCTACGCCTAACATATCAAGGGCATCTTTTGCTATATGAAAATCAATAAAACCATTGCCCTTCACTTGAGCAAAATCTCTCACTCTCTTTAAAAGTCTATTCGCTATCCTTGGCGTTCCCCTGGAACGGCGACCCAGCTCATAAGCAGCTTCATCGTTGATACCTATATTTAATATAGCTGATGATCTTTTTATGATCTCACTTAATTCTTCAACAGAATAAAACTCCAGCCTCATGATTACTCCAAATCTGTCCCTTAATGGAGAAGTCATCAGTCCAGCCCTTGTCGTCGCTCCTATAAGTGTAAAGCGCGGCAAATCAAGCCGCAACGATCTTGCACTTGGTCCCTTTCCAATTATTATATCTAATTCAAAATCTTCCATAGCCGGATATAAAATTTCTTCCACACTTCTATTAAGCCTGTGTATTTCGTCAATAAAAAGAATATCATTTTCTTGTAAGTTAGTAAGTATCGCTGCTAAATCCCCTGCTCTTTCTATAGCTGGCCCGGAAGTTATCCTAATGCCGACGCCCATCTCATTTGATATAATGTTGGCAAGTGTAGTTTTGCCAAGACCAGGCGGACCAAAAAGCAAAACATGGTCTAATGGCTCACTTCTCATCTTAGCTGCCTCTATATAAATTTTTAGCTCTTCTTTAATCTTCCACTGTCCTATGTATTCAGACAATCTTTTTGGCCGTAAAGAATACTCGGAGGCGTCTTCTGTCGTAAAATTCTGCGTTAAAATCCTCTCCTCCATTTTATCACCTTATTTCATAAGCTTTTTTAATGCCTCTTTTAAAGCAGACTCTAAATTTGAACAATCTACTCCTTCTAATGCTTTCATAGACTCTTGTTTTGTATATCCAAGTGATAACAGCGCATCAACCACATCATTTGATGAATCATCAAGTTTTACATCATGAGTAAATGTTAACTTGTCTTTAAGCTCCAATATTATCCGCTGTGCAGTTTTCTTTCCAATACCTGGCGACTTTTCTATAGCCTTTGAATCGCTATTTCTTATGGCATCATAAAAACTTTCAATGGAAATTGTCGACAATATTGAAACTGCTGCCTTAGGTCCAACACCATTTACAGCTATCAATTTTTTAAAAATCTCTACCTCATTTATCGTCAAAAATCCGTAAAGTTGAAATCCATCTTCTTTAACATGCATGTATGTATAAAGCTTAATTATTTCACTTGTATTTGTCAACTGGCTTAAAGTACTCCTTGGCACTATTATTTTAAAACCTATGCCAAGCGTTTCAATAACAACGTAGTCAATGCCTTTTTCAACAATATAACCCTTTATGTAATCTATCATTTTAATGACCCCAATTTCGCATTCAAAATATTGCTGTTGCTGTGGCAAAGTGCAACTGCCAACGCATCTGCAACATCATCCGGTTTCGGTATTTCGTTCAATCTTAAGATTGCCTTTACCATATTCTGAACTTGCTTTTTTTCGGCTCTCCCATAACCTACTACAGATTGTTTTACTTGCAATGGGGTATATTCAAACACTTGTATTCCACAATTTACTGCAGCTAAAATAGCCACACCTCTTGCTTCACCTATAGTTATGACAGTCTTAGCATTCTTATTAAAAAAAAAGCTCTTCAATAGCCATCACATCAGGTTTGTACTTTTCAATCAGCGATTTTATACCATCGTACACAGCTTTAAGCCTCAAACTTTTTTCAGTTCCAACTGGCGTTGTAATAGCTCCGTACTCTAAAACTTTAAATTTTCCGCCATAGTCATCAATTACTCCATATCCCATGATTGCAATTCCAGGATCAATCCCAATAATTCTCATCAAACTCCTCCTCGTATACTATTTTAACATCTATATCGCACATAGACAAGAAAAAACTCCCTAAAACATCGGGAGTTTAACTGCTTAAATTTGCAAGTATTGAGTATGCTTCATCCGCATCTTTCACAACAATGTTGTTTAAAATCCTTTCTTTATCGTTTGGATTCAAATTATTTACCAATATATCTGTCTTCTCTACAAGTATTTTCCCACCATTTCCATCTGATTTATATAGTGACACATATCCGTTCGAGCTGGAAATTATGTAATAACCTGGTGGAAAACCCTCTTCTTCTTTGCACAAAATTACCTCGTCGCTGTCGAATTTTTTAATGCTCCATCCATTATAAATTTTAGCAATTTCATCTTTGCTTTTGCCAGCAATCAAAATGCCTATTTTCTGTTCTTCTTTTATTATATCTCCATTTCCTTTATATAACGTCTCGAAAATCAATTTTCCATTTGGACTGACACTGCTATTTGTAAGAATGCTATTGTCCTTTGCATTGGTATATTGCGGCATTTTTGAAGAATGATTGTAATATCTTATATAATACAAGTACCCTGCCAAAAAAATTGTAACAAAAATCAATACAATAGGTATGATTTTTCTTATAAAATATTTCATATGATAGTTACCTGCCTTCACCATACAATTTAACTTTTTTGTAATTATACCCAATAAAAAATTTTTTATACTAAATTTTTTTGAAGGATTTTGTAAAATTATATCGAATATTATCATTTGAAAGGAGTTGATTAATATAATATGCTAAATCAAATTGTTATATTCAAATTAAATGATGAGGAATTTTGCGTAGATATAATGGATGTGCTAGAAATAATCCGGATGCAGTCAATAACAAAAGTACCAGACGTGCCAAATTTTGTAGAAGGCATTATCAATCTAAGGGGTACCGTAATACCAATCATAGATCTTAAGAAAAGATTGAATATGAAACTTACAGAATACGATGATAATACAAGAATAATAATCATTAAAATCAATGAAAAATCTGTTGGATTTATCGTTGACTCTGTAACAGAAGTATTGCACGTAGAGCCTGAGTCTATAAAAGAAGCACCCGATATCATAGCAGGAATAGGGAAAGAATTCATAGAATCAGTAGTAAGCTACGACGACCGCTTAATTATAAACTTAGATTTAGAAAAGATCCTGACTGAGAAAGAAAAAAAGGAGATAGAAGAAATGTAATCATTTCTTCTACTCCTCTTCATCTGACATATCAACGTTATGATATACTTCTTGTACATCGTCGTTTTCTTCCAATTTTTCTATAAATTTCTCGAATTTTTCATAATCGCTATCAGAAAGTTTTACCCTATTTTGAGGAATCATCGTTATTTCAGCGGAAGACATGACATAGCCTGCCTTGTTTATTGCATCTTTAACAGCTTGAAAATTGGTAGGATTCGTCAAAATCTCATATTCATCACCATCAGATGAAAAATCGTCGGCTCCTGCATCTATTGCAACCATAGCCAATTCATCTTCATCAATATTTTCATTCTTTTCAATAGTTATAAGACCTTTTTTATCAAACATCCAGGCAACACATCCAGTTGAACCTAAGCTTCCACCGCTTCTATCAAATATATGCCTTATGTCGCCAGCAGTCCTATTCTTATTGTCTGTCAAAGCCTCCACTATTATTGCAGAACCTGCAGGTCCATAACCTTCATAAACGACTTCCTCGAGATTACCACCGCTTAATTCGCCAGTACCTTTCTTTATGGCCCTCTGTATGTTTTCATTAGGAAGATTGTTAGCCTTTGCCTTTTCTATGGCATCTCTTAACTTGCTGTTTGTCTCAGGATCACCGCCTTCTTTTGCCGCCATTATTATGTCTTTTGTGAGTTTTGTAAATATTTTTCCTTTCTGTGCATCCATTTTTTCTTTTTTATGCTTTATATTAGCCCATTTTGAATGTCCAGACATAAAATAAACCTCCTTTGCTTTGTGCCAAAATTTATTTTATCAAAAAATGCCGTATAAGTAAATTTAAAATCGCATCAAAAAATCCGTCGCATCATTAAGACTGATACATAAAAATTTTAAACTTATACATATCTTATGTCAATTAATGCAAGAATAATATAATAAAAAGTTTAAGGTGATATTGATGAAATGAAAAGACATTTAAAATTAATGATTATTGGTTTTATGACTGGACTTTTAAATGGACTATTTGGAGCTGGTGGCGGAACTATCATCGTGCCTTTTATGGTTTTCTTGCTTGGAATCGAAGACCATAAAGCGCATGCAACAGCAATATCAATAATTCTTCCACTGACGATTTTTAGTTCTATCATATACATAAAAAGCGGCATATTCGATTTGCCCATAACTTTAAATGTTACTTTAGGCAGTGTGATAGGTGGTCTTTTAGGCGCATCCATTTTAAATAAAGTACCTATAAAGTATTTGCGCAAAATATTTGGAATAATAATGATTGCTGCGTCGATAAGGATTTTATTTTCTAAATAAATCGAAAGGGATATATTGCAATGAAATTATTTATAATAGGCTTTTTATCCGGTATCATTGGAGGGATGGGTATTGGTGGAGGAACAATTTTAATCCCTTGTCTAACGATTTTTGCAAATATTGAGCAGCATATGGCTCAAAGTGTAAATTTGCTATCTTTCGTTCCAACAGCTACCATCGCACTCCTATATCATTTAAAACAAAAAAATGTAGTTTTAAATATTATTTTAAACATAATATTAAGCGGTTTAATAGGAAGTCTTATCGGTTCGTATATATCAATTTACATCAACTCATACATGTTAAAAAGGTTATTTGCAGTATTCTTATTTATCATGGGAATTTACGAAATAATATCAAAGCAAAAGATAGGTGAAAAACAAAATGAAAAAACGCAAAATAAAAAAAAAATAGTAAAAAATTTAAAATAAATAAATCAAAACTGGAAATATGCGAAAATTATTATGTTACAAATGACATCAATTGGGATGGTAGAGGCGAAACATGATTATTTTCGCCTATCTGTCTCCATCATTACACACGTATTGTAAACAACATTAAGTCCTAAATTGTCAGCTTTTTCAATCAAAGCATCACTTTCTGCACCTGGTTGAAACCATATAATATCTACACCAAGTTTTGATGCTTCTTCCACAAAAGCATCACCTATTTTAGGTGATACAACCATATCAACAACCTCAGGCACAACTGGCAATTTCGATAATGATTCATAGCATTTATCACCATCAACACTTTCATAATTAGGGTTGACAGGATAAACAGTATAACCTTCCAATTTCAGATTTTTATATATCTTGTACCCGAATTTTTCCTTGTTGTCTGTAGCACCTACAACAGCCCATACTTTTCTTTTTAATGCTTCTTCAACATAATCCATTCTATCACCTTCCAAATCTATCTTATCATTAGATATTTGTTTGTTCTTTCCTGACATTTTCCATTTATGTATGACATTTCATCAATAGGTTTAACAAGTAAAACAGATGTATGGGAATGTTTTTTTTTTAGCTCTCGGCATTCTATTACCGCTTTCAAAAGCGTCTATTATATTTTTTGCTTTAAAGTACCTTGTAACAGTTATTTCTTTTGAATTGCCTAAATGACCACATGAAATCAAGACTTTGTAATAATTCATTTAATGCACCCCCAGATTATGTGGCAATTCAAATTAATTTTATTAAATTCTATACAAGGTACAAAATGATTATTCTAAATATTTATCATCTTTTTTATAAAGATATACATCGCTTCCGTCTTCAATGAAAGATTTTGCATTAGTTAAATTGACAATGTGTTCTATAAAATCATCTTTTTTATCGTATTGAACGTACACGATTAATGTAACCTTGTCAGCATACTCGATATCTTTTATTAGGTAATTATTCTTTAGTAGGTCGTTTTGCACAGTTCCAAAAAGAGTATAATCAACAGTTACGTGCACACTTTTAAACAGAATCTTCTCAACAATAGTTGCAGTCTCAAGCCCTAATTTAGCGCTCTTAACATAAGCCCTTATTAAGCCACCAGCGCCAAGCAATATCCCGCCAAAGTACCTTGTCACCACAACGGCTGTATTTTTTAAACCTTCATTTTTTATGACATTTAAAACCGGAACTCCGGCTGTACCAGAAGGTTCTCCATCATCACTGTACCTTTGTATCTCATCCCTTTCACCTAAAATATATGCATATACATTGTGAGTAGCATCCTTATGAGCACTTTTTATGCTATTTATAAACTTGATTGCTTCATCCTCATTTTCTACAGGTTTTGCATGTCCTATAAACCGTGATCTCTTTATTTCTATTTCTTTATATCCATACCCATATATCGTTTTATAATTGTAGAGCAAACTATCACCCCAGAATAAATTATACCATAGACTTGTGCATATCTCAAAAGCCTTGATTTTAGCCATTTTTAAGATATGCTTTTTTCTTATCACCCTGAAAATTTTTTATCTGATATGTAGGATTTCCTGCCTTTTATGTCGAATTATTGTATTATTAGCATCATTAAACATTAAAGGAGGAAACCCTACATGTACCAGCTTCAACAAGTTTTAAACATTATTGACCTTTTTACTTCTCAACCTAAAATTGATTTTTATACTTCTTTATTTAGCAATCTTGATTTGTCTTCCATTCCTGAATTCCCGCCTTCTAAATTTGGCCCTAGAGGTTATTCTCGTCATGCCCTCTTTAGAGCCATCATTGTTATGAAAGCTGAGAAATTCGGTGAGATTTCTGATCTCATTGATTATCTTAATAATAATCTTATTATTGCTCACCTCTGCGGTTTTGATATTACTAAAAAGTTGCCCTCTTATTGGACTTTTGACCGTTTCCTTAAAAATTTTGATCATAAATATTTGTCTTATGTTATGCAGAATCAAGTTAATATTCTTAAGGATTTCGACCTTATTTCTGGTGAATCTATTTCTTTGGATTCTACTCCTATTAAGGCTAATACTAAGTTCAATAATCCTAAGTGTTTTTCTAAAAATAAATTCTCTAAAGATAATCAGCCTAAGTCTGACAAGGATTGTAGACTTGGTGTTCATACTGCTTCTAATGATTCTTCTAATAAAAATTTTGAATTTTATTGGGGATATAAAAACCATATTATTATTGATTCTTTGTCTGGTCTTCCTATTGCTGAAGTAACCACTCCTGCTAATATCCCCGATTTTGATGCTGCAATTCCTCTTTTATCTGAAACCAACAATTGGTTTAATCTTGAAGGTGTCAATTT
>NZ_BBKT01000045.1 GCF_000747665.1 Thermoanaerobacterium saccharolyticum | reverse complement strand
CATCTGACTTTTACAGCCGCCTACGYGCTCTTTACGCCCAGTAATTCCGGACAACGCTCGCCCCCTACGTATTACCGCGGCTGCTGGCACGTAGTTAGCCGGGGCTTTCGTATGGTACCGTCACTATCTTCCCATACTATTGAGCTTTACGACCCGAAGGCCTTCTTCGCTCACGCGGCGTCGCTGTGTCAGGGTTTCCCCCATTGCACAATATTCCCCACTGCTGCCTCCCGTAGGAGTCTGGACCGTGTCTCAGTTCCAGTGTGGCCGTTCACCCTCTCAGGCCGGCTACCCATCGTCGCCTTGGTGGGCTTTTACCCCGCCAACTAGCTAATGGGACGCGGACTCATCCTATAGCGGATTTCTCCTTTCTTCAAAAAGTGATGCCACTTCTTGACATTATCCGGTATTAGCACCCCTTTCGAGGTGTTATCCCAAACTACAGGGTAGATTGTCCACGCGTTACTCACCCGTCCGCCGCTATCCGGCACTCAACTTTGCGTTTACTCATTTTTCTCTCTTTTTCTGTAAGCGCTTAGTTGAGTGCCGGATCGCTCGACTTGCATGTGTTAGGCACGCCGCCAGCGTTCGTCCTGAGCCAGGATCAAACTCTCATGTTTATATCCTTTGCTCGCATATCTCACTGTTCGGTTTTCAAGGTTCTCTTCCCTCGCCGCTTATCGCGACATCGTCTATATTACCACATTATCTTCTCTCTGTCAACTGCTTTTTTTTGTTTCCCAATCGCAGTGACAGGTATTAATATATCATATTAATCAGCTTATATCAAATATTTTTTACCTTCAAAATACGCGTTTTTCGGTTATTATATGAATATATTTTAAGATTTCATTGATTTACTTCTTTTTTCTTCATTATTTTAAGTTTAAACTAAACAAAAAAAGCGCATATAGCGCTCTTTTTATCTTTTTGAAAATTGCGGTGCTTTTCTTGCTTTCTTAAGACCGTATTTCTTTCTCTCTTTCATCCTTGGATCTCTTGTCACAAATCCAGCCTTCTTAAGAATTGGTCTTAATTCATTGTCAGCTTTCATCAATGCTCTTGTAATGCCTAATCTAATTGCACCAGCCTGGCCTGACAATCCACCGCCTTCAACTTTAGCAATTACATCAAATTTATCGATGTTTTCAGTTAAAATAAGCGGTTGTTTGACTGTGTATTTTAAAGTGTCTAATCCAAAATAGTCGTCAAGAGATCTACCATTTATGATTATATTACCTTTCCCTGGGACTAATCTAACACGTGCAACAGATGTTTTTCTTCTACCAGTACCAAAAAATTGGATAGCAGCCATTCCTTATTCCCTCCTTATATGTCAAGTTTCTCTGGCTTCTGTGCTGCATGTTTATGTTCAGGACCAGTATAAACTTTTAATTTTTTTAGCATTTGCCTTCCTAATTTGTTTTTTGGAAGCATTCCTTTTACAGCCCTCATGATAGCTTTTTCAGGCTTTGTCCTCATTAAAGTCTTGTACTGTATTAATTTAAGTCCACCAGGATGCCCTGTGTAATATTTAAAGTACTTTTGCTCTAATTTTTTACCTGTCAATACGACTTTGTCTGCATTGACAATTATAACAAAATCACCTGTATCAACGCTGGGTGAATATATAGGTTTATTTTTACCAGACAAAATCTTTGCAACTTGACTAGCTAATCTGCCTAACACTTTTCCTTCGGCATCTATGACATACCATTTTCTTTCTACTTCATCCTTTTTTGGCATGAATGACTTCACTATATTTTACCTCCTTAAGAAACTTATACTTAAGTAACATATCTTCAATAAACGGGGCATAATTTTACATAATATAATTTTAATCCACAGCACCACCCATGTCAATAGTATATTTTAGTTAAAAACAATCCTTGTGGTGGTGCAGTTTTCCCCGCCATACCTCGATCTTTTGATTCTAAAATCTCTTTTACATAGATAGGGTTAATCTTCCCTAATCCCACATCAACAATTGTTCCAACGATTATTCTAACCATATTGTATAAAAAACCATCCGCTTCAATCTCAAATTCTACATTAAAATCATTTTTTCTGAGTGAAATATCTCTTACGGTTCTTATAGAATCTTTTACACTACTTCCACTGGCTTTAAATGCTGAAAAGTCATGTGTTCCTTTTAAATACGTCAATGATTCCACCATTTTATCTAAATCTAATTCATCACTTATATGCCAGCTATAATTTCTGCATATAGGCGAATTAAATTTTCTGTTGTATATGATGTATTTATACCTTTTGCCTTTAGCAGAATACCGAGAATGAAAATCCATACCTGCTTCATAAGCATCTCTAATGACTATGTCTTTTGGAAGCACGCTATTTAATGCGTTGGGTAGTTTTGATAGAGGTATATTACAGTTAGATATGAAGTTGGCAACTTGATTTAGGGCATGAACTCCAGCATCTGTTCTGCTGGAACCAATCAAATTTACATCCTCTGATGTTATTTTTTTTATCGCCTTCGTTATGACTTCTTGAACTGTAACAGCGTTTTTCTGCATCTGCCATCCATGATAATTTGTCCCATCGTACTCTATTACCAAAACTATGTTTCTCATTTAGCTATCACCATGGCCAAAATCTATTCCATATTATTATTCCCACGAGAATCGCTGTAAACAAAATTGCTATATAATCTCTATTGCTTACTTTTAATTGTTTTAACTTTGTCCTATTGAATCCACCTCTATAGCACCTTGCTTCCATTGCCACTGCGAGTTCATCGGCTCTCCTAAAAGCACTGATAAATAAAGGCACCAATAGCGGAATCAAATTTTTAGCTCTTTTGACTAAATTGCCACTTTCAAAGTCGGCACCTCTGGCCATTTGAGCTTTCATTATTTTATCTGTTTCTTCCAGCAGTGTCGGTATGAATCTCAGCGCTATTGTCATCATCATTGCTAACTCATGGGCAGGTAATCCAATAGATTTAAATGGCGTTAAGAGGTTTTCTATTCCATCTGTAAGAGCAATCGGTGATGTTGTCAATGTCAAGAGCGATGTACCAACTATCAGAAATATAAGCCTTAACCCCATAAATAAAGCTAATCTTACTCCATTTGAAGTTATCTTAAGCGGCCCTATTGACGCAAGGTAGGTTCCACCAGGAGTAAAAAATACATTCAATCCAACAGTTAATATTAAAATTACGAGAATTGGCTTTAACCCTTTAAAGATATAACTTAATGGTATTTTTGAAACAAATACGCTTAATAGCAAAAACAATAGAATAAAAATATAGCCAGAAAATTTCGTGATTATGAATAGCGAAATAATAAATATTATAGATAATATTATTTTCACTCTTGGATCTAAACGGTGTATGAATGTATTGCCAGGTATATATTGACCAATAGTTATATTTTTAAGCATTATCAACACCCCTAAGGTACTCCAATATATATTTCTTGGCTTCATCTACTGTCAAAACGTCATCAGGAAGATCTATACCATTTTTCCTCAATTCTCTTACAAGATAGGTAATTTGCGGCACACCAAGTCCTATCTTCTCAAGTTCTTCAACATGTTTAAAAACTTCTTTAGGAGCACCTATCAACGAAACTTTGCCCTCATGCATCACGATGATTTTATTTACCAATTTTGCTATGTCTTCCATACTATGTGAGACAAGTATCGTAGTCATATTGTACATTTGATGAATCTGCTTTATTTGATGGAGAATTTCATCTCGGCCTTTTGGGTCAAGCCCTGCAGTTGGTTCATCTAATATCAAAATTTTAGGCATCATAGACAATACTCCTGCAATTGCTACTCTTCTTCTTTCTCCACCTGATAATTCAAATGGAGACATATCTTTTATTTTTATATCAAGTCCAACTATCCTCATAGCGTCATATACTCTTTTTTCTATTTCATCGTCTGAAAGACCTAAATTTGATGGTCCAAAGGCAATATCCTTGTATATTGTTTCTTCAAAAAGTTGATGTTCAGGATATTGAAACACAATACCTACTTCTTTTCTAATGTCTTTTAAATCTTTTTTCGTTGTTATGTCAATACCATTTACAATAATCCTGCCCGACGTTGGTTTTAAAAGACCATTCAAGTGCTGAATAAGGGTAGATTTTCCAGAGCCTGTATGCCCTATTATTCCAACAAATTCATTATCATCAATTGTAAAGCTCACATCTTTTAGTGCAACAGATTCAAACGGTGTGCCTTCATTATACACGAAAGAAATATTTTCTACTTGTATTGACATATAAACCTCACCATCTCATCTACGGTTAATATTTCTGTAGGAATATCTATACCCTCTTGCTTTAACTTGTATGCTAACTCTGTAACTTGGGGGACATCGAGACCCAAATCTTTAAGGATTTTTACTTCTTTAAATACATCTTTAGGGGTTCCATCTAATGCAATTTTACCATTATCCATCACAATTACCCTGTCGGCCAGTACAGCTTCTTCCATAAAGTGTGTGATCAATATGATGGTGATTCCATTTTCTTTATTAAGCTTCTGTACCGTTTTTATGACTTCTTTTCTGCCTTTAGGATCTAACATAGCCGTAGGTTCATCTAATATTATGCATTGTGGTCTCATTGCTATGACTCCCGCAATAGCTATCCTCTGTTTTTGCCCTCCAGAAAGCATGTGTGGCGCAAACTCTCTATATTTATACATATCAACTGCGTTTAATGCAAAATCCACTCTTTCTCGAATTTCTTTCGGATCTATTCCAAGGTTCTCAGGGCCAAAAGCCACATCTTCTTCAACAATCGTTGCTACCAACTGATTGTCTGGATTCTGAAATACCATACCCGCTGTCTGCCTTATGTCCCATAAATGGGATGTATCTTTTGTGTTCATTCCATTGATGTACACATCGCCTTCTGTCGGAACCAAAAGTGCATTAAAATGCTTTGCAAGCGTTGATTTTCCTGACCCATTGTGGCCAATAATCGCAACAAACTTTCCTTCATCAATATCTATATTCAAACTATTCAATACTATTTTTTTGCTGCTGTCATTACTTTCAGCCTCATAAACGAATGTAAGGTCTTTCGTCATAATTATTTTTCCCAAATGACCACCTTCTTTAAAGACCAATACTAATTGGCAAAACTATTAAAATAGGAGTTAAGTTTTGTCTAACTTAACCCCTTTTGAGCCTAAATGAGTTCTAAGATGACCAGCGGAGCCGCATCGCCTCTACGAGGACCAAGTTTCAATATTCTTGTGTACCCGCCATTTCTTTCTGAATATTTTGGAGCAATCTCATCAAATAACTTTTTCACTACTGTTTCATCAGTTAAATACGCCAAAGCTTGTCTCCTTGAGTGTAAATCGCCCCTTTTCCCAAGAGTAATCATCTTTTCAGCAATGCTTCTTACTTCTTTGGCTCTGGCTTCAGTAGTTTGGATTCTTCCATAGTTTAAAAAGCTTGTTGTAAGGTTTCTCAACATAGCTCTTCTTTGGTCATGTGGTCGACCTAATTTTCTGTAACCCATTATCTGCCCTCCTTACTCTTCACTCTTTTGCAATGATAGTCCTAAAGCTTTCAGTTTCTGTTCGACTTCAACTAATGATTTCTTTCCGAGATTTCTAACTTTCATCATTTCTTCTTCAGTCTTCTGAACTAAATCTTGGACAGTATTAATTCCTGCTCTTTTAAGGCAGTTGTATGACCGTACAGAAAGATCAAGTTCTTCGATCGTCATATCAAGCGGTCTATCTGTCTTTTTCTCTGACTTCTCAACCAAAACTTCCATATCGTTATAATTGTCCGCAAATGAGGTAAACAAGTTAAAATGATCGATCAATATTTTCGCAGCTAAACTTATGGCTTCTTTAGGACTTATGGTTCCATTTGTCCATACTTCCATTGTAAGCTTGTCATAATCTGTAACCTGACCAACACGCGTATTTTCTACGTTATAGCTTACCTTTTTAACTGGAGTAAATATAGAATCAACCGGGATGATACCTATTGGCTGATTCGGTTCTTTATTCTTGTCTGATGGAACATATCCTTTGCCTTTTACCAGCTCAATCTCCATATTCAACTTGCCATTATCGCTAAGCGTAGCAATATGAAGATCTGGATTCATTATTTCAACATCGCCGTCAGATATTATATCTCCCGCTGTGACTTCTCCTTTGCCTTCTGCTTCAATTCTAACTATTTTTGGTTCGTCTGTATATAATTTCACTGCCAACTCTTTTAAATTAAGTATTATCTCAGTAACATCTTCTTTTACGCCTGGTACTGTAGAAAATTCATGCAGTACCCCATCTATTTTTATTGTCTTTGCTGCAGCACCTGGAAGCGATGATAAAAGCATACGGCGCAAAGAATTGCCAAGTGTTATTCCATAACCACGTTCAAGTGGTTCAATGACAAACTTTGCATACGTGTCATCATTGGATTGCTCCACTATCTCAATTTTTGGTTTCTCTATTTCAATCACCATTTAAACCCTCCTTTTTTTAATCTTGCGAGGGTAACCGATTATTACCTTGAATACAATTCAACAATCAAGTGCTCTTCAATTGGCAAATCTATATGCTCTCTTGTTGGCAGAGATAAAACTTTACCCTCTAATGAATCCCTATTGAAATCTAACCAATCAGGTATATTAGTAGAAGCTTCTACATTATTCTTAATGACATCTAATGATTTGCTGCTGTCTTTTACAGATATTACATCACCGGCTTTCACTAAATATGAAGGTATATCCACCTTCTTGCCGTTTACAAGAATATGGCCGTGTGACACAAATTGCCTTGCTTGAGCCCTTGAAGATGCTATTGACAATCTGTAAACCACATTGTCAAGTCTTCTTTCAAGAAGCTGCAACAGATTATCACCGGTAATGCCTTTCATTCTTTCTGCTTCTTCGAAATACCTCTCAAATTGTCTTTCAAGAACTCCGTAATACCTTCTTAATTTTTGCTTTTCTCTCAACTGTGCACCATAGTTTGTGAGCTTTTTCTTGTTTTGACCATGTTGCCCAGGAGCATATGGTCTTCTTGCAAAAGGACATTTTTCAGTATAGCATTTATCGCCTTTCAAAAATAATTTCATGCCTTCTCTGCGGCACAATTTACATGTAGATTCTGTATATCTTGCCATCATTACACCTCCTTACACTCTTCTTCTCTTAGGCGGTCTGCACCCATTATGTGGAATAGGTGTGACATCCTTTATAAGGCTTACTTCTAAGCCAGCAGCCTGTAAAGCTCTTATTGCTGCTTCTCTCCCTGCACCTGGCCCTTTGACAAATACATCTACAGTTTTAAGTCCATGTTCCATTGCAGCTTTTGCTGCTGTTTCTGCTGCCATTTGTGCAGCATACGGCGTAGATTTCCTTGAACCTTTAAAACCTAGTGTTCCTGCACTTGACCAAGCCAAAGCATTGCCCGCCATATCTGTCAATGTGACTATTGTATTATTAAATGTTGAATGAATATGTGCTGCACCACGTTCAACATTTTTGCGTTCACGACGTTTTGCTGTTCTTTTAACTTTTTTTGCCATAATTTCCCTCCTTATTATTTCTTCTTCTTCGCGACAGTCTTTTTAGGACCTTTTCTCGTGCGAGCATTTGTCCTTGTCCTTTGACCACGCACTGGCAAACCCTTTCTATGCCTTATCCCTCTATAACATCCTATATCAATAAGTCTCTTTATGTTTAAAGAAACTTCTCTTCTTAAGTCACCTTCAACTTTATACTCTTTGTCAATTATATCTCTTAATCTTGATATTTCATCCTCTGTAAGATCTTTTACTCTCGTATCTGGATTAACGCCAGCTTTGGCCAATATCTCATTTGAACGAGAACGTCCTATGCCGTAAATATAAGTCAATCCTATCTCAACACGTTTTTCTCTCGGTAAATCAATGCCAGCAATTCTCGCCATCTTTACACCTCCTAACCTTGTTTTTGCTTGTGCTTAGGATTCTCACAAATTATCATTACTTTGCCTTTTCTCTTTATAACTTTACATTTTTCGCAAATCGGCTTTACCGATGGTCTTACCTTCATTATTATACCTCCTTATCACTTACCGCGCCATACAATTCTTCCTCTTGTCAAATCATATGGGGATAATTCAAGCGTAACTCTGTCCCCAGGTAGAATCCTGATAAAATTCATTCTAAGCTTACCAGAGATATGCGCTAAAATTCTATGACCATTATCAAGTTCCACCTGAAACATTGCATTGGGTAAAGCTTCTATTACTTTACCTTCAACTTCGATAACATCATCCTTTGCCAAGAATATCATACCCTCCTTATTCTTCACACTTAAACTGTTTTAAAGCTTCAATTATCTCAGCATTTGTGACAGTCTTTCCACTCAATATTTTTTCTTTTATCTTTTCGTCCACTTCATTGTACTTCTGAAGATGAATCAATTTTTTCTTTTTAGGCTTTTCAATTTTTCTCAACTCGCCATCAGAAATCAGCACGTGTTTTTCGTCGGCAACTCCAACAATTATAAAAACTCTATCCTTATCTCTCCCAGCTTTTGATTTGACTATTCGGCCTATTGAGGTATCATCCATTAAATTCACCTCTTACACTAATGTCAAGATTTCGGGCTCGCCTTTTGTTATGAGTATCGTATTTTCATAGTGTGCAGAAGCACTTCCATCAGCTGTTACGACTGTCCAATTATTTTCTTTTATCTTTACATTATATTTCCCTTCGTTGACCATAGGCTCGATTGCCAGGGTCATGCCATACCTAAGCTTTGGTCCCCTTCCGGCCGGACCATAGTTGGGTATTTGAGGATCTTCATGCATTTTCTTGCCTATCCCATGCCCTACATATTCCCTAACAACCGAAAACCCATTCTTTTCAACGTATGATTGTATTGCATTTGATATGTCAGATAATCTGTGCTGTTCAGTTGCCATTTTTATGCCTTCAAAAAAACTTTGCTTCGTGACGTCTATCAACTTTTGAAGATTATCACTAATTTTTCCGACAGCAAAAGTTCTCGCTGCATCACCATTAAATCCACGGTAAATTGCACCAGTATCTATACTTATAATATCGCCTTCCTTAAGCTTTCTTAAACCTGGTATTCCGTGAACAACTTCGTCATTAATTGATGCGCATATTGTAGCAGGGAATCCATAAAGTCCTTTAAAAGCCGGCTGACAATCGTTGCTTCGTATATAGTCTTCCGCAATTTCATCCAGTTCCTTTGTCGTTATCCCCGGCTTAATGTATTTTTCCAATAAATTCAGAACTTCTCCTGTGACCTTACCAGCATACCGCATCAAAGCAATTTCACTGTCTGATTTGATGTATATCATTAAAATTCGTCTCCTATTAATGCCTGTATCTCCTCATAAACTTCATTAACAGGTTTATTTCCATTGATATTCCGTATCAAGTTTAGATTGCCGTAATATTCAACAAGTGGTTTTGTTTCATCTTCATACACTTCTAATCGCTTTAAAACAGAATCGATGTTATCGTCGGTCCTTTGTATCAGTTTTTCACCGCAGTTATCACAAATTCCCTCAACTTTAGGCGGTTTTGTGAAAATGTGATATGTGGCACCACAAGATGGACAAACTCTCCTGCCACTAAGTCTTTTCACTAATTCATCTCTATCGACTACTATATTCAACACATGATCAATCTTTAGATTTCTTTCGCTTAAGTATTTATTAAGAGCTTCTGCTTGAGAGACATTCCTTGGATATCCATCAAGTAGAAAACCTCCTTTGCAATCGTCTTTTGATAATCTATCTTCGACTATCCTGTTTGTCACATCGTCTGGCACCAACAATCCTTTATCAATATACTGCTTTGCTAATTTGCCAAGTTCTGTGTTGTTCTTAATGTTGTACCTAAAGATATCGCCAGTTGAAATATGAGGTATTTTATAATCCCTAGTTATGCTTTCCGCCTGTGTCCCTTTTCCAGCTCCAGGTGGTCCTAACAATATGATTCTCATATATTCTCCCCCTGACTATCTTAAGAATCCCTGGTAGTTACGCATTATGAGCTGTCCTTCTATCTGCTTCATTGTTTCTAATGCTACACCAACAGCGATCAGCAATGCCGTACCGCCAAAGTACAATTGTAATCCAGTCGCGTTCATCATTATAACAGGAAGCACCGCAACTAATGCTAAGAATATCGATCCCACAAACGTCACTCTGTTCATTACTCTTGTGATAAAATCCGTTGTCGGTTTTCCAGGTCTAATTCCCGGAATAAAACCGCCATATTTTTTCATGTTGTCAGAAATCTCAATAGGATTAAATATTATCGCAGTGTAGAAGTAGGTAAAGAAAATTATAAGGAGAACATTCAAAATATTATATATCCAGCCATTCGTTCCAAGCCATTTTTCTGTAAAAGCGTAAAATGCTGATTTTGGGAAAAACGTAGCTATCTGCTGGGGAAATTGCAGAAGTGATAGTGCAAATATTAGAGGAATTACGCCCGCCATGTTTATTCTTATCGGTATGTGGGTTGATTGTCCTCCATATACTTTACGACCTACTACCCTTTTAGCATATTGGACAGGTATTCTCCTTTGCCCTTCAGACATCAAAATGATTGAGACAACCATCACAAGTATCACGATCAGAAAAGCTATTGCACCAAATATATTCGCAGTTCCCGCACCAACATACTGCACTGTAGTGTATACCATATTTGGTATTCTGGCCAGAATACCAGCGAAGATTATAAGCGAACTGCCATTGCCAACACCATTTTCTGTTATTCTCTCACCAAGCCACATCAGGAACGATGTTCCTGCTGTCAATGTCAATACGATAATCGTCAAGTTTAAGAAATTAGGTTGAATTACAGCACTTCTAAGTCCTATAGTCATGCCTATAGCCTGAATCAAAGCCAGCACAACTGTCATATAACGGGTGTATTGAGCAATCTTCTTTCTGCCCTCTTCGCCTTCCTTCGCCATTTGCTCTAATGAAGGTATCGCTATAGTCAATAGCTGCATAATGATTGACGCATTGATGTAAGGAACAATGCTCATGGCGAATATTGTGAAATCACGGAATGCACCACCTGAAATTATATCAAAAAACCCGAAAAGCGTTCCTTGTCCAAGTATGTTTTTGATTTGATTTGGATCGATACCAGGAACTGGTATATGTGATCCAAGTCTAAAAACCAAAAGCATTAAAACTGTGTATATTATCTTTTTTCTGATGTCTGCAACTTTCCATGCATTGACAAGGCTGTTTAGCATTTATATCACCTCTGCCTTTCCCCCTATTGATTCTATCTTATCTATAGCAGATTTGCTGAACTTGTGTGCTTTTACAGTTAATTTTTTGCCGAGATCACCTGAGCCCAAAATCTTGACGCCATCTTTAATTTTTTTGATAATTCCTTTCTCAATTAAGAGCTCTGGAGTTACAACAGTTCCATCTTCAAAATTATCAAGCACGCTTAAATTGACGATAGCGTACTCTTTTTTAAATATGTTAGTGAACCCTCTCTTTGGTAACCGCCTTGTCAAAGGCATCTGTCCACCTTCAAAGCCCGGTCTAATATTTCCACCACTTCTTGCCTTTTGGCCTTTGTGTCCACGTCCCGATGTTTTCCCTAAACCTGAGCCTATACCTCTACCAACTCTTTTTCTTTCCTTTCTTGAACCTTCTGCAGGTTTTAAATCGTGAAGTCTCAATGTCTACACCTCCTATTCATTCACTTCTTCAACTTTAACCAGATGTCTAACCTTGTTTATCATTCCTCTTACTTGCGGTATATCATCTAAAACCGAGCTACTGCCTATTTTCCCTAATTTTAAAGCTCTAACTGTATCTATTTGCGACTTCTGGCGACCTATTGTGCTTCTAACTAATGTCACTTTTAATTTTGCCATTTCAATCCTCCTATCCAAGCAATTGCTCAACAGGGATTCCACGCAATTTAGCAACTTCTTCAGCAGTTTTTAATGATTTCAAACCTTCAATTGTAGCATATACCATGTTTGTAGAGTTGGCTGAACCCAAAGATTTTGTCAGAATATCTTTAATACCTGCTGATTCAAGAACTGCACGTACAGGTCCACCGGCAATAACTCCTGTACCTTCTTTTGCTGGCTTTAATAATACCTTTCCTGCTCCAAAAACTCCAACTGCATCATGTGGGATTGTTGTACCGACTACAGGAACTTTAATCAGATGTTTTTTCGCGTCCTCTACAGCTTTTCTGATTGCTTCAGGAATTTCTGCAGATTTCCCAGTTCCTACTCCAACATAACCTTTATCAGGATCTCCAACAACTACCGTTGCGCTAAATCTAAAATTTCTTCCACCTTTAACAACTTTAGCAACACGATTTAAGCTTACAACTCTCTCTTTTAAGTCAAGATTCGATATATCAATACGAGCCATGATTTCCCTCCTTATTAAAAATTCAAACCGCCTTCTCTTGCAGCGTCTGCTAATTCTCTAACAACACCATGATACATATATCCGCCGCGATCGAAAACAACATCTTTTATTCCTTTTTCAAGCGCCCTCTTAGCAATCAGCTTTCCAACTAACTTTGCTGACTCTTTGTTAGCACCCTTTGCAACACTCTTAAGCTCGGGGTCTAATGTGGATGCATGTGCCAGTGTAACTCCATTTACATCATCAATTAATTGTGCATATATGTGGCTTAAACTTTTGTACACGCTAAGTCTAGGTCTTTCACTCGTTCCTGATATTTTTTTTCTGACTCTAAGATGACGTCTTTTACGTGTCATATTCCTATCGATTTTCGATATCATTTTATCACCCCTTACTTCTTACCTGTTTTGCCTTCTTTAAGCCTTACATATTCACCAACATATCTTATACCTTTTCCTTTGTATGCATCTGGTTGTCTTACTTTTCTTATGTTTGCTGCGACTTCACCAACTCTTTGTTTATCAATGCCTTTTACCGTTATCTTATTTGTTCCATCAACAACGAACTCTATGCCTGGCTCTTCTTCAATTTCTACAGGATGTGAATATCCAACAGTTAAGACTATCTTTTTCCCTTGCTTTGCCACACGATAACCTACTCCGACGATCTCAAGGCTTTTCTCATAACCTGTGCTAACGCCTTTTACCATGTTCTGAATCAATGCTCTTGTCGTACCATGCATAGCCCTTGCTTCTTTATCATCGCTGCTTCTCGTTACTATTACTTTATTATCTTCGACAGCTATATCAACCAAATTTGGAAAATCTCTTTCAAGAGTACCTTTTGGTCCCTTCACTACAACGTGATTTTTGTTTACTGTAACTGTTACATCTTTCGGTATTTCAACTGGTTGTTTTCCTATTCTAGACACACTTTACACCTCCTATTTAGAATTACCAGATATAGCAGAGAACTTCTCCTCCGACACCCTCTCTTTTAGCTTCTTTATCTGTCATTATACCTTTTGATGTTGATATTATAGCCATACCAAGACCACCTAAGACTCTTGGAATTTCATTGCTTTTTGCATAGACTCTTAAACCAGGTTTGCTTATTCTTTTAAGCCCTGATATTACTCTTTCTTTATTTGGCCCATATTTAAGGGTAATCTTTAATATACCTTGTTTACCATCATCTATTTCCTCGACTGCCTTAATGAAACCTTCGCGAAGCATTATCATCGCTATCGCTCTTTTTGTGTTTGATGCTGGTATTTCAACTGTTTCATGTCTAACTATGTTTGCATTCCTTATACGTGTAAGCATATCCGCGATTGGATCTGTCATTTCAATACCTCCCCTCTTACCAGCTTGCCTTTTTTACGCCTGGAATAATGCCTTGATGAGCATATTCTCTAAAGCAAACACGGCATATTCCATATTTTCTTATATATGCATGTGGACGTCCACAAATTTTACACCTGTTGTAAGCTCTTGTACTAAATTTAGGGGTCTTTTTTTGCTTCAATATCAATGCCTTTCTGGCCATTTATATACCTCCTTTACTTAGCAAACGGCATTCCCATAAGCTCCAAGAGTGTTCTCGCTTCTTCATCATTCTTTGCTGTTGTCACAAAAATTATGTCCATTCCTCTAACCTTATCAATTTTGTCATAATCTATTTCAGGGAATATAAGCTGCTCTTTTATTCCAAATGAGTAATTTCCTCTACCGTCAAAAGATTTTGTAGGAAGTCCTCTGAAATCTCTAACCCTTGGCAGTGCTACATTAAACAGCTTGTCTGCAAATTCATACATTCTTTCGCCTCTTAATGTGACTTTAACACCTATTGGCATGCCTGCACGAATTTTAAAATTAGCTATTGACTTTTTCGCTCTCGTAACCACAGGTTTCTGACCTGTTATTACAGCCAAATCATTCGAAGCTGCTTCAATCGCTTTAGGATTTTCCCTCGCTTCACCAAGTCCTATATTTAAAACTATTTTTTCTAATTTTGGCACTTGCATTATATTTTTGTAAGAATACTTCTCCATTAGAGCAGGTACTACTTCATTTATATATTTATCTTTAAGCCTTGCCATGATAAACCTCCTTTCACTTACAATGTCTCTCCACACTTTTTGCAGTATCTTATCTTCTCACCATCAGCAAGAATTTTAACACCATATCTGACTCCTTTGCCGCAATTGTTGCAATATAACATAACTTTAGATGCAAAGATAGGTGCTTCTTGATGTATTATCCCACCTTGATCCTGTGGACTTCTCGCTCTTTTATGCTTTGTTACTACATTTACACCTTCAACTAAAACTTTGCCTTCTTTTGGCAATGCTTTAAGAACTTTGCCTTTTTTTCCTTTATCTTTCCCAGATATTACTGTAACTATATCACCTGTTTTGACGTGAAGTTTTTTTCTCTCCAATTGTTACACCTCCTTATAGAACTTCCGGTGCAAGTGAAATTATCTTCATAAAGTCTTTTTCCCTTAATTCTCTGGCAACTGGTCCAAATATACGAGTTCCTCTTGGCTGCAAATCGTCTTTTATTATAACAGCAGCGTTGTCATCAAATCTTATATACGTACCATCTTTTCTGGCAATGCCTTTCTTCGTTCTAACTATGACAGCTTTTACTACATCGCCTTTTTTTTACAACACCTCCGGGTGTTGCACTTTTGACAGAAGCAACTATTATATCACCTATATTAGAGAATTTTCTCGTTGAACCACCCATCAAATGTATACACATAATCTCTTTAGCACCAGTATTATCTGCAACTTTTAATATTGTTTGAGGCTGTACCATCTCAAATACCTCCTTTCAGTCATTCTGCCTTTTTAATTATCTCAACAAGCCTCCATCTTTTTTCTTTGCTTAAAGGCCTAGTTTCCATTATCTTAACTATATCACCAATATTGCATTGATTGTTTTCATCATGTGCTTTAAACTTCTTCGTACGTCTTACTATCTTGTTGTACAGTGGATGTCTTATTCTATCTTCTACAGCAACAACTATCGTCTTCTGCATCTTGTTGCTGACAACTTTTCCTATCCTAACTTTTCTCATGCCTCTTTCCAATTTAAATCCTCCTTTCTATGCATTCAACTTGCCAAGTTCTCTTTCTCTCAAAATCGTCTTTATTCTTGCTATAGACTTTCTCACATCTCTAACTCTCATAGGATTGTCTAATTGTCCAGTGGCAAGTTGAAACCTAAGGTTAAAAAGTTCTCCCTTTAAATCGGAAAGCTTCTGCAATAATTCTTCGTCTGTCAATTCTCTAATCTCTTTAGCCTTCATTCTCTTCACCACCCAATTCTTCACGTTTTACGAACTTCGTTTTTATAGGCAGTTTGTGCTTAGCTAATCTTAAAGCTTCCCTTGCAACATCCTCATTTACACCAGCTATCTCAAAAAGCACTCTTCCTGGCTTTACTACAGCTACCCAGTATTCAGGCGATCCTTTGCCAGAACCCATACGTGTTTCTGCAGGTTTTTCTGTCACAGGTTTATCTGGGAAAATCTTTATCCAAACTTTTCCGCCTCTCTTTATATACCTTGTCATCGCAACCCTGGCAGCCTCTATTTGAACTGCTGTTATCCAGCCACCTTCAAGCGCTTGTAAACCGTAATCTCCATAGCTTACCGTATTTCCTCTTGTAGCGTTGCCTTTTATCCTGCCTCTTTGCTGTTTCCTGTATTTTACTCTCTTAGGCATCAACATGGTTATTTGCCTCCTTCCGCTGTTACCTGTTTCTTCGGCTGTGGCAATATCTCTCCTTTGTTAATCCAAACTTTAACGCCGATCTTGCCATATGTTGTATTTGCTTCCGCAAATCCATAATCAATATTAGCTCTTAATGTCTGCAGTGGTACAACACCTTCATGGTATCTTTCAGTACGAGCAATTTCAGCTCCTGCCAGTCTTCCTGAACAAGCTATTTTTATACCTTTAGCGCCTTGTTTCATCGCTCTTGCTATAGATTGCTTCATTGCACGCCTGAATGAAATTCTTCTCTCCAACTGTGAAGCAATATTCTCAGCCACTAACTGTGCATCCAACTCTGGATTCTTTACCTCAACGATGTTTATGACGACTTTTTTATTCGTCATCTTCTCGATTTCTTGTCTTAATTCTTCAATACCTGCTCCGCCTTTTCCTATTACCATGCCAGGCTTTGCAGTATAAACATCAATCTTTATCCTATTAGCTGCTCTTTCTATTTCGATTTTCGGCACACCCGATGCATAAATTTTGTTCTTTATATAGTCTCTTATCTTTATATCTTCAATCAAAAGATCGCTAAAATCTTTATCCTTTGCAAACCATTTTGCATACCAATCTTGTGAAACACCTACTCTTAAGCCACGAGGATTAATCTTTTGACCCATTTTATCCCTCCTTTATTTTTCATCAACTACTACTGTTATATGGCTCGTTCTTCTTCTCATCAAATTTGATCTACCCATCGCTCTCGGCATCATTCTCTTCATTATAGGACCTTGATCAGCAACAGCTTTAGCAACATAAAGGTTGTCTCTATCAAGTCCTAAGTTATTTTCAGCGTTTGCAATAGCTGATTTTAAGACTTTTTCCACTATGCCTGCCGCCTTATTTGGAGTAAACTTTAATATCGCTAATGCCTCATTGACATCTTTACCGCGTATTAAATTCACAACAAGGCCTGCTTTTTGAGGTGAAATTCTTACATATTTTGCGACTGCTTTCGCTTCCACGCTATTACCTCCTTTGCCTATTGAACTTTTGAAGACTTTTCAGTATCTGCATGGCCGTGAAACGTACGTGTTGGAGCAAATTCTCCTAATTTATGACCAACCATATCCTCTGTTATATAGATAGGTACATGCTTCCTACCATCATGTACTGCTATAGTATGACCAACCATCTGTGGGAATATAGTGGAACTCCTTGACCATGTCTTCAAAACCTTTTTTTCATTTTTCTTATTCATTTCTTCTATCTTTTTAAGCAGCTTTTCATCAACATATGGGCCTTTTTTTTAAGGATCTACTCAAAATTACAGCCTCCCTTCCCAACTAAGCTTTGCGACTTTTTACTATCATTTTATTAGTAGATTTGTTTTTCTTACGCGTCTTATATCCAAGAGCAGGTTTGCCCCATGGAGTCATTGGCCCTGGATGTCCTATAGGTGCCTTACCTTCACCACCACCATGTGGGTGATCAACAGGATTCATTACTGAACCTCTGACTGTAGGCCTTATACCTAACCATCTTGACCTACCAGCTTTACCTATCGTCACATTTTCATGATCTAAATTAGATACTTGTCCGATCGTAGCTCTACAATTGGATCTAATGCGCCTTACTTCTGAAGAAGGCATTCTTACCTGCACATAATCTCCTTCTTTTGCTATCAATTGAGCCATAGCACCAGCTGCTCTAACCAACTGTCCACCTTTGCCTGCTACTAACTCAATATTGTGAATAAATGTACCAACTGGAATATGGCTTAGTGGAAGCGCATTACCTACTTTAATATCAACATTTTCACCGGATTCTACTATATCACCAACTTTTAATCCATACGGTGCTATAATATATCTTTTTTCACCATCAAGATAGTGGATAAGAGCAATAAATGCTGATCTATTTGGATCGTACTCTATAGAAGCTACTTTACCTGGTACACCATCTTTATCTCTTTTAAAATCAATGATCCTGTATTTTCTTTTATGACCGCCGCCACGATGGCGCACAGTTATCCTGCCGTATACATTGCGTCCACCTGTTTTGTTGAGACTGACTGTCAAGGACTTCTCTGGTTTGTCTTTTGTAATTTCTTCAAATGTCAAAACAGTCATTTGTCTCCTACCAGGTGATGTAGGATTGTATTTTTTTATACCCATTGTTTTCCCTCCTTAAATAGATCTACTATGCTTGCAATCCTTCAAAGAATTCGATTCCTTTACTATTTGGTTTTAGCTTCACGATAGCCTTCTTGTAGCTATTAGTTCTGCCGACATTTCTTCCTACTCTTTTTAATTTACCCATGTAGTTCATTGTATAGACTTTTTCAACATCAACGCCAAACAGCTCCTCGACAGCCTGCTTTATCTGAATCTTATTAGCGTTTTTATCGACGATGAAGGTGTATTTTCTCTCGTTCATCAGATTCATGCTTTTTTCCGTAATAACCGGTTTTAAGATTATATCTCTTGCATCCATCAAGCATACACCTCCTCAACTTTATTAACAGCATCCTTCGTAATTATGAATCTGTCATATTTTAATACATCGTATGTGTTTAAGCTATTTGCAAAAACAGCCTTTACATTTGGTATGTTTCGAGATGACAAAACGACATTTTCCTTACCTTCAGGAATAACAATAAGCGCATTCTTCACGTCAAACTTTTTAAGCATCTCGGCAATTTTTTTAGTCTTTGGCTCATCTATATTGATATCATCAATGACTATTATCTCGTTGTCCCTAACTTTTGACGATAACGCTGATTTTAACGCAAGTCTCTTAACCTTCTTTGGAATGTTGTAACTGTAGTCTCTAGGTTTTGGTCCAAAAACAACGCCACCTTTTACCCATTGTGGTGCTCTTATACTTCCCTGGCGAGCTCTACCAGTACCTTTTTGTCTCCACGGCTTAATGCCGCCACCTCTAACTTCGCCACGTCTTTTTGTTGAATGAGTGCCCTGCCTTTGGTTTGCCAAATAATTTAAAACCGCTTCATGCATGACAGGCACATTTACTTCAACGCCAAATACATTATCACTCAACTCAATTTCACCAATCTGTTCTGCATTTATATTGTAAACCGCTACCTTCGGCATCTATTTTCCTCCTTTCGTTATTTGCTCTTAACAGTGTCTCTTATCATAAGGAGCGAGCCTTTTACTCCTGGCACTGAACCTTTAATAAGCAGCAAATTCTTTTCAGGATCAACTTTTACTACTTCTAAGTTCTGAATAGTAACTCTTTCATTTCCCATATGACCTGGAAGTCTTTTACCTTTAAATGTCCTTGAAGGATCTGAACTAGCTCCCATTGAACCTGGCCTTCTGTGGTATTTAGAACCGTGAGCCATAGGTCCTCTGTTGGCATTGTACCTTTTTACGACACCTGCAAATCCCTTACCTTTTGATGTTCCAATAACATCGACTCTATCACCAACAGAAAAGATGTCAGCTTTTATCTCGCTGCCAACTTCATAAGCTGATATATCATCCAATCTAAATTCTCTTAAATACTTTTTAAATGGCACATTGGCTTTCGCAAAGTGTCCCTTTAAAGGCTTTATCAATCTTTTTTCTTTCACATCACCGAAACCAACCTGTATAGCATCGTATCCATCATTCTCTTTAGTCTTCTTTTGAACGACTACACATGGACCTGCTTCTACAACTGTAACTGGTATCATTTCGTTTCCCACAAATATCTGTGTCATTCCATGTTTTTTGCCTAGTATTGCCTTTTTCATCTTCTACCCTCCTGAAATCATCGGACGCTTTCGCGTCATAATTTCCTAATTTTTATAATTTTATTTCTATATCGACACCCGCTGGTAAATCCAACCTCATTAATGCATCTACAGTTTTAGGTGTTGGGCTTAATATATCAATAAGCCTCTTGTGTGTCCTTGTCTCAAACTGTTCTCTCGAATCTTTGTATTTGTGTGGCGCTCTCAGTATTGTAATTACATCTCTCTCCGTCGGAAGTGGTATAGGTCCTAACACTTCTGCACCTGTTCTCTTTGCCGTTTCAACAATCTTTTCAGCAGATTGATCTAACACCATATGATCAAAAGCTTTTAACCTTATGCGAATTTTCTGTTTGGGCATGATTATTCCCTCCTTCTATATAAGCAATCATTAATTCCATATACACTCATCCACGCGTTTTCAACTCTGTAAAAATCCGTCCAACTTTATTAGTTTACCTTAAAGACCGCATTATTTCAAGTCTTGACAAAACAATAGTTATGTGCTAATAGCTTATGCTATTAGCACATTTTTTTCTTAAGCAAGAATCTTGGAAACAACACCGGCTCCTACTGTGTGTCCGCCTTCTCTTATAGCAAATTTTAGTCCTTCTTCCATCGCTATCGGTGTTATTAATTCTATTGTCATTGTTACGTGGTCTCCGGGCATTACCATCTCTACGCCCTCTGGTAATTCTATTACTCCTGTTACGTCTGTTGTCCTGAAGTAGAACTGTGGTCTATATCCATTGAAGAATGGTGTGTGTCTTCCGCCTTCTTCTTTTGTTAACACGTATACTTGTCCTTCAAATTTCGTGTGCGGTTTTACTGACCCTGGTTTCGCTAATACTTGTCCTCTCTCTACTTCGTCTCTTGTTACTCCTCTTAACAATACTCCTATGTTGTCTCCTGCTTCTGCTTCATCCAACGTCTTCCTGAACATCTCTACGCCTGTTACTACTGTCTTCTTGTTTTCGTCTGATAATCCTATTATCTCTACTTCGTCCCCTACTTTTAATTTGCCTCTCTCTACTCTTCCTGTCGCAACTGTTCCTCTTCCTGTTATCGTGAATACATCTTCTACTGGCATCAGGAATGGTTTGTCTACATCTCTTTCTGGTGTCGGTATATAGCTGTCAACTGCATCCATTAAGTCCCATATCTTGCCACACCATTGACAGTCTCTTTGTCCACATCCGCATTCCATTGCTTTTAATGCTGAACCTACTACTATCGGTGTGTCATCTCCTGGAAATTCATATTCATTTAACAGCTCTCTTACTTCCATCTCTACTAATTCGATTAATTCTTGGTCGTCTACCATGTCTGCTTTGTTTAAAAATACTACGATGTATGGTACGCCTACCTGTCTTGCCAACAGGATATGCTCTCTTGTCTGTGGCATTGGACCGTCTGCTGCTGATACTACCAGTATCGCTCCGTCCATCTGCGCTGCTCCTGTTATCATGTTCTTTACGTAGTCTGCGTGTCCTGGACAGTCAACATGGGCATAGTGCCTTTTCTCTGTCTCATATTCTACGTGCATTGTGTTTATTGTGATTCCTCTTGCTTTTTCTTCTGGTGCTTTGTCTATTTCATCGTATGCTGTTGCTTGTGCCATTCCTTGTTTTGATAATACTATCGTTATTGCTGATGTTAATGTCGTTTTGCCATGGTCTACGTGTCCTATTGTCCCTATGTTTGCATGGGGTTTCTTTCTTTCGAATTTTTGCTTTGCCATTTCTTTTCCTCCTACTTTAATAAACTCATCCACGCGTTTCTATGTTTTAAACAACTTAAGTACAAAAAAATAAAATTGGAGCCCATGACCGGGATTGAACCGGTGACCTCCGCCTTACCAAGGCGACGCTCTGCCGACTGAGCTACGTGGGCAATCATATTTTGCATCAATTTTAAATTCTACTATAAAAGCTTTAAAATGTCAATACTTAACTATTTCTCATCTCCAGATATCTTTCAAGCTTTCTTTTTACTCTTTGGAGGGCATTATCTATCGATTTTACATGTCTTCTAAGCTCAACAGCAATCTCCTGATACGACTTTCCATCAAGATAGGATATAAGCACTTCCCACTCAAGGTCACTTAACATCTCGCCAATCTTGTTTTCGATGTTAACGTATTCCTCTCGGTTTATTATTAACTCCTCAGGGTCAGATACGCATTCGCTGGACACAACATCCATCAAAGTCCTATCCGACTCCTCCTCAAAAATCGGTTTATTTAGAGAAACATAAGAATTAAGAGGAATATGTTTTTGCCTTGTAGCAGTTTTGATGGCAGTTATCATTTGCCTCGTTATGCATAGCTCAGCAAAAGCTTTAAACGATGACAGCTTATCGCTTTTAAAATCGCGAATAGCCTTGTATAACCCGATCATGCCTTCCTGCACTATATCTTCCTTATCCGCACCGACCAAAAAGTAGGAACGAGCCTTTGCCTTGACAAAAGAATAGTACTTATCGATGATGAATTCCAGTGCTGCTTCGTTGCCTCTCTGAGCCTCTTCTACAACATCACCTTCATCCATCGATGAAAAAATATTGTATAGATCTATTTGTGCCCCCGATTTCACAAAAATCGCCTCCGCTTATAGGCCAAGTTCACATAAATAATTATACTTTTAATAGAGATTGTAGTCAAGATTGTAATAAAGAATATTTTTATTACTCAGCCATTTTCTTAAGCCTTTCTATAATTTCTTCTGAGAGTCTTGATTCAATGCTGTCTTTCTTATCATCTTTAGTGTAAAATTTCTTCTTATCTTCTAAATAATTATTCAATTCTTCGTATAACTCCCTTGATGACATCCTTATCGCACCTTGACCTAATACGACTTGTTGTAATATCCAATCAGAAGTCACAACAACGACTTTATCTTTTTTGACTATTTCCTTTATCAACCCTTCAATATAGCTATCAGCAGACTCACCTTCCTTCGTATATACGACCTCGATTCCATTGTGATATTCCTTGTTTTGCTGTTTCCCTTTGGCATACATCGCATCAAAGACAAGTATTATATTAAACCCTGTATACCCTCTGAAATTTTGAAGTGTGTCTATCAACTTTTGTCTGGCATCTTCAAGGTTATTTCTCGCCTCAAACTTTAAATCCTGCCAATTGTTTATGACGTTATACCCATCAATCACCATGTACATCAAATCACGCCTTACCCAACCTCTGTCGTACAACCTCGTACATAAAAATAGATGCCGCTACCGATGCATTCAGCGAATTCATATTGCCCATCATTGGTATCTTCACGAGATAATCACAGTTCTTTTTAACAAGATCAGATATCCCTTCGCCTTCACTGCCAATGACTATAGCTATAGGCTGGTCATAATCCACATTGCTAAAATCCTCTTTTGCATCTACGCTGCTGCCTACAATCCATACACCCTGTTTCTTTAGGTTATTTATCGCATTGTTTATATTTGAAACCTTTGCAATTTTCATGTACTCAGTTGCACCTGCTGATGTCTTTACGACTGTACTGTTTACGATGGCAGATCTTCTCTTTGGTATTACGATGCCGTGAGCTGAAAAAGCTTCTGCAGTCCTTATTATGGCCCCAAAGTTATGCGTGTCTGTTATTCCATCCAATAACAGAATAAAAGGCTTTTCGCCTTTCTCATTGGCATACTCAAGTATGTCTTCAACATCACAATACTTGTAGAGGGAACACAATGCGACTACCCCTTGATGGTTACCATTTCCGGACATCTTGTCTAATGTCACATTGTCTGCAGTTGATACGATTATATTTTTATCTCTTGCAGATTTTATAATTTTAGAGATATTCCCTTTAGCATTTTTTGAAACATATATTTTTTCAATCTCTCGTCCACTGTTAATCGCTTCTAATACAGGATTCCTCCCGTATATTATATTTTCATTTTCTCTCATAATTAACCCTCATTTATATTATAGTTTAATGCATAGTTTAGTATTTCATCAAGCCTATCATATCTTCCTAAAAGATACAAGTAGCCAAGTAAAGCCTCAAAGGCAGTAGCCAGCCGGTATTCTTCGATACCGGCGTGCTTTGGAATAGTAGCGCTTTTTACATTCCTTCCCCTTCTTATTATATCCTTTTCTTCTTCATCAAATATATCATAGAGATTTTTCAAAATTTCAGACTGTGATGACGCCTTTACATACTTAACACATTCTCTGTGAATCTTGTTTATGGGCCTATTTCCTTTTGCGGAAATATTAGTCCTTATAAACAAATCATAGACACTATCGCCGATAAAGGCCATAATAAGCGGCGATAAATTCATAACATCTTTTCTTGTAAGAACTTTACCATCCTTTGTAAAAAGATTCATCAAACTCTCTTCCACCTTACTCCGTTAGGTGTATCTTCCAATACTATCCCTTGTTTTTTCAATTCATCTCTTATTCTGTCAGCCTCTGCCCAATTCTTTGCCTTTCTGGCTTCTTGCCTCTTTTCTATCAATTCTTTAATCTCATCATCCAATAAATCTTTTTTCTTGTAAGTTATGCCAAGGACAGAAGACAAATTTAAGAAAACATCCAATATATATTTTATCAATTCTTTTGGAGAATTTCCATCTATATTTGAATTAATATCTCTTACCATTTCAAAGATGACCGATATAGCATCAGCAGTGTTAAAATCGTCATCCATCGCTTCTTCAAACTTTCTTTTGTACTCTTCATATTTCTCTTTGTACGCCTTTTCTTCATCTCTTAATTGCCTGTCTTTCGCCACATCCAAAAGGTGTTGCAAGTTGTAAACAGTGTTGCTTAATCTTAAAAATCCTCCTTTGGCCTGCTCTATAAGGTCTTGACTATAATTGATTGGATTTCTGTAATGAGACATCAACATGAAAAACCTCAAAACTTCAGGATCATATTGGCTAATCACGTCTCTTACAGTGAAAAAATTGTTTTTGGATTTGGACATTTTTTCATTATTAATGTTTAAGTATCCTATGTGCATCCAATACTTTGCAAATTCTGCGTCATTTGCGGCTTCACTCTGGGCAATCTCATTCTCATGATGCGGAAATATAAGATCAGGCCCACCTGCATGTATGTCAAGGGTTTTGCCTAAATACTTTGTGGACATAGTCGAGCACTCAATATGCCAACCGGGTCTGCCTTTACCCCATGGGCTATCCCAATACGGTTCTCCTTCCTTTGCAGCCTTCCAAAGGACGAAATCTGTTGGATTCTTTTTGTCTTCATTTACCTCTATTCTGGCTCCAGCTTTTAATTCATCTATATTTTTATGTGAAAGTTTCCCATAATCTTTAAATTTCGTCGTATCATAGTACACATTCCCATCTTTTTCATAAGCAAACCCTTTATCAATAAGCTTTTTCACAAACTCGATTATTTCCTCGATGTTTTCTGTAGCTCTTGGATGGAAAGTAGCTCTTTTTATTCCCAAGCTGTCAGCATCCTTGAAATACTCTTCAATGTACCTGTCAGCTAATTCTTTTACAGTTGTGTTTTCTTCATGGGATCTTTTTATGAGTTTATCATCTATATCTGTAAAGTTCTGAACATAGTTTACTTTATATCCTTTATATTCCAAATACCTTCTGACGGTATCAAAGACGATAAACGCTCTTGCATTTCCTATATGGATAAAATTGTACACAGTAGGTCCACACACATACATATTCACAACATTGTCGTTTAGTGGTTCAAATTCCTCTTTTCTTCTGGTAAGCGTATTATAAATCTTCATCTCTATCATCCTCCACATTGTTTATATAGGTTTCTAACCTTTTGATTCTGGCCTTTAACCTTCTTAACTCATCTTCAATTGGATCAGGCAACTTTCCATGTTCTAAGTCCACATTTGCTTTAGATGCTGGACTTACTCTAATATTGTCTTTTTTTACACAATGTCCAGGGACACCGACTACAGTGCAATTGGGTGGAACATCATGCAACACTACGGCACCTGCACCTATCTTCGTATTGTCGCCTATCTTTATAGGTCCTAAGACTTTTGCACCGCTTCCAACAACTACATTATTGCCTATAGTAGGATGTCTCTTGCCTTTATCTTTACCAGTGCCACCTAATGTAACTCCTTGGTATAACGTCACGTTATCCCCTATTTCTGTCGTCTCCCCTATCACTACGCCCATTCCATGATCTATAAAAAATCCTTTGCCTATTTTAGCTCCTGGGTGTATTTCTATTCCTGTTAAAAACCTGCTAAATTGTGAAATAAGCCTTGATAACAGCAACAGCTTTTTATTGTATAAGTAGTGTGCAATTCTATGAAATATTATAGCATGGAATCCCGGATAGCATAAAATTACTTCTAATATGCTTTTTGCAGCCGGATCTCTTTCAAACACTACCTTAATGTCCTCCTTTAATGTTTTAAACACGATAACCAATCCCCTTTTTTGTAATAATTGATAAAAAAATCCCCCATCATCCAGAGACGAGGGGGCTCGCGGTTCCACTCTGATTGAGTAAACTCCACTTGTATTTATAACGGATACCCGTGCGACAATGCGCATTGCTCATGGGTGCACTTCACACAATATATCCAGAAGCTGCTTTCAGCCCACGACAGCTCCTCTCTTTTGGAATCTATTATGCTACTCTCCCAATCATCACATTTGCGATATTAATTTTAAGGCTTTGTCTATCCTCTGCAATACTTTCTGTTTGCCTAAAAGAGAAATTATCATCACAAGTTCAGGCCCATGGTCTTGCCCTGTTAAAGCGATTCTTATAGGCATGAAAAAGGCTTTTCCCTTAACTCCTATCTTCTTTTGCAACATCTTTAGCAGTTCTTTTATACCCTCTTCTGTGACTTCATCCATATTTTCAATTTCTTCTTTAAAACCCATAAGCACATTCTTAGCATCACTTGACAGCAGAATTTCCCTTGTTGCGCCGTTGTATTCCAAATCACCGTCAAAGAACATTCTCGCTTTGTCTTTCAATTCAGCCACATAGTGCAAACCGTCTTTAAAAAGCGAGACAACTTTTTTTAGCCATTCGTACGTAGCCTCATCCACATTTTCAATATAACCTGCCTCTTTAAGATGTGGCAAGCTTAAATCTACAATTCTTTCGATAGAACTCATCTGAATGTAGTGCTGATTCATCCAATTCAACTTTTCTACGTCAAATACAGGATTGGCACTGTGGATTTTATTGAAATTAAATTTTTTAATTATTTCATCTTTAGACATCAATTCAACATTGTCATCTGGCGACCAGCTTAAAAGCGATAAAAAGTTAAACATCGCTTCAGGCAAATACCCCTTTTCCCTGTATTGTCCAATGTAAGTATTCCCATGTCTTTTGGAAAGCTTAGTCCTGTCTGGTCCCAAAATAAGAGGCGCATGAGCAAATACAGGTGGTTTAAAGCCAAGCGCTTCATAAATGAGAAGCTGCTTAGGGGTGTTGTAAATATGATCTTCACCTCTTATGACATGGGTTATTTTCATAAGGGTATCATCTACGACAACTGCAAAGTTGTAAGTCGGCATGCCATCAGATTTTATTATTATCATGTCACCGCCCAGCGTGTCTGACTTAATTTCGATCTTTCCCTTTATCATATCGTCAAATGATATTGTAACATCATCAGGAATTATAAATCTAATGGAAGGCTTCCTGCCTTGCCGCAGATATTCTTCTTCCTGTTCTTTAGTCAAATGCCGGCATCTTCCCGAATACCTTGGTATATCCCCTCTTTTAACAGACTCCTCTCTGTCTTTATCCAGCTCTTCAGGAGTACAGTAACATCTGTAAGCTTTACCTTCTTCTATAAGCTTTTCTGCATATTGATTGTATATGTGAAGCCTTTCACTTTGCCTGTATGGTCCATATTCACCAGGTTTATCAGGCCCTTCATCCCATTCTATGCCAAGCCAGTCTAACTCTTTGAATATCAAATTTTCAAAGTCCTTAGAAGACCTTGTAAGATCCGTATCTTCTATTCTCAATATAAGCTTAGCGCCCTCACTTCTTGAAAATAAATAATTAAACAATGCAGTGCGAATATTGCCTATGTGAATAGCACCGGTAGGGCTTGGTGCAAACCTAACTCTTCTTTCCATATAGCCATCTCCATCTTTTGTATTCATCATATACATTATACAAATTTTATTTCACACTTACAATATGTTTTCATAAAAACGCCATCTTTAATTATTGCTTGAATCAATAAAGGGATAGTTTCCTATCCCTTTATATCATTTGACCGTCATATGATTTACTTTAACAGATGGAATGCTTGTAAGCTCTTTTGAAAATTCGTTTATATACTTCTCATCCCCTCTGACATTTAGCGTTATAAGCCCATTATCATCGCTGTCATCGTGTATGCCAAATCTGGCCAATATGTTTTGTCCGTGTTTCGTCAAGACCTCTTGAACCTTTGGCGCAAAATCCGATCTTTTATCGACAGAAATGCCCATTATGTAAATAGACATTAAACCACTCCTTTCTTAACTTTATTTTTTTGTTATTCTTAAAATATTATGCAAAAAAGAGCGTTCAGCTCCTAATATTTTCACTAATCAATTCTTTGACTTTGTTTAAAACTTCATCGTGTTTTAATTCTATTGGCTTTTCTTCTCTCCTTAATTTTAGCTCAACAATCTTATCTTCCGCTTTCTTTCCTACCGTTATTCTAATAGGTATGCCTAACAAATCAGCGTCATTAAATTTTACGCCCGCTCTTAAATCCCTGTCGTCAATCAAAACCTCGATTCCTGCTTTAGATAATTCATCGTACAATTTCTCAGCAAGATCTCTTTGTGCTTCATTTGATACATTTACAGGCACGACTATGACGTGATATGGCGCTATAGACATTGGCCAAATGATACCTTTGTCATCGTGATTTTGTTCGATTGCTGCAGCCGCAATTCTATTTAACCCTATGCCGTAACAACCCATTATTATAGGCTTCTCATTGCCGTTTTCATCTATATAATTAGCACCTAATGCATCAGAATATTTTGTACCTAATTTAAAAATGTGTCCTACCTCAATTCCTCTGTCCAGTTTTAAAGGACTTCCACATTTGGGGCATTTATCTCCATCTACGACTTTCCTCACATCTGATACTACGTCTGCTTTAAAATCCCTTCCGTAATTGACATTTTTTAAATGGTAGTCAGTCTCATTAGCGCCGACGATGACATTTCTCATTGCAGGTATTTCTGCATCTGCTATAAGCATTACATCCCCTTTAAGTCCAATAGGACCAGCAAATCCCACATCGGCAGATGTGACTTCCTTTACAGTTTTTTCATCAGCCAATTCAACATCATTTTCAGTTACATTTAAAAGATTTGCCAATTTTACAGGGTTTACTTCTCTATCACCTCTAATAAGAACTGCAACTACCTTATCCTTATACTTGTAGATCAACGTTTTGACGAATTTTTCTGCATCCACATTTAAATGCGACACAAGTTCATCAATCGTCTTGACATTAGGTGTATAAATTTTTTCTACTGACCTCATCTCTTCGTTAATTGTGTTTTGTACAGTGCATTCCGCCTTTTCTTCATTAGCAGCATAACCACAGTTGTCGCAATAGGCAATTACTGCTTCTCCAACATTGGATGTCACCATAAATTCTTTAGAGTCCTTTCCACCCATTGCACCTGTATCAGCTTCAACAACCGTGTACTTTAAGCCACACCTGTCAAATATCCTGCAGTAAGCATCGTACATCTTATCAAAAGACACATCCAGTCCATCCCAATCGACATCAAAGCTATAGGCATCCTTCATTATAAATTCGCGAGATCTCATGACCCCAAATCTGGGCCGCCTCTCATCTCTGTACTTTGTCTGTATCTGATATATTGTCAGTGGAAGCTGCCTGTATGATTTTACGTCATTTCTAATAAGGTCTGTAAAAACTTCTTCATGGGTAGGACCTAAGCAGAATTCCCTATCATTTCTGTCTTTTAACTTAAACATCTCAGGCCCAAAGACATCCCACCTGCCAGATTCTTTTAAGAGCTCTGCAGGTATTATGGCAGACATAAGCACTTCCTGTGCCCCTGCTCTGTCCATCTCTTCCCTCACAATTTCTTCAATCTTCTTAAGGACTCTCTTGCCAAGCGGCAAATAAATGTACACACCTGATGCGAGTTTTCTCATCAATGCAGCTTTTAACATGAGAATATGGCTTGGTATCTCAGCTTCTGCTGGCACCTCTCTCATCGTTGGTATAAACAATTGTGATAGTCTCATCGTTTACCTCCTAATATTTATCATGCTTGTATTTTATTTAATTTAATTTTAACTGTCAATACATTTTTCAGAAAGGCTTACTATCGCGTACGCAGCAATTCCTTCTTTTCTACCTGTGAATCCAAGACCTTCTTCAGTCTTTGCCTTAATGTTAACTCTGTCAATCCCGATATTTAAAATTTTAGACAGATTTTTGGATATGGCATCTTTATATGGAGACAACTTTGGTTCCTGAGCTACAATGATGCAGTCAATATTGTTTAAAGAGTATTTATCTTTAATCAAATCTAACGTCTTCTTAAGGAGCACAGTGCTGTCTATGTCCTTATAAATCCATTCAGAGTCAGGAAAATGAGTTCCTATATCGCCTAACCCTGCAGCACCGAGAATTCCATCAATGACGGCATGTATAAGGACATCAGCGTCAGAATGACCTAAAAGCCCCTTAACGTACGGAATCTGTACACCGCCTAATATCAGCTTTCTTCCTGCTTCCAGTCTGTGTACATCGTATCCAATGCCAACTCTCATATAAACACTCCTATCCCTTAAACTCGAAATTCCCATTTCTGTCTACAAAAAGACGAGTTTCAGACTTCCTAAATCTGTCTTTTTGCTTTATTGTTTTAACAGCAAAACCTTTATTCGTATGAATCATGATAGATCTTGCTAAAAAATCTGGTGAAAAAAAGTGATATTCCCCTTCTTCATTAATAGCCATGTACCAATTTACTTTTCCAAAAACATTGTACTTTTTGAGTTTCTGTCCTCTATCAAGCACAAGGACTTTGCTGTCTGTCAATATATTTACAAAAGATAATATTTTTTCTAATATGCTTATCTTAGGTACTTCTTCTACGCCCAGTATTTCTTTCAGATGGGGAATAGAAGCATTTAATATTCCTCCATGGCCTGCATTCAAAACATACTTATTTCCCTCAACTCCCAAAGCACTTTTGGTCAAGACAGTTCCATCCCCTTTATCATCTCTCACAACGCCAACAGCCCGACCGTCAGGCCACAATACACTATCGTCACTATCAGCAACTTGAACAAATTTATTTGTGTACACTCCATTCCCCGAAAAAACATACACTCCCTCAGCTCTTTCATAAAATTTGTCGATTGAGCTGTTTAATTCATTTAAAAAGCCATTCTGTTCCTTCATGTAAAGTATATTTTTAAACACGATTTTGTTATTTTTAATCGGATATTTAAAAACGTAGTTTCCGTATTCAATACTGGGCATGAGGGATTTTATAGATGGAATGTATTTTCTTATTATCATAAGCTCATCTTTCTCCCCTTTTATTTTGCCTATAGCCCAGATAAATCCTCTTAAAAGTATATTTAAAAAATCCTCGTCATTGTCAGGAGGAACTGCACCACCTTCCCACGCATAATATGCATTAGCAGCCCCATAATGGGGAGAAGATAAAAAAATCACTTTGCCTACATCATTTCTGTAAAAATTTCCTTGAACATAGCTTCTAAGCAGCAAGCCACCCATACTGTGGCACACAACATCGACCTTGTCACAGTTATTCTTTATTTTTGCCTCATTTATCTTAGACATAAGTGTGTTTACACACTCAGGTATATCCTTCCACCACTCGTAATAGCAGATAAAAAGGTTTTTGCCCTCCGCATACCCTAAGGATTTCAAATTTTCAATGAAAGAATCGTATATATAGCCTGCAGGCCCAAAACCCCATGCCTTGCCCACAAGTGTTGGAACATACATGGAGCCAAATATCCCGTGAATAAATACAAGAGGTCTTCTCATCACAATCACCTCACATAATTTAGGCATCTCCTTGTTATAATTATATGAGGTTAAAATAATAATGTTATTGATATATTGTTTTTAAGAAAGCCTCCGAAATTATTAAATCTTCAGGAGTAGTTATCTTTATATTTCTGTAACTCCCTTCCACAAGTTTTACTTTATGCCCCAATCTCTCTACAAGGACAGTATCGTCTGTGCCTAAAAAACCATCTTCCATCGCTTTTAAATGAGCATCGTATATAAGCTTGTAATCAAAAATTTGTGGTGTTTGGATGGCCATAAGATTTGTCCTGTCAGGGGTAGCCACTACAAAATTGTCATCATCAACTACCTTTATAGTATCTTTCACCGGAACAGCAATGCCTACAGCACTGTAGACTTTAGACTCTTCTATGCCCTTTTTTAATGTGGTCTTGTCGATAAAAGGTCTTGCTCCGTCATGAATCATCACTATGTCACATCTACTGTCCACAGCCTTTAACCCATTGAAAACAGATTCTTGTCTCTCCATTCCACCGGCAACTATCCGCTTCACCTTTTTAAAATTATATTTATCGACTATTTCACGCCTACAGTAATCTATATCATCATTAGACACTACTAAAACTATCTCATCCAGCTCTGATAATTTCTCAAATGTATTTAGAGTGTAATATAAAACAGGCTTTCCGTTTAATTTTAAAAAAACCTTGTTTAATTTTGTACCCATTCTTCTGCCTTTACCAGCAGCAACAACTATTGCACTAATAAACATAATGCACCCTCTACAAAAAATGTACTGGTAAAATTATATCACATTCGCCATCTTTCCGCCATCGACAAAATAAAAAAGGCATCTTCGAAAGGAAAATGCCTTAAAATGTCACATAGCTTTTTCTTGCTCTGTTTGCTTCGGTTTGGCGAATATCATTCTACCTGCTGCTGTCTGCAAAACACTTGTGACAAGGACATCCAATGTGTCGCCTATGTGTTTTTTGCCTCCGTCTACTACGATCATAGTGCCATCGTCCAGGTACGCTATTCCTTGACCAGATTCTTTTCCATCCTTTATGACTTGAACAACCATCTCTTCTCCAGGAAGCACCACAGGCTTTACCGCATTTGAAAGTTCATTTATATTAAGGACAGGTACACCTTGAAATTCAGCCACTTTATTCAAATTGTAATCATTCGTTATGACTTTTCCATTCATCATCTTAGCAAGCCTTAAAAGCTTAGTATCTACTTCAGATGCATCAACATCCTTATCTACGATCTGCACCTTCATATCCAATTCCTTCTGTATTTTATTTAAAACATCAAGGCCTCTTCTGCCTCTATTCCTCTTTAATGAATCAGATGAATCAGCTATATGCCTCAATTCCTCCAGCACAAAATTGGGTATGATGAGGGGGCCTTCCACAAATCCCGTTTTGCATATATCAAAGATCCTACCATCGATTATGACACTTGTGTCGAGAATCTTAGGTATTTCATTTATCTCTACTTTTTGAGATTTTTGCTGCCCCATCTTTTTCACTATCGCAAACAAATTCATAAATTCATCTTTTTTCTTCAATGATATGCTTATTCCAAGATATCCAAAAAATATACTGATTATTATAGGAATGACCTTGCCAACAAAAGGAAGCTGATATATAGGAGCGCTAATAAGGTTTGCCAAAATCAATCCAATGATTAACCCAAAAGCACCGACTAAAATGTCGTATATAGGTGATTTTTGAAGCGCTGTCTCAAGCCAACCTTCGAAATCTTTTCCCCATTTAATAAGTTTAGGAGAAAAAATAAAAAATATGATTCCGCCTATCAAAGCCCCAACAGCGTATACGATGATTGATGTAATACTGGTCAATGTCAAATTCATCAGTTTTTGCAGCTTCAATACAGCCAAAGACAGATAAGCCGCTTCAAATCCTACCCCTAAGCCAACTATTGAAATAATTCCTCTTACTATTTTGTATAACATATATTCACCTCCACTTCTATTATTATCAAAAATATCACCAATTATAAGTCAATGGGGAAAATTTATAAATGCACATAACAAATTTTACATGTATAGGGCTTCTTTAATAAAAGTATACTACTTATAGATAAACATTGTCAATTTACAAAAAATTTAGTCATGCTATAAATGTTATTTCGTGTAAATATTGACAACACAACATTCACAAGTATATAATTAATTTAAGATTTTAAAAAAAAACGGGAGTGGGCATAACCATGAAGGATATAATAGTCGATGACCTACAAAACACAGTAGAAGAGTTCCTAATACGTCACAAAAGCATTCTCGATATTTTGACAAAAATTCAAGAAAGCAGTGCAAGAGTCAACAGAGCAGTAGCAAAGTCTGTTACAGAATGCGGTTGTCTGAAAATCAATGCACAAAAGCAAGAAATCCCTAAAGACGCCATGATAGAAGACGCACATAAGTACATTAAAACACATGTGGATGGTCAGTTGTGCGATAACTGCCACGAAGTTTTGGAAACCGAAATCGGAAACAACATATTCTATATAATAGCGCTTTGCAATACGTTGGGCTTAAACTTCTACGATATTTTGCTTAAGAAGGATAAAGAGCTTAATACGCTGGGAATTTTCAATATGCTGTAAATTTAGTGGGAATAAACCCACTTTTTATTTTGCAATGACATCTGTAAGCTCTACGATGTTTTTAATCTTTTTTACATTCATACCGTAACTATTTTCTACTTTCATTTGTGGCACTACTATTGTTTTAAAACCCATCTTTCTCGCCTCACTTATCCTTCTCTCCAAATTGCTTACAGGTCTTACTTCGCCTATCAGTCCAACCTCGCCAGAAAAACATATGTCATTAGAGATGGGAATATTTAAATACCCTGATATTAAAGCTGCGACTATTCCTAAATCGGCTGCAGGCTCTTGTACTTTTAATCCGCCAGCTATATTTAAGTATACATCTGATTGTGAAAGATTTATCCCACATTTCTTTTCCAAAACAGCCAATAAAAGCACAAACTTGTTGTAATCTATACCTGTAGACATCCTCCTTGGCAACCCAAAATTGGTATGGCAAATGAGCGATTGAACCTCTAATAAAATAGGCCTCGTGCCTTCCATAGAGCTTATTACAGCAAGGCCTGGCGCATTCAAATCTCTTCCAGACAAAAGCACTTCAGAAGGATTCTTTACCTCTTTTAAACCTTCTGACTCCATTTCAAATACCCCTATCTCGTTTGTAGAGCCAAATCTGTTTTTGTAAGCTCTCAATATCCTAAATGACTGCGTCCTATCACCTTCAAAGTACAATACAGTATCTACCATATGCTCCAGCACTCTGGGGCCTGCTATAGAGCCTTCCTTAGTTACATGACCTATTATGAATACAGTAATCCCGCTTTGCTTTGATAGCCTTAAAAGATGCTGCGTAACTTGCCTCACCTGCGACACGCTGCCTGGTATAGTTGTGCTTTCATCTGCATACATAGTCTGAATCGAATCGACTATCATAAAACCAGGCGATATCTTTTCTACGTGTCTTTCGACATTGTTTATGTTATTTTCGGCCAAGAAGTATATTTCCTGCTTGCCTTTTATGATTCTATCTGCCCTCATTTTTATCTGACTTGATGATTCTTCACCCGAAATGTACAAAACCTTTGTGAAATTAGACATCACGTTAGATATCTGCAAAAGCATAGTTGACTTGCCGATGCCGGGTTCTCCCCCAATTAAAACAAGAGACCCTTTTACAACACCACCGCCTAACACCCTGTCAAATTCACTAATTCCTGTTTTTATGCGATCTTCATCTTTTGCCTCTATATCTTTTAAAAGCTCAACTTTTGATGTAAGTATGCTTTCTTGCGACTTTTTGTCGCTGTCTTCAACTACCTCTTCCACAAACGAATTCCATTCATCACAGTTGGGACACTTTCCCATCCACTTTGTGCTTTCAAATCCGCACTGTTGGCAGACAAATTTGGTTTTATCTTTTTTCACATTTCCACCGACTTTCCATGTATATCTATCACTAAAATTATATCACATTGAAATATAAAAATTGGATACCCTCACTCAAGAGAGTATCCAAGTATGTTTAAACTTTTGTAAAGTCAAATTTGCCGTCTTTTAGCTTAACTAAAACTTTATCGCCGGATTTTATCTCGCCTTTCAGCATAAGCCCAGAAAGCTCACTTTCAACAACCTTTTGTATAGCCCTTCTTAAAGGTCTTGCACCGTAAGTCACATCATAGCCTTCTTTAAGAAGCTCCTCTTTTGCATCATCTGTAAATTCAAGACTTATATTGTTATCTTTAAGCCTCTTGTTCAAATCAGCGATCATCAAATCGGTAATCTTCCTTATGTCGTCCTGTGTCAGTTGACGGAATACAATGATATCATCGATCCTGTTTAAAAATTCAGGTCTAAATGATTTTTTAAGCTCCTCTAAGATGTTTTCCTTCATCTTTTCGTACGACTCTTTCTCTGCATTGCTTTCAGGCATAAAACCTAAAGTCGTCTGCTTCTTAATAAGCTGTGCCCCAACGTTGGAAGTCATTATTATGAGCGTATTTTTGAAGTCCACAGTTCTGCCTTTCGAATCTGTCAGCCTTCCATCATCTAATATCTGCAATAGTATATTAAACACATCTGGATGGGCCTTTTCAATTTCGTCAAATAATATGACAGAATACGGCTTTCTCCTTATTTTTTCTGTAAGCTCCCCACCTTCTTCATATCCTACATATCCTGGAGGAGAACCGATAAGCCTTGATACAGAAAATTTTTCCATGTACTCTGACATATCTATTCTGACTATCGCTGATTCATCTCCAAACATGGCTTCAGCTAACGCTTTGCTAAGCTCTGTCTTGCCGACACCTGTTGGCCCTAAGAATATAAACGATCCAATAGGTCTTTTCGGATCTTTAAGTCCAACTCTTGCCCTTCTTATGGCTCTTGCCACTGCATCCACTGCTTCGTCCTGACCTATTACACGCTTATGCAGTATATCTTCTAAATGCAAAAGTCTTTCAGATTCCTCTTGGGCGAGTTTCTGCGTTGGAATGCCAGTCCAAAGAGATACAATCTGTGAAATCTCCTCAGCTCCAACGCTTTTTTCTTTCACCAATGAATTTTGCTGCCACTTTGATTTTAAGTTCTCCAGTTGCTCTTTAACTTTTTGCTCTTCGTCTCTTATCTTAGCAGCTTTTTCATACTCCTGCGTCCTTATAGCTTCTTCTTTGTCTTTATTAAGCATATTTAATTTGTCTTCCAATTCTTTTATCTCTGGCGGCGCTGTAACTGTCTTTAGTCTGACTCTCGATGCGGCTTCGTCTATAAGGTCTATAGCCTTATCAGGTAGGAATCTATCTGTTATATACCTGTGTGAAAGTTTTGCCGCTGCTTCAATCGCTTCATCAGTAATTTTTATTCTGTGATGCGCTTCATATTTGTCTCTAAGTCCTTTTAATATTTCTATCGTTTCTTCCACAGATGGCTCTTCAACCATTATTGGTTGAAATCTTCTCTCAAGAGCAGGATCTTTTTCAATGTACTTCCTGTATTCATCTATTGTTGTAGCACCGATGACTTGTATCTCCCCTCTTGCAAGAGCTGGTTTTAAGATATTAGATGCGTCTATTGCACCTTCTGCCGCACCAGCACCTATTATCGTATGAAGCTCATCTATAAAAAGTATGACATTTCCTGCTTTGATGACTTCATTTAATACATTTTTCAGCCTATCCTCAAATTCACCTCTGTACTTTGTGCCGGCAACCATTGAAGCCATGTCTAATGTTACAACCCTTTTACCTTTTAAGATCTCTGGTATAGTGCCGCTTTCGATGGCCTCTGCCAATCCTTCGGCAATTGCAGTCTTACCTACTCCAGGTTCACCAATAAGGCAGGGATTGTTTTTAGTCCTTCTGCTTAAAATCTGTATGACTCTCTCTATCTCTTTTTCGCGTCCAATGACAGGATCTAACTTTCCCTCCCTTGCAAGCTCTGTAAGATCCCTTCCAAATTGGTTTAGATTAGGCGTATTTGTATTCTTGACTCTTTGCGTTTTATTTGTAGTTCCAGAAGGCTCTTCGCTTACCATCTTTACTATTTCTTCTCTGACTCTATTGAAGTCTACACCTAACTCCATCAAAATCCTTACTGCTACGCCTTCACCTTCCCTAATAAGACCTAATAAGATGTGCTCTGTCCCGATGTAATTTGTATTAAACCTTCTTGCTTCAGCAAAGCTAAGCTCCAAAACCCTCTTTGCTCTTGGCGTATATCCTACCACATCGCCAGGCACATTTCCCATTCCAATAAGCGACTCTACCTTTGATCTTATATCTTCGTAAGTGACACCAAGGCTCTTTAAGACCCTCGATGCTATGCCATCTTCTTCTTTAATAAGTCCTAAAAGGATATGCTCCGTTCCCACGTAATTGTGATATAGTGAGCGAGCTTCCTCTTGTGCTTGATAAAGCACTTTTTGTGCTTTTTCTGAAAATCTGCCGAACATTGCCATAAAGACACCTCCTAATTTTTATCCTTTAATCAATTTTGATACATACTCAGCCCTTTTAATATCCCTTTCATAAGGCTCTAATTGTTTCCCTATTATTTTTTGTAAGTTTCCAGGCTGAATATGTGTTGTTATTTCATCTATCTTCTGAATGTCCAAATTTACAATGTTTAAGACAGCACCTAATCTGACGTCTGAAATAAGTTTCATGAATTCTTGAGTAGACATCACCTTCGCATTTGTCAAAAGGCCGTATGACCGCCCTATTCTGTCTTCAATCTGCACTTTTCTCTTCTTGTAAAGATCCTCTCTTGATTTTCTCTCATTGGATATAATCTGCTTTACAATGCCTTCAAGGTTTTCTATTATGTCTACTTCGCTTTGACCTAATGTAACTTGGTTTGATATCTGGTAAATATCGCCTAATGATTGAGTTCCCTCACCATACATTCCTCTTACTGCTATTCCAATTTTAGATACAGAATTTAGGACATTGCCTATCTGTCCGGTTATGGTAAGAGCCGGCAGATGGACCATCACAGATGCTCTTATGCCTGTTCCTACATTTGTAGGGCATGCTGTAAGATAACCTAATTTTTCGTCAAAAGCATAACTTATGTTTTGCTCAATCAAGTCATCAATCTTATCTGCCAGATCCCAAGCTTCTTTCAAATTAAGCCCATTAAATATAGTCTGAATCCTTAGGTGATCCTCCTCGTTAATAAGTATGCTTACAGTTCCGTCATTTTTTATAAGGGCACTGCCATTTTTAGTGTTTTGCGCAAGATCAGGGCTTATCAAATGCCTTTCAACGAGGGACTGCCTCTCAAGAGGAGTTATTTTTTTCATGTCGTACTCCAAAAACTGTGTCGAAAGTATTGTTTTACTATCAAATATGGCCTTTTTAACTGACTCTTTAACTTTTTCCGCTTCATCTTCCGTCATGACAGACGGAAATGGAATATCGCTTAAATTTCTGGCAAGTCTAATTCTGCTGGAAATCACAACATCATTGTCATGGTCAAACATCAGCATCACCACTTTCCGTACTTTTTCTCCAGTTCTTTGATTTTATCTCTCAATTTTGCAGCTTCTTCAAAAGCTTCTTCTTTTACTGCCTTATCAAGTTTCGCCTTAAGCTCCTCTATTTCTCTCTTTGCCCTTAATGCTCCACCTGTCTTTCTCGGAATCTTGCCTCTATGTCCCGTGCTTCCATGAATTCTCCTTATAAGCGGATTTAGTTCATCTGAAAAAGAGCCATAACATCTGCTACAGCCAAGTCTGCCTGTTTCTTTAAATCTGTCGTACGTCATACCGCAATTGCTGCACTTCAATTGCTCCTCTATATAAGGATTTCCTGTGTTTGGAAGAAAATTCATCAATCCAGCCAACAGATCCTGTACAGAAAATGGTGTGAAATTTACAAAAGGTGAAAATGTCTCGCTGTTTAAGAGCCCTTCCTGTTGAGCACATTGCTCACACAAGTTCATTTCAGTCTTGACGCCATTTATTATTTGAGTGTAATGGACTGTTGCTGGTCTTTCCTTGCATTTATCACACAACATTTCAATCACTCCTCTTCATCAAATTATTTGAAAGTTCTGCTAACATCACTTTTAAAAGTATCGCCCTCAAAATAGGCTTCTTATACTGTGCAACAGGTAAAATTTTTTCGTTTAGCACAGATTTCATCAATGCAGCTTCCCTTCCAGTTATCAAACTATGTTCCAATAAAGTGTCGATGTAAAGCCTGCCTTTACTTTCCGTTATGTTATCGCCTATATCTGAAATCATTTTTGACATCCAATCCTTAGAAACAGGTCTTTTGATTATTTTAATGTATCCGCCACCACCACGCCTGCTTTCAATGATGTATCCATTTGATAAGTTGAATCTCGTCTCCAACACGTAGTTTATCTGTGATGGGGCGCAATTGAAAATATTAGCCAGTTCATTTCTTTTTATCTCAATATATTCTTTGTCAGCATCTTCTATCAAGCTTTTTATGAAGTCCTCTATCAAATCACTTAGCCTTGCCATCCCATCACCTCTTTCTTACTTTGACTTTCTTTGACTTTCACTTACTATTTTATTCCTCTTTTCTATACAGTCAACAACCATTTAATTTATATTTTCCCAGTTAAGTGTTATTTAAAGCAGATTAAACGTATATTTCAAGTATTTATTAAAATTTACTCATCATATCTTTTATTTTCACAAAAATAAAAATCACAATCACTGTAAAAATCGTTGTACTCATCTATGAATTCATAGCCTTTTCTCTTAATATTAGATTTTCCATATGTGTTTAACATCTTTACAATATCGTCATCTATGTTTATAAAATCGTTATTACCGTAGTAAACATTAAAAAATCTGTGATGTACTGGCATAAAAAAACCTCCTTTTTTAATTTATATTTATTTTTTTCAAAGGAGGTCGATTCATACTATAAAATTTTATTTAATTTTGACTCCAGCTCTTTAATGTCAACATCATAGCTGGCGACATTTGTCTCTATAGCTGCTTTGGCAACACTCAATGCAACTGCCTTAGCTACCCTTTTGTCAAATGCTTTTGGTATTATGTAATCTTCGCTTAATTCATCATCCGAAACCAATCCAGCAATTGCGTATGCAGCTTGAATCTTCATTTTCTCATTTATCTCAGTTGCTCTAACATCAAGAGCACCTCTAAATATGCCTGGGAAAGCCAGCACATTATTTATCTGATTTGGAAAATCAGATCTTCCAGTCCCGACTACAAGTGCTCCGCCTTCTTTCGCGTCGTCTGGATATATCTCAGGAATTGGATTTGCCAATGCAAATACAATCGAATTTTTATTCATGGATTTTACCATGTCTTTTGAAATTACATTAGGAGCAGATACGCCTATAAAAACGTCAGCGCCAACCAAGGCATCAGCTAATGTTCCCTTCACTTTATCTTTATTCGTAATCTTAGCAATTGATATTTTTGATACATCTGTATCATTTCTACCATCGTAAATGATGCCTTTTCTATCACATAACACTACATCTCCAACTCCAGCATTGATTATCAGCTTCGCTATCGCAATGCCTGCTGCACCAGCACCATTTATGACAACTTTAATGTCTTTCAAACTCTTACCAGCAATTTTTAAAGCATTTATCAATCCAGCAAAAACCACAACCGCAGTCCCATGTTGATCATCGTGAAAAACTGGTATATTCAAAGCTTCTTTTAATCTTTCTTCTATCTCAAAGCACCTTGGAGCAGATATGTCTTCAAGATTTATGCCTCCAAAAGTAGGGGCTATGTTTACGACTGTCTCAACGATTTTATCAACATCTTTTGTAGCAATGCAAATTGGAAATGCATCAATTCCTCCAAATTCTTTAAATAATACCGCTTTTCCTTCCATTACAGGCATTCCAGCCATAGCTCCAATATCGCCAAGCCCTAAAACCGCACTGCCATCAGTGACAACTGCTACAAAATTCCCTTTGTTTGTGTATTCATAAGCAGCATCAGGATTTTTTTGTATCTCCTTGCACGGCTCTGCAACACCTGGTGTGTACGCCAACGACAAATCTTTTGAATCATTGACCGCCACTTTGCTTAAAATGCTGATTTTCCCCCTGTTTTCCCTATGTAATTTTAATGTTTCTTCCCTTAAATCCATTGTTACCCTCCTTAAAGTATACAGTATATTAAGAATATTATATATCATAATCTTGCAAATATCTATTGCTTTAGATTGATAAATCACTAAAAGTACAATCGCATGTCATTTAGAACTTGCGATTTCATTTTTGCTCATAAAAAAAGAGCTGATGCACTATGACCTATTCAGTCGGTTGTGCAACAGCTCCCTTGAAATTACTCTTGAGACTTTTTTCTTGCCTCTATGACTTTTTCTGCAACAGCAGGTGGCGCCTCTTCATATCTTGCGAATGACATCTTGAATTCGCCTCTGGCCTGCGTCAATGACCTTAAATCTGTAGCATACTTAGCCATTTCAGCTTGAGGAACTTCCGCAGTCACTACCTCCATGTCTCCCTTTGACTCCATCCCTAATATGCGCCCTCTCCTTTTATTTAGGTCTCCAATGACATCACCCATATACTCCTCAGGTACAGTTACCTCTACGTGCATTATAGGCTCTAGCAAAACCGGATTTGCCTCTTCCATGCCTTTCTTAAAAGCTATAGATGCAGCAACCTTAAATGCCATTTCAGATGAATCTACAGGGTGAAAAGAGCCATCCAAAAGTGTCGCCTTTATATTGACAACAGGATACTTAGCAAGCACACCTTCTTTTATGCATTCCCTAAGTCCTTTCTCAACCGCAGGAATGTACTGCTTTGGCACCGCTCCACCAAATATCTTGTCTTCAAATTTGAATTCACCTTCTTTATATGGCTCAAATTCTATCCAAACGTGACCATACTGTCCATGCCCACCTGTCTGCTTCTTGTGTTTGCCTTCTACTTTTGATTTGCCTTTTATCGTCTCTCTGTAAGGTATTATAGGTTCTGTGAGAACACACTCTACACCGAATTTGCTTTGAAGTTTCTTTGATATGACTTCTATGTGCTGCTCACCCATGCCGTATACTATTACCTGTCCTGTTTCAACGTTTTTCTCAACTTTAAACGTCTGATCTTCTTCCTGTAGCCTTTGAAGTCCATTGCTTATCTTGTCTTCATCGCCTTTTGCCTTAGGCTCAATCGCTAAAGCCAATGTAGGCTCAGGGAATACAATGGGTCCATATTCTACTTGATTCGCCTGATCGCAAAGTGTATCGCCTGTCATGGTAAATTGCAATTTTGCACATGCTCCTATATCACCAGCAACCAATTTTGAAATAGGCATCTGCTTTTTCCCTCTTAGTACATACAACTGTCCAATCTTCTCATTCACTTTTTTCGTGCCGTTATACACAGTGGAGTCGGAAGACACAGTACCAGAAACAACTCTAAATATGGACAATTTTCCCACAAATGGATCCGCTATCGTCTTAAATACAAAAGCTGAATAAGGCTTATTTTCATCTGCATCAGCCTTAAATTTGTTGGCCTCAATAGGTGATGGTAAAACTTCTGTCATAATATCTAACAGTACATCTATTCCAATATTTTTTAAGCTTGAACCACAAATTACAGGGAAAACATCCCTGCTTTTTACACCCTCTTTTAATCCTTTAAGCAATTCATCTTTAGAAAGCTCTTCTCCCGCAAAGAACTTCTCCATCAGTGCTTCATCATTTTCAGCAATGTCTTCTATAAGCTCTTCTCTAAATTGTGATACACTTTCCTCCATCTCGGCAGGAATATCTGCTTCTTGAATTCCTTTCTGGCTGTAAACGTATGCTTTGTTCGTAATAAGGTCTACATATCCAGTAAAACTATGCTCACTGCCAATAGGTAGTATCATAGGTACAATTTTATTGCCAAACTTATTCCTCAACTGTTGGAGAGTCTTATAGAAGTCTGCATTCTCTCTGTCCATCTTGTTTATAAACACCACTGTAGGAAGCTTTTCAGCCTCTAACATGTGAAACGATTTTTCGGTGCCAACCTCAACTCCTGATGCAGCACAAACAACCAGCACAGCGCTGTCGGCAGCCTTCAACCCGCTGATTACTTCGCCAAAAAAATCAAAGTAGCCAGGTGTATCAAGTACGTTTATTTTGCAGTCTTTCCACTCAATCGGAATTACAGACGTCGATATAGAGATTTGCCTTGAAATTTCCTCAGGATCATAATCAGAAACAGTTGTTCCGTCTTCTACGCGCCCAATCCTATCTATGGCCTTTGCATTGTACAGTAATGCTTCTGCAAGCGTAGTTTTCCCAGCTCCGCCATGTGAAACTAATCCAACATTTCTTATTTGTTGTGTTTTATAATCTTTCATATATATCCCCCTATCTTATTGCTTTAATATTATTATTCTATACTGATTTTAAATTTCCTTTTTAAATTTAAAAATTTTTTAAAAAACCTCCGGTATTCCCGGAGGTTTTTTCATTCGCCAATTATATCGTATAAAGTTTTTCTCGATGCTTCTTCTATCTCATCAGGTGTTGACATGTTCAATGCCATTTCTGTAAACTCTTTAGCTTTTTCATAAGAGACATTTCTTATGATGTTTTTTATATTTGGTATGGAGCTTGCACTCATTGAAAATTCATCCAAGCCTAATCCCAAAAGGATCAGCGTTGTAAGCGGATCACCAGCCATCTCACCACACATAGCTGTGAATATACCTTCTTTGTGTGATGCATCTATGACATTCTTAATAAGCCTCAATATGGCAGGGTTAAATGGCTTGTAATAATCTTTTATCCTCTCATTCATCCTATCAACAGCAAGCGTGTATTGGCACAAATCATTAGTGCCGATGCTAAAGAAGTCTACTTCTTTTGCGAGAAGATCTGCAGTCACTGCAGCAGATGGTATTTCCACCATTATACCAACTTTTATATTTTTATCGTATTTTATACCCTTTTTATCTAATTCTTCTTTGACTTCATTTAAGATCTCGTTTGCCTTTCTTACTTCAACAACCGAAGAAATCATTGGATACATTATCAATATGTTTCCATACGCACTGGCTCTAAGCAAAGCTCTAAGCTGTGTTTTAAACATCTCTTTTTCGTCAAGGCAAAGCCTTATGGCTCTATATCCTAAAAACGGATTCATTTCATCAGGCATATTTAAATATGGCAATTTCTTATCGCCGCCAATATCTAATGTCCTTATGGTGACTGGTTTCCCATTCATCTTCTCTGCAACGTATTTATACGCTTCAAATTGTTCTTCTTCAGTTGGAAAGTCATTCCTGTTCATGTACAAGAATTCTGTTCTAAAGAGTCCTATTCCTTCAGCACCGTTTTTCAAAGCACCTTCTACGTCATTAGGCGTACCAATATTTGCCGCCAACATCGATTGTTTTCCATCTGTCGTAACTGCAGGCAAATCTCTTAATTCTTTTAATTTTTCAATTCGAGTCTTATATCTATCGCGCTTTTCCTCATATTCCTTAAGGACATCTTCAGTGGGATTTACAATTACTACTCCTTCATTTCCATCTACTATGGCAATATCACCATCAGAAACTTGCTTAGTAACATTTCCTGTACCAACTACCGCAGGTATTTCTAAAGACCGAGCCATAATGGCAGTGTGGGACGTCCTTCCACCTACATCTGTAGCAAATCCTAAGACTCTTTCTTTTCTCATTGTAGCCGTATCAGACGGTGTTAAATCTTTAGCAATTATTATCACATCTTCATCAAGCTCTGACAAATTTACATCCACTATGCCGTGTATATTATTTATTATCCTATGCCCAACATCTCTTAAGTCAATGGCTCTTTCTTTTAAATATTTGTCGTCAAGGGATTCCATCACTAATGCGTGCTGCTCAATGACGTGATTCACTGCATTATCAGCCGTAACATAATCAATTTTTATCATATTTACAACAGACTCGTAAAGCTCAGGATCATTTGCCAGCATAAGATGTGCCTCGAAAATCTCAGCCTTGTCTTTTCCAAACTCCCTTTCCGTCTTTTCCTTGATCTTTTCCAACTGAACTTTTGTCAATTTAATAGCATTTTCAAATTTTGCTATTTCATCCTTCACCATTGATTCATCGATATTTTGGGTATTGATTTCGGCGAATTTCTTTGTATAAAGAAAAACCTTGCCTATTGCAATACCCGGTGATGCTGCAACGCCTTTTAACATCTTTTTTCCTCCTCATTTGACTTTAATAGATATTATATCATAATAGTAGCACAATTTTAAGTGTTTATAATATTTTGCCAACAATCATTAGCTGGCAAATGATAAGAATAGTGTATCATTTATAGGCTATTTTTTCAAACACATTTCACTTATCCCACCTTCACAATTTATCATATCATAAAAATCAAATTAATTGAAGTTTGTCTGTGAAAACAAATCAAAACATAATAAAACGAGGAGGTCAACCTCCTCATTTTTGCAGTATCTTAAGAGCATCTTCAATGACTGCTTTCGCATTTTTTATAGCCTTTTGCGCTTCAACCTTATAAATTGGTTTATCTTTAAACCTCGATTCTTCTTTCACTGCCACATCTGCTGCAAATATCACTAAGTCTGCTTCATCTACTTCTTTTTTTGATATTTTGTTTTCAATGCCTATTGAACCTTGTGTTTCTACTTTGATTTTATGACCTAATTGCTTTGCCGCCTTCTCCAATGCTTCAGCAGCCATATACGTATGTGCTATTCCTGTAGGACAAGCTGTAACTGCTACAATTTTCATTTTGCATCGACCTCTTTTTGTATATTATTACTATTTTATGATATCACAAATATCATGCTGTTACTTCTTCATCTTCATTTTCATCTTCTGCAACATTTTTCTTTAAACTATTAACAATTAAAGCTGTCACCGCAATTCCAATCAATACCGCAACTATAAACCCTATTTTGTTATCTATAACGGGCAGTACTATGGGACCACCGTGTGGTGCATGGTCACCAACCTTAAATATTGCCGCAACTGCTGCAGATATAGATGAGCCTATCATTATAGATGGAATAACTCTTAACGGATCTCCAGCAGCAAATGGTATTGCACCTTCAGTAATGCCAATCAAGCCCATTGCCAACGCACCATATCCAGCTTCTCTTTCTACTTTTGTATATTTTTTAGGTGCTAAAAGTGTTGCAACACCCATACCTAATGGAGGTGTACAAATAGCAGCCGCAATTGGACCCATTATGGTATAAACTCCTTGACCTATCATTGCTGCACCAAACAAAAATGCAACTTTGTTGACAGGACCACCCATGTCAAACGCAATCATAGCGCCCATTATTAAAGCTAAAACTATAGCATTACCTGTAGACATTGATTTTAACCAATTAGTCATAGCTTCCATTGCAGAAGCAATAGGATTGCCTAAAATGTATATCATAAGACCACCTACAATAAGTGATGTCAATATTGGTATCACAAATATAGGCATTATAGGCCTTAAGTTTTTATGAACTTTCCAACCCTTTATCCACCTGGCCACATAACCTGCAATAAATCCGGCTACTATTCCACCTAAGAAGCCTGCTTTCAACTGATTCGCCAATACACCGCCAACAAGTCCAGGTGCTATACCAGGTCTATCTGCAATCCCAAACGCTATAAATCCAGCAAGAACAGGTACCATCATAGAAAATGCCGCAGAACCTATATCATTCATGTTCTTAAGCACAGGGTTTGTTATTACGGCTCCTTTACCTGCTTGCACACCACTTAAGGCAATTGAAAAGGCAATCAAGACACCGCCAATTACAACAATTGGTATCATGTAAGATACACCAGTCATAAGATATTCTCTAACTCTTTTCAGTTCCTCTTTCATCATGAATTCCTCCTTTTACTCGATATTTATGTCACTTAAAGCTTCCAAAATATCACTTTTATCATTAGCTTTTTTAAGTCTTTCCACAAACTTCTCGTCCATAAGCTTTCTTGATAATTGCGATAAAATCTTAAGATGAATTCCATTTACGTTTTTGTTTGGAATCCCCAATAAAAATATTATTTCTACTGGGTTTCCATCGAGAGAATCCCATTCTATACCATGGACTGATTTACCAAAGACTATCATCGCCTCCTTTACAGCATCTGATTTTCCATGCGGTATCGCAATACCATTGCCTACACCTGTTGTGTATGTCTTCTCTCTTTCAAACACACTTTTAACAAAATCATCAACAGAAGTGACTTTACCATCATTAAAAGCAAGTTGTGATAACTCTATTATGGCACTCCCTCTGTCTTTCGCTTCTAAGTCTAGTGTGATTAAATTTTCGTTTATTATCATATAAATTCCCTCCAATATGCACTTAAATGAATTGATGAATTTTGTTGCCACATCACTAAGGTAAAAATATTTACTAATATATCATCACTTCTTGTATAAATTATATCTCTATATTTTGATATTTTCAATATGTTAATCGTTTATCTTTTATTCCTGATTAATGTGGTAATAATTTATCATTTATTATGTGTATAAAACCATGTACTCTTTTATAGCAATTAAAAAAGCGGTTTTTACCGCTTTATAACATATTATTCATCAATAATTTTTCAATTTCTTTTTTGTCTTTCATTTTAAGTAAATTTTCCCTAAAATTTGTATCGTCAATATTATTATAAAGTTTCCTAAAGAACTTACTGGCATATTTTATATCAGCAGTATTTATTGATACCATTATGACCAATGTCACATCACCATCACCCCAGCTTATAGGCTTTTTTAAGCGTGTAACTGATATGACAGATTTGTTTACATTCTCAGGATCTCCATGTGGAATCGCAATACCATTGCCAATATATGTAGAGGAAACTTCTTCTCTTTTTAATACATCGTCTAAATACTCATTTTTAACATAACCTGTTCTGATTAGTTCAGATACTACATGCTTAAGCAGCGTTATTTTTTCCTCAAGTTCTCTATCTACATCAATGATTTCTACGTCAACTATCTTTTTGCTTTCATAATATTCATCTATAAAATTCTCTAATTTCTTTATATCGCTTTGTGTCAAAAGCGGTGTTATATTAACAACTGGTTTGTTGCTTTCGACCGACACAGTAGATATAATAAAATCTACATTGTCTGACATTACATCATTAAGTGATAATGACGATACTATATCAACCACTTCTATATTTTTAAACCATCTTTCCAATCTTACAGCTAAAAGCTGCGATGTGCCAATTCCACTGGAACAGACAACTAAAGCCCTAAGAGGCTTTTTAGCCCTTTCAAAAGCCGCACCCAAATGTAAAGTAATATACCCGAGTTCTTCTTCTCCTGCTTTTTTGCCAATGTACTTTTCAAAGACTGTACTTGTCATCCAAGCTACGCCAAATATGTCTGGATAATTTTCTTTGATTTGATCCAATATAGGATTACGAAGCGTCAATCCGTACTTTAGTCTATTTATAGTTGGCTTCAAATGCAATATCAATCCATTTAAAAGTTGGCTATCTCCACTAAAATCAACAGACAAAGCTTTTTCTGCTATCTTTATTATCTCTTTTGCCATCGTAACAGCTATATCAATATTTTCATCTTCTTTTATTTCAATATCTATGTCACCAAGCTTGTTCTGCTGCATTTTCGCACCTAATATATGAAGCAAAATATATCCAACTTCTGAATCAGGCAACTTTATATTAAAATTCTCCTCAATCTCTTTGGCAGCTTTCTCTGCAATCGTATATTCTTCGTGTTTTTTTAACTTATTTAATACATCTTTTGACAATCTTATGTCTTTATTTCTTCTAAGCCTTTCCATCGATATTGCTATATGAATAATCAGACTTATAAATGCTTCGTCAGAAAACCTAAATTCCAGCCTTGATTCCATATTAGATACTATTTTTTCTAACTTTTTATAATCAATGTCAATTAGCTCCTTTAATCGTGTTAATGTTTTATAGTCTATCCTGCCTGTGTAATCATCATATAAAAGTTCCTTAATCTCATCTTGACCTTTATTAGAAACTATTAAGCTTGCTGCGGCATTTCGCCAATTTTCTTCATCTCCAGATATCTCTATGCCATAATTGGTTTTCTTTATCAATTTCAAATTGTACTTTGAAAGCCATTCTTCCACTGATTCAAGGTCTTTGTGAATTGTAACTTTGCTAACATAAAGTTCCTCTGCAAGTTCTTTAATAGTTATATTTTTATTGCTCATAAAAAGTCTTCTTAATATATAATTTTTCCTTGCCTCCGGAGAAAATGGCTCCATAAATTTTGCAGAACTGCTTAATTCAGTAAAAAGATCAAGCTTTTTGTTTTCAGGACCTTCAATCATAATACCAGTTCCAGGTTTTTTCAATAATTTTAAACCTCTTTTAGCCAAGTATTCTTCTATTTTTTTTTAAATCATTTCTAATCGTTTTGTTAGAAACCCTCAACCTCTCTGCAAGCTCATCAACAACTAAGGGCTCATCAGTGTTTAATAGTATTTTAATTATCTCAATATCCCTTTCAGAAATACTCATGTTTCATACCTTCTCCCACATCAAATTCAACTTTATACTATATATAATATAACATAAATGCCGGTCTAAACCGGCATTTATTAGTACTTATTGCCATTATCGACATTTTGATCAGTTTGATTGTAAGCATCATTAACAGATTTTTCTGCTTCATCGCTTAATGTAATGACTTGCTGTGTAAACTCGCTTGAAACTTTCTCCCTGTACTTGCTGTCAAATATATACCTAAATATCTCCATTTTGAATTCCTCCTTACCAAAAATCACTTACATATATTGTATCAACTCAAAATGAAGATATTATGAAGATTTATATTTCATATACGGCAACTTTGTCTCTGCCTTTTGTCTTGCAGCCAGCATAAAGAGCTCTATCAGCATGGCTTATAAGTTTCTCCGCCGATTCTGCTTTATTCGGAAAATCAGCAACGCCAGCACTGACAGTTATACTTATATCACCAGCATCTGTCTTTATGGGCTTAGATGATACTTCATATCTTATTCTTTCGGCAATCACACATGCCTGTTCCGCTGTCAAGTTTGGAAGTATAACAGAAAACTCCTCTCCTCCATATCTTGCAACGATATCATTGTTTCTAACACAGTTTTTTATCCTTGAAGCAATCTCTCTAAGCACGGTATCTCCCACCATGTGTCCGTACGTATCGTTAATTTGTTTAAACCTGTCTACATCCAACATTATGAGGCTTACAGGCGTCTTCTCAATAGATGACTTTGCTATGCTGTCATGCAATATCTGATCAAAAAATCTCCTGTTATATGTTTTTGTCAATGGATCAGTAATAGACCTTTTGCTAATTTCGAAATACCTCTTTGCGTTCATTATAGCTATTGAAGACTGCTCTGATAATGCCTCCATTATCTTTAAAGAATCTTCATCGAATGCGTTGATTTCGTTTTGAAACGCAGATATACAGCCTATTACACCTTCTGCTCCTTTTATAGGAACTACAATTGCAGAATCGTAATGATTCGATATATTTTTGTCTGAGTAACGCTTATCAGCCTTTAAATTGCCTATTATTACAGACTTCCCCTCATTCACCACTTTGCCTATTAGCCCTTCATTGTTCATGTATACATCTTTAAAAGCCTCTAATGATTCTTCCCGGCACTTAGTCTTTTCATTTATCAAAAATCCATTGTCATCTTTCAAATAAATGGCTATTCCTGATACGGTTACTACTTTTTCTGTTTCGTATAATATTGCTTCTAAAGTTTTATCTAAATCCAACTTTGAATTGATTATCTTTACCATTTCATATAAAGCATTTAACCTCTGGTTTGCCTTGTAAAGATCTCTAAAAGCCTTTATGAAATACGACAGCAAAATCAAAGGTATAACGTGATATATAAAAATAACAGTGCCAAATTTCATATACATATTAGCTAAAAATATACCTACAGGTACTATTACAAAATAAGAAGCCAACTCTAAAACTGAGCTCTCTGTCCAGTATTTTTTAAATAGAATTTTTCCCTGTGCTTTTAACGCATAATACAAAATAAAGTAATTTATTACAAAACTGGTCAATACATAAATTACTACGTATATAAGCTGTTCAACAGAAAATCGACCAATTTTTCCGCCTAAAATCTCATAAAGATGCCCTGCTACTATGTATGTTATAGAAAACATTGCTCCATTTAAAAATCCATTCTTTACTTTTTTTCTAAAAAATATTGTTTCAATCATAGTAGATGCAACAGCCAAAAGAGCAGACGACTCCGTACCATATATCAAGAAAGATGCTATCGTGATTACAGGGCTTATAGAAAGCTTTATATCGGTGTACTTTATACCCAAATTGTCAAGAGTAACCATAACTAACAAAAGTATAGAAAACAGCCTTACGTCGATTTTAATGCCGTATTTAAAACATGTGTATGTTAGAATCGAAAACCCTGCCGCAATTAACACGAAATCAAACAATGTTTCCCTTTTTTTTAACATTTTTAACCCCTCTTAATCTAATTAATGTGTTATTCGACACAAATTAAAAAAATCCTTCATTGTTAATAAACAAAATTTTATATACAAATGAAATTATATCACATATATTATTCACAATTTGTCGTTTTTTGATGGAATTAAAAAATCCCCCCGTTTTAGGGAGATTTTTTAGAACTTAACCGCACTTTGAGTAGCCACAATTTTTGCACACGACACATCCACCTTCATGTTCTATTTCACTGCCACATTCTGGGCAAAAGCGTTCTTCTTGCATGTCATAAGTATACGCCGCCTGTGAAACTGCATCATCGCTTTTATGGCTGCTGCCATTTATAGGCACGTCAATTGGTGCGAAGCTTTCATCTTCTTCAACTTTTAATTTCATTACTTTCTCAATGACTTTAGCGATGGCATCTGGACACGAAAGAACTTTAATTTCCTTATTGTTTGCCATTTGCCTTAATGTGGAATGGCATCTTATACCTTTTAGCTGCTCTACTATTGCCTTCGCATCAAGACCTGATCTTAAAGCTATGGATATCAGTCTACTGGTAGCCTCTGACTGAGATGGACAGCCTCCGGCTCGTCCTAAGTTAGTGAACACCTCGCATATACCTTCGTCATCGTAATTGACGGTAATGTACAAGTTGCCGCAGCCTATTCTCACTTTTTCAGTTATGCCTTTTGTCACAGAAGGCCTTGGCCTTGGGACGATTTGATTGCGACTTTCTTGCTTGTCTTCTTTCCCACTTTCTTTTTCAGCTTTCTTTATTCCCAAATTCAGCACTTGTAAATCACGGCTTCCATCGCGATAGATGGTGACACCTTTAAGACCCAATTTATAAGCCAGCTCGTAAACTTCCCTTACATCGTCTACCGTTGCATCATGTCTAAAGTTCACCGTCTTTGAAACCGCATTGTCAACGTGCTTTTGAAAAGCCGCTTGCATCCTTATATGCCATACAGGATCTATGTCATGAGCTGTTACAAAAACCCTTTTAACATCATCCGGTATGCCATCAATATCTTTTAATGTGCCTTGCTGTGCTATCTTCTTCATTAATTCTTCTGAATAAAATCCTCTTTTCAAAGCTACTTCCTTAAATATAGGGTTAACTTCCACAAGCTGGGTATTATCCATCACATTTCTTGTCATGGCTATTGCAAAAAGCGGCTCAATTCCACTTGACGTTCCTGCGATAATGGATATTGTACCTGTTGGTGCTATAGTTGTAGTCGTTGCATTCCTCAATCTTATGTTTTTGTCTTTGTATATGCTTTTATCGTAGTATTTAAAAACGCCTCTCTTTTCTGCAAGTTCCATCGATGCCGCTTTAGATTCTTCATCGATGAATTTCATCAATTTATCAGCAAATTCCACAGCTTCTTCAGAGTTGTAAGGTATATTAAGCATAAGAAGCATGTCAGCAAAGCCCATAACTCCTAAGCCTATTTTCCTTGTGCCTTTCGTCATTTCGTCTATCTGTGGCAGTGGATACTTATTCGCATCGATCACATTGTCAAGAAAATGCACAGCATCATGAACAGTGCCTCTCAATTTATCGTAATCTACTTCGTACTTTCCATCTTTCTCCTTAAGCATATTTTTTAGGTTTATAGAGCCTAAGTTACAGGATTCATAAGGTAAAAGTGGCTGTTCACCACATTGATGAACTACTATTCCATTACAAATCATAGAATGTGTAACAGGTTCAGTTAAATCATACACTACTTCTTTACCAATTTTTTCAATTGCTGCAACTTCATCATAAAATTTCGTTTTATAGAATGATTTATACTTAATATTGCTAAGTGCTTTTTGTTTCTTTTCAGACATAAACCCAATCTCTTTGGCAAATTTATCACGTGATTTGCCAAAAATACCTAACTCATACAAAATACCATCAGTGCTATAAAATTTTTCTTCTCTATTAACAGAAGTATACTTAAACGTTGCTTTTCTTGATTTCCTCGAACGATCAAATATGACACTTTTCATACCCAAATTTATAAGCAATATTTGAACATCTTGTAGTAACCTTTTACTTTTTGATGTTAATACTACCCATGAACTATTAGACTTAGGATTATCCCTAACACTTCCATCGGCTGTAAACAGTGCTTGTAGGAAACCTACAACGGCTTCATATGGAGCTTTATATATGCTTTGAGGTACTCGCTTATTTTCTGCTTTCACATTTTTTACACCCAATTTTTTAAAAAACTCTACAAGGTATTTACTATGGTATGAAAGATGATAAACACCATTTTCTCTTTTAACTTCTTTTACATCTTTGCCATATATATTATTAATAAATGGTTTTAGATGATTCATTACTTCTACATCATCATTTCCAAAAGTAAATCCTACTCTTGTATCTTTATCACCATCTCTTAGCCAACCATCGCCTATAAGCCAGCCCAATGTCTGTCCAAGCTCTTTAGACCATTTATTAGGCAAATTTAATGTATAAGTCCTTCCATTATTTCCAGTATAAATATTATCTACTTTAAAAGGAAGTTCATAAATATTCGAAAAAAATCCATCTCCTGATTGTATTAAAATTTCATCACCAACTTTAATCCTACTAAGTTCTTTCCATCCTTTTGATGTTAAAAATCTATGATCAGGAGTTGCTTTTATCTCATATCCTGATTTCAGTGTTAATTTGATTACATCTTTTTCTCCATTATTGTATACTTTACTTATCATGTTTAAAGATGTACCTTCACTATTCAAATAAGGGACGGCTTCTGTAATATATCCTCCATTTACTACTTGATATTGTGTCATAGGGACTCTATTATCTGTTACAATATTCAATCCCCCATTTTGATATTTATTATATATCTCATCAATTCTCATCAAACCATACTCTGTAGATACCCACGTATCCCCTGTGACACATGGGTTAGTTGATTCTATTTCGCCCACAAGAGGCGTCGGATTCTTTTCGTTTATTCGGTCTAAAAATACGATTCCGGGTTCTCCGTTTTTCCAAGCCATTTCCACGATAAGCTTAAATACTTCTCTGGCATTTAGGCTTTTCACGACTTTATTAGTATGCGGATCTATCAAGTCATAATCCTTTCCTTTTTCAACTGCTTCCATAAAATCTTCTGTTATTCCAACGCTTATGTTGAAATTGGTGATTTCATTGTTGTCTTGTTTACATTGAATAAACTCAAGAATATCAGGGTGGTCTATCCTTAATATACCCATGTTGGCGCCACGGCGTGTACCACCTTGTTTTACCGCTTCAGTAGCAGAATTAAACACCTTCATAAAGCTTACAGGACCGGACGCCACACCACCTGTCGATCTCACTGTAGCTCCTTTAGGCCTAAGTCTTGAAAAGCTAAACCCTGTGCCACCACCACTTTTGTGAATTATGGCTGCATACTTTACGGCGTCAAATATCTCTTCCATAGAATCCCCCACAGGAAGCACAAAGCACGCCGAAAGTTGTCCTAATGGCCTTCCTGCATTCATAAGCGTAGGGGAATTAGGCAAAAAGTCCAAGTTCGCCATCATCTCATAAAACCTTTTTTTGACCTCTTCCGTGTCTGCATTTATATCGTACTCTTTGTCTACATCTGAAATCGCCTTCGCAACTCTCTCAAAAAGCTCCTCAACAGTCTCAATGACACGTCCATTCTCATCTTTTGCCAGATACCTTCTCTCAAGAACTTTCTTAGAGTTTTCAGTCAAATTCATTTAAAACCTCTCCTCATTATGTAATTAACTACAATATTTTGTGTATTGATAAACTTAATTATACATCTTATTGTGTACTAAGACAAATCCTCTCTAATTGAATTTTTATATCTATTTGCCACGATTTTTCTTCATATCTTAAATTTCTAAAACTTTATATCGTCATTTGCAAATTTTATTTGACACGCCATAAAAATATCCCGCCATTATGAACGGGATATTTTTTCTAAAAGCTCATCTATAATCTCTTTATCGTATGCTCCATTTACATAATCACTTCTAAAGTCATTGTCGCCTTTTGCCACAAGTTCCTTTATCGTTTTAGGCCTTTCTATCCAAACGTCCAATACATTAAAATCATGGTTGAGAAATACGAATGTAGGTATCTTTGCCTCTTTGTCTTTGCATAGTGTCATCATGTTTTCTTCATGCCCTTTTCTTTTCAATATGTGAAAGTCGATTTCCAATATAGCACATATCTTAGCCATTATAGGCACACTTACTTGACAGTCAGGACACCAGCTTTCAGCGAAAGCCAAAACACTTGAAACTCTGCTGTTATCTTTAATATTCTTTATGCTTTCATCTATAGTTACAGTTTCAAATCTATTTTTGAAGATTTCTGGGTTCTTGTTGTCTTCGCTTTTAATAAATTCATTAAAATTTATACCACTATCAAACAATTTTTTAATATTCATAAAATCACCTATCTATTGAAAAATGAGCCCAAAACGGTCTTTGCACTTGATAATGTCATCCCCAATAGACTACCGCTTCTCGTCATTATCTCATCTAAAGCATCTACAACTCTATCAATCTGCTCTTTAGTAACAATAAGTGGCGGTTCAAACCTTATAACATTTGGATTGTTAAGTGTATAGGCAGTTATGATGCGATGTTTATTTTGAAGTTCTCCAGCCACCAATGAGCCTAAGTATTCGTTGGATAATTTTGATACGGCTCCTCCAGACAATTTGTCTAAAAGCCCGCCTTCTGGCTGATTAAACTCCACACCTATCATAAGCCCTTTGCCTCTTACATCTTTTATCAATTTATGCTTATCTTTTAATTCCTTTAGCCTTTTTAAGAAGTATTCGCCTTTTTCTCTCGCTGCCTCAGGAAGGTTTTTATCCAAAATAAGTTTTATGGCTGTAATGCCAGCAGCACATGCTAACGTATTGCCACCAAACGTAGATGTATGCAGAAGACATTTATCAGTAGTGCCATATCCTTTTTTCCAAATCTCATCCTTTGCTATATACGCACCTATAGGCATCACACCTCCTCCCAGCGATTTAGCCAAGCACATTATGTCAGGCACCACTTCTTCGTGCTCACAGGCAAACATTTTTCCAGTCCTGCCAAACCCAGTCTGTACTTCATCAAATATCAAATACGCATCGTATTTCTCGGTAAGTTCTCTCACTTCTCTTAAATATCCATCCGGTGGTACTATGACGCCACCTTCGCCTTGTATAGGCTCTACAATAAATGCAGCAACATCTTTTCCTTTCAATACATCTTCTAATGCATCAGAATTCCCATATTCCACCTGCACTGTATCGGGAAGGAGAGGCATAAAGTACTTTTGGTATTTTTCCCGTCCTGTGACAGAAAGAGCCCCTGCAGATTTTCCATGAAATGAATTTTTGCAGTAGACTATTTTATGCTTGCCTGAGGCAATTTTAGCAAGTTTCAAGGCACCTTCCACTGCTTCAGCACCGCTGTTGCAGAAAAAGCTTTTCTTTAAATCGCCAGGCGTAACAATCGCCAAATCGTACGCCAGGGCCCCCGGAAAATCATTTACTGCAGCTTGAAGTATATTTGGAAAATCTCTGACTTTCTCTATCGCTTCATAAATTTCATCTGGATTGTGACCTAAATTTAATGCGCCATAACCGCCCAAGAAATCCAAATACTCGTTTCCATCGCTGTCCCATACAGATACGCCTTTTGCTTTCACAAAAAGTTTATCAAACTGCAGCATCGACAGCATAGATACGAAATTGGAATTTACGTACTCCTTGTAATTTTCCCGTACTTGGCTTCTGTTCAGTCTAAGCGCATCATCACACGTTATGTATCTTTGATCCTCTTTCATAAAAAACATCCTTTCTCTAAATTTAATACCATCAGTATAAATTTGTTTTATTAATGAAAAATATAATTAAACACCAAAAATCACTGGAGGTGTTTTTGATGTCAATCAGAAAGAGCCACTGGACCAACATCAAGGGAAACCGAGTGGAATTCGCTGCTGACATCTACAAGTGGGAGACAAGGCATTTTAAGCGAGAAGCGAAATCGCAAAAAGCCCAATACAGAGCCCACAATCATGGCATAAGCAAAGATGTAAAAAGGCCTATGCACGACAAAGTCACATGAGGGAGATACATCTCTCCCTCTTTTAATGGTGATGGTGATGATGGCAGCAATCGTCGTGACAATCATCCTCATCTGCAAATTTTATGCTGTCAAGCTGTTGTTTTACCCTCTCTCTTATCTCCTTTACGTACTCAATCCTTAACTTTGACTGCTCTATCTTCTCTTCATCTGTTAGACCTTCATTTTTTGATTTATGGTACAGATAATTTATCCTGTCTATCATCTCTTTTGTAATCATATATTCACCTCAATCACTAATTAATAATTATATTATATGACTTTTAACAAAAAAACAAAAGACGAGCAACCTCGCCCTTTAACATGGTTAAATTTTAATTTCGACTTCACCTTTAATATCAATAAAGTTTTCTTTAACTTTGCAACAATATGCGTACGCTTCAACACCGGATTCAATGGCATCTTTTAAAGTAGAGGCAAATTTAGCATCTGTCTTTACATTTGGCGTAAAATAAAGCACATCATCCATCTGCACGAGAAAAACGACAGCGGCCCTCATGCCTTCTTCTTTAGCACTTTTAAGTTCTACCATGTGTTTTGTTCCTCTTTCAGTTGGTGCATCCGGAAACATTACAACACCATTTTCCTCAAGGGTAACCCCTTTAACTTCTATGAAAAAAATCTCATCTTTTTTAGAAAGCTTAAGATCAAATTTGCTGTTTTTATACGTCTTTTCTTTTTCAATAACATCATAACCTGTAAATTTATCCAATTTGCCCCGCACAATGTTATCCATCACTACTTTGTTGGGAATCTGTGAATCGATAGATATAAGCCTTTTCCCTTTATAGACGAATTCCAACTCATAAGGAGTTTTTCTTCCCATTCCTTCCCGCTTTTCAAGGACAACAGTTGCGCCCGGCACAAACAGTTCCCTGCACCTACCTGTATTAGGTACATGAACAGTTATAATTTGGCCATCTACCTCTACACGAGCCAAAAATCTGTTTATCCTCTCTAAAAATCTCCCTTTTACAATAGGATTTTCTATAAACATCTGACACAACCTTCCACAGTTACTTTGTAAAATCCTGTATGGTTACTTCGGCAAAACTCGTATGAGTTTCCCACAACCTTATGCTGAAAAGATGAAATCTTTCACTTTTTAAAAGAGGGTCTAACTTTTTCCACATCCACATTGCTATATTTTCACACGTTGTGTTAAAACCTAAGACATCATTTAAGTACGTATGATCCAATTTTTTTACAACTTCACTATCAACAATAGCTTTAAGCTGAGCAAAATCTATGACCATTCCTTCATCGTCCATGCTGCCTTCCACCGTTACCTCCAGCTTATACGTGTGCCCATGAAGATTTTCACACTTTCCATTGTACTTGGTCAAATTGTGAGCACTGTCAAATGTAAATACCTTTGTCACCTTCATATCTACACCACCTTGTACCAATCTCTCTTTAATAGTTTGACGCCTTCTTTATCCGGCAGCATCTCTATCATGCGAGACAATTTCTCCCCATCTTTCGTCATATAAGGTGCAATATCATTAAGTGGAATCAAAACAAAAGCTCTTTCCCACATGCGCTCATGAGGTATTTTTAAATCGTCATCATCTATAACCAAATCGCCGTACAAAAGAATGTCTATGTCAATCGTCCTTGGACCCCATCTTACAGTTCTCTCTCTTTTAAGCTCTTTTTCCACACTACTAACAACTTTTAACAGTTCATGCGGTTTAAGTTCCGTTTTTACTTTTGCTACGGCATTTAAAAATTTGCCTTGATCCTTATAACCTACAGGCTCTGTCTCGTAAATGGGCGACACCTTTTCTATGATAACAGAATTTTCTGAAAGCCTTATAAGGGCGTTTCTCAAGTATTCCTCCCTATCACCAATATTAGAGCCAATTGATAAAAAGACATCTGTCATCTTATCATCGCATCCGTCATCTTGGCTACTCTCCACATTTCTTTCACGTCGTGCACTCTGACGATGTCAGCACCTTTTACTATTCCAACCGCAACTGTGGCAGCAGTTCCTTCCATTCTTTCATTTACGTCAAGGTTTAAGACACGCCCTATCATTGATTTTCTCGATGTACCAAGCAATATAGGAAATCCCAATATTTTAAGCTCATCAAGCCTCTTCATTAATGTCAGATTGTGTTCTAAAGTCTTCCCAAAACCTATTCCTGGATCGATCATTATGTTTTCCTTCTTTATGCCTGCTTTTAAAGCAATATCAATGCTTTTCTCAAAAAAACTTATTACATCCTTTAAAAGGTCATGGTATTCTGCTACTTCCTTATTGTGCATTATTACCACGCCAGCACCATAATCAGCAACAACTTTCGCCATATCAGGATCTCTTTGCAAACCCCAGATGTCGTTTATGATGTGTGCCCCATTTTCAAGGCATTCGTAAGCCACTTTTGACTTCATTGTATCAATTGAAATTATGGTGTCTACTTCACACAACTTCTTGACTATATCATTTATCCTGGAAAGTTCTTCTTCTGCAGTCACAGGTTCGTATCCAGGTCTTGATGATTCTCCTCCTACGTCTATTATATCAGCTCCGTCTTCCATCATCTTTAAAGCTCTCTCCATGCCTTTCTCCAAAGTATTGTATTTTCCACCATCAGAGAAAGAGTCAGGCGTCATATTCAATATGCCCATTATGTACGTTCTCTTGCCAATTTCCAACTCTTTATCTCTTAATTTTAACATATAAGCCATAATATCATCCTTTCCTTATGTTCATCGCTTTCCATTTATCAAAAGCATGACTTCCTCTCTTGCTCTCTGATCTGTCTTAAATAGCCCCCTAAGCGCAGACGTTACAGTCTTGGCTCCAGGTTTTTTTATGCCCCGCATCGTCATGCAAAGGTGCTCTGCCTCTACGACAACTGCAACTCCTAAAGGATTTGCGGCTTTTACAATCGTATCAGCGATCTCACTGGTAAGCCTCTCTTGTAACTGAGGTTTTTTTGCTAATATATCCACGATTCTGGCAAGTTTTGAAAGTCCCAGAATTGTGCCTTTTCTCGGAAGATACGCCACATGGGCAACACCCATAAATGGCAGCAAATGATGTTCACACATGGAGTACATTGGAATATCTTTTACTATAACTATTTCTTGATGCTCGTCTTCTTTAAATGTCTTTATGACATCCATCACATTTTCATGAAGACCTGAAAAAATTTCTTCGTACATCCTGGCAACCCTATCGGGTGTCTCTAAAAGTCCTTCTCTTTTAGGGTCTTCACCTATGGCTTCAAGAATGTCGTACACCGCTTTTTTTATCTTCTCTTTATCTATCATCGCCATGCTCCTTAAAAGAACTTATTTTTATATCAATATAACATTTTTTAAGCTGACACACAAGTATTGCAGCAATTTGACGATTAAAAATAAAAAACGGCTCTCATGAACCGTTTCTCGCTTTTAAGATTATTCGCCATCGTCCTTTGTTTCATCCTGATCTGTCTTTGGCTTCATTGTAGGGAATAATATGACATCCCTTATAGAATACGCATCCGTCATAAACATGATAAGTCTATCAATTCCAATGCCTAATCCACCTGTAGGCGGCATACCAACTTCCAAGGCATTTATGAAATCATCATCCATCATGTGTGCCTCATCATTTCCAGCTTCCCTCTGCTTAAGCTGCTCTATAAATCTCTCCTTTTGATCAATTGGGTCATTTAGCTCTGAAAATGCGTTTGCAATTTCTCTGCCGTATATAAAAGCCTCAAACCTTGATGTAAGGGCAGGATCGTCATGTTTTCTCTTGGCCAATGGAGATATTTCAACAGGGTAATCAATTATAAATGTAGGCTGAATTAGATGGCTTTCACAAAGCTCATCAAACACCAGTGCTATAACATCACCCTTCTTCATGCCATCTTTAACCTCAAGATGATGCCTTTTTGCAATTTCTATCGCCTCTTCATCTGAGGACACTTTGTCAAAGTCGATATCCAAAAATTCTTTTATAGCATCTATCATAGTAAGCCTTTTCCAAGGAGGTGTAAGATCTATCTCAGTACCTTGGTATATTATCTTTTTGCTGCCATTTACCTTTTCAGCTACATAAGCAAATAAATTCTCAGTTATGTCCATCATGCCATGATAATCTGTATATGCCTCATACAATTCCAAAAGGGTAAACTCTGGATTGTGCCTTATGTCCATGCCTTCATTTCTAAACACTCTTCCCATCTCGTACACTTTTTCCAGTCCACCTACGATAAGCCTCTTTAAGTGAAGTTCCAAAGCGATCCTCAAGTACATATCGATATCGAGGGCATTGTGGTGTGTAATAAACGGCCTTGCTGCCGCGCCGCCTGCTATTGTATGAAGTATTGGTGTCTCTACTTCGATAAATCCTCTATTATCTAAAAATTCTCTAATAGCTTTTATGATTGCATTCCTTTTAATGAAAGTTTCCTTTACGCTTGGATTTATTATAAGGTCCACATACCTTTGCCTGTACCTTAAATCAGGATCTTTAAGCCCATGCCATTTATCCGGGAGTATTTGCAATGACTTGGAAAGAAGCTTAAAATCCTGAACCCTTATAGTCACTTCACCTGTCTTTGACTTAAAAACTTCACCTGTAACGCCTATTATATCGCCAATGTCAAGTATCTTAAATATTTCGTAATTCTTTTCACCCAAAACGTCCATCTTGAAGTAAAGCTGTATTCTGCCATCTCTATCCTGTATGTCAGCAAAGGAAGCCTTCCCATGTCCTCTTTTTGACATTATGCGGCCGGCGATAGTGACTGTCTTGCCTTCAAATTTGTCATAATCATTTTTGATGTCAGACGTCATATTAGTCCTTTCAAACTTGTCAATGCCATAAGGCTCAATGCCTAAGCTTCTAAGCTCGTCCAACTTGCTCCTTCTAATTTTTAGAAGCTCATTTAAGTTTTCGTTGTTATTTACTTCATTTGTATTCGCCATAATACTCCTCCAGATTTATTTGTGTATTTCTAAAACTTTGAGTTTTATTATGCCTGCTGGCACTTCCACACTGACTGTATCACCTACTTTTTTGCCTAAAAGCGCCTTCCCTATAGGTGATTCATCGGATATCTTGTTGTTCATAGGATCTGCTTCAGTAGAACCTACTATTGTGTACTCTACCTCTTCCTTTAAATCCTCATCGTAGACTTTTACAGTACAGCCTACACTTACTTTGTCGATGGCGATATCCTCTTCATCGATGACTTGGGCATTTCTAAGCATGGCTTCTATTGTAGCTATCCTTCCTTCAATAAACGCCTGCTCGTTTTTCGCCTCATCGTATTCAGAGTTTTCACTTAAGTCTCCAAAAGCGCGAGCTTGTTTGATTTTTTCAGCCACTTCAGGTCTTTTTACGGACTTAAGATAGTCTAACTCCTCTTCTAATTTTTTTAAGCCATCGTAAGTTAAAATCACTTGCTTACCCATATTGCCAATCTCCTTTATAACAATATTGTATTTTATTCTATGTTTAAGCCATATCGATTATGATAATATTAATACACAAGCACTGCTTTATGCAGTGCTTGTGTCTATATTTTCATGTGGAATATTATAAAACAGTTTACAAATAAAGTCAAGTACTATACAGCACTAAATCTATTTTCTTTTAATCTCCTTGCCGCATTCTTTCTCACATTTTCTATAGTTTCCTCTGATACAGCTCTTTCAAAGCTCCTAAATCCTCCCAGCTTAAAGCCATGCTTTTTTGCCAACTTGGCTATCGTATCAACTTGCTCCACCGTCAAGTCTCTGCCTAAAGAGAAATTTTCTATCATACCTTCCATTGCAAGTATCATCGTCTCTGCCATGCATGCATAGCTGGTCTTTGGAGGAAATCCAAAATTGAAGTGAAAGTCCACCTCACCAGGTACTTCTACTACACCACCTTCAATGACTAAGACGTCATCCCTTGCATCAGCGACTTCCTTCGATACATCTCTCGGCCTTGCCACATCGCATACGACAGCACCTGGCTTTAGGTATTCAGGCTTTATGACGGTATCTACAGCGCTTGTGACCGTCACAACTATGTCTGCAGTCTTCAGTGCGTCTTTTACGTCAGATGTGACTCTTGCAGCCATCCCTGTCTTTTCTAAAAGGTATTTGCTGAAGTCTTCTAATTTCTGTTTGTTTCTTGCCACCAATGTCATGTACTTGGCTTCTCTGGAAAGTATCTCAGCACACACTTTTCCTATGGAACCAGTAGCACCTATGACTACAACTTCCGAATCCCTTATATCCTTCCCCATTAGTTCAGCAGCTTTTTTTGTGCCTTCTATGGCAGTAGCGATTGTGTAGCTGTTGCCTGTAGTTACAGCAATATTAAGATTTTTTGCGACTGTGATTCCTGCATCACCAACTACAGACGTCAAAGCTCCTAATCCTACAATTTCAGCACCTAAATTTTCTGCTATCTTGCCAGCTTTAATAATTTTTTTCATGACATAATCTTCAGGAAGGCTCATCATCTGATTGGAAATAAGTGGCACTGCTACAAAATAGCCTTCCGTTTCAGCGTACTTGCTTTTTACGCCCGTTATCTCTGATACTTTAAGAGGCGGCAGCATCTTTGTAAAACCCTCTACAACGCTGCGCGGCAATTTATTCATAATCTTAAACTTTCTGCTTACGTCTTCGTATTCAATTGGATGTATGATAAAAGCGAACTTATGCATGTCTATCATCCTTTCATCAAATTTACTTTTCTATTGAGGCTTTTTCACCGTTTAAATATTCCACCCTGGGCTCAAAGCCAATCTTATCGAGAAGCATATTGTAATCATCCGGTTTCATCTCAGATGGACTTTTGCCAGATGCAGCTACAAGCACAGCCTCCATTACATTGGTGCCAAAGGATCTTCCGTTGAGATTTGGTGTCGTTGTGATAAGGAGCTTCACACCTCTATCTTTAAGCATCTTTACGTCATTTTTTGTTACTGTGTTCGTAACGATTATTTTATCTTTTAAATCGTCAGGCATGTACTTTTTGACAAACAAATAGTCGCCTGCTATTATGTCAGCTTCCTTATAGAATTTTTCGTATTTTCTGCTGTCTATTGAAAGCTGCTTATCTCCTGTAGGGTACAGCATCTCAAATGGCATCTTTACTATTATGGGCGCTATAATGGCTGCCAATCCGTAAAGAAGTTTAAGTGAATGAAGCGGTATAGGCACGCCTAAGGCAAATATTATGTCGCCAAGCGTTAAATCAGCCCCATACTCATGAAATGTCTGAGTCATGCCAAACCGATCCATCGCACTTACTATCAGGACTTTCTTGCCTTTTATATCCAATATGTTGTTTTTATGTATGTATTTTATTACCCTTCTTTCAAGTGTATTCTTAAGGCCAGAACCGTCTACGATTGGCGATATCTTAGCAGCATTTTTAAGCGGAACTGCATCTTTTATGATATACCTTCTCTCCCCAGCATACAGATATAAGTCTATGCCACCCATGCCAAATGCATCGACTTTTCCATCAAGCTCTTTTATAAGATCTATTGCCTTCTTCATATCGCCATCTGTGCCAATTCTTTCGATTATAAACTTTTCCCCTAATATCTCCGTCTCTACTCTGTTATTCCTTGTAGATGAGCCTATGCTTACACTGACTACTCTTTTCACTGAATCATCTCCTTAAAGTATCTAAAATCTCTATTATGAGTTCAGGCTTTACAAATACATCCTCTGTTATTGGAGAATGCCCTATATTGACGCAAATCACTTCTTTGTCAAATATAGCTTCCATCAAATTAGTCCTTTTGTCAGATCCGAGAAATATAATCGTGTCATAAGTCTGCACCTTTGCGATTATGTCCATAACCATATTAAAAAGCTCTGCACCAGTCATATTATCTGCAATGCCAAGGCGCTCTTTTTCAGACAAAAGCAAGATAAAATCAATGCCGTAGTCTTTCAATAATCTTTCAATTTCATCTTTGTTTTTAATTGGAAATCCTATTACTGCAATATTACCTCCTTTTCTCACCTCGCCTATGTTTTCTAACCTTGATATAAAGCTTCTATCCACTTTAAACTTTGACGCTGTCTCCTGCTGCGAAAAGCCATTTACCCTCATTTCTAGTATTTTATCTATTGTATTGTGCAACTTTTTAATGTTTATAATCTTTTCACCAATTTTTACAAAATCCATACTAACCATCCTTTATGTGCACAAATTGTGCTCATACTATATATAATTCTACTCTTTTCTGGCATATATTTCAAGATGATTTTAGGCAAATGAAGAAATTTTTCATTTGCCCCATATCTTTTCTATAGGCTTCATAAGCATCTCAATTAGCTTATTGGTGGCAGTGATCTTTACATCGAAAGCCACCAACAAATTAAGCGTATACCCAATTGCCAAAAGTATAAAAAACACTACCACTTCTTTTATCTTCTTCTTTTTTATAAGCCCAGGCACTTCCATAAATATTATTATCAAAAATATAACCGTTACTCCCAATGCGTTTAACATACATAACCCTCTTTTTATCTTGGTTCAATTGGCTTTGAAGTAAGGCCAGACCTCTTTAGTGTGGCCTTCACGCTTACATTCACCTTTACGTTCGGATAAATCTCATCCCATCTATCTTTCAATTTCGCCCACACTTTAGGGTATTTTTCTTGAAGCTTCTGCCCAAATCCCACAGAATCAACCTTGTATTTCTTCTGAACTGCATTTAAAGCATCCAAGACTTCGCTTTTTACCTTCTCTTGCTGCAAATCTTCAAGACCTTTAATCATCTTAAGATCTGTAAGATTGTACTTTGAATTCTCCTCTATCATGTTTGAGTCAAAATTGATCTTGACATCAAATGAAACATCTTCACCATTTACTTTTGGAGTAATAGAAGAATTAGCTTTTATAATTGTAAATGAAATGTGCGTCTTGTCCCCCTTTGGTCCTTTATCAACAACAAGGGATGTATTTTTAATCAAGTTGTCCATCCACATTATGCCCTTTGTTTCTTGTTCTGTCAAAAGCCCTACCATCTTATCGTACTTAAACGCTGCAGCACCGACAAATCTCGCATGCTGCGGTTTGCCATCTTTTTTCACGATTTCTAATCTGCCTACTATAGGCTGTACCTCTTCCGTCTCTAAAGTCTCTACAAAATGGTTTATGTCACATACATACGCTGAAGATGTGTTTTTCTGGTTTTGAATCATGCCGAGAATTTCACGGTAAGGGTACTTTTCAACACTTTTTGACAATTTCATAAGGTCATCAATGGTTCCGCCAGATACCACCACCAGATAAGATGTCCTCCTAAACTCAGGATTCCTCGTGACAAAGTCAAGCATGCTGTAAATACCTGATCTTGCCAAGTTTTCACCTATGAATATTATTTCGTTGTGCTGGAGAAAAAGCGTCCTTGAAAGTTCTGTATTGAAATTCGAAAATGCCTTTGCAAAATCAACACCTCTTGAGCTGTACACTTCATACGGCTTTCCTGCCGCAGCACCACCTCCGCCACCACCAGAACTTGTAGCTAAATTTGCTGGCTTCAAAACTTGCACTGTGATATTGCACATTTTATCTTTGTCTATATCCATCCCTATACCTTGCACAAATGCCAGCTCATTTATCTCCCTTTTATCCCAGCAGCCTGTAAGAAACAGTGACAGCACAACAAACAAAATCAAAACTTTTTTCATAAACAATGCCTCCCCAGATGTTGAAAAATTCAACCTCTTGTGTAATTTTGCCTCTTTACATTTCTCCCAGCCACCTTATGAGGCCTTAATATCTTTGCCCACCACGGTATCCTTATAAACACGTCATTAAGTTCTCTAGTATTGCTAGGTGCAAGCGGTGAAAGATAAGGAACACCGAAGGATTCCAATGATGCTAGATGTGCCAGTATCATCATAAGTGCCATTATTATGCCAAAAAAGCCTAATGTACCTCCAACTATTAGCATGGCAAACCTTAAAAGCCTAAATGTTATGGCTATATTAAATGCAGGTATTGAAAATGACGCTATACCTGTTATTGCCACAACGATCACCGTCGCAGCTGACACAAGACCTGCTTGTACTGCCGCTTGTCCTATGACTAAAGCACCTACGATGCTTACAGCTTGGCCAACTTGCATTGGAAGCCTTATTCCTGCCTCTCTCAATATCTCAAAGAAGAATTCCATCAAAAATGCCTCCATGAGAGTTGTAAACGGCACTCCTTCCCTTTGGGCTGCAATAGAAATTGCAAGAGGAGACGGTATCATCTCTTGATGATACGTAACGGCAGCTACGTAAATCGATGGTAGCGTTAGTGACATCAGCATCGCCGCAAGCCTGAGAAACCTAAACAGTGTCGATATATAGTACCTCTCATAGTAGTCCTCTGCTGACTGAAAAAATTGGACAAAAATTGTTGGAACAACAAGGACCTCAGGTGAGCCGTCTGATATGATAGCCACTCTGCCTTCCAGCAATTCCGCTGCGATTTTATCGGGTCGCTCTGAATGCTCTATCTGTGGAAATGGCGAAAACGGATTGTCTTCTATCATTTCTTCCAGATATCCGCTGTCAATGATTCCATCAATATCGATTTTGGTAAGCCTCTTTTTAACTTCCTCAACGACTTCATCTTTCGCCACATCTTTGATATAAGCAACCGCCACATCTGTCTTGGTGTACTTCCCGATCTTTAAGCTTTCTATCACAAAATTGGGGTTTTTTATCCTCCTTCTAAGCATAGAAGTGTTAACCCTAAGGGTCTCCACAAAAGCCTCTTTTGGTCCTCTTACGACAGCTTCAGTGGTAGACTCAGCTACACTTCTCTGCTCCCAGCCTCTCGTACTTATTACAATGGATTTGCCTACACCGTCAACGAAAACAGGCGTATCGCCACTTAAAATGCTTTCTACCACATCCCCAAATTTTTCTACTTCTTTTAGGTCTGCCGTTGTTATGAAGTAATTTAAAAGTGATTCGTAGACGTTTTTTTTTGCTTAAATAATTGCCATTTAACTTTCTGCTTTCCAGTGTGATAGGCTCCATTATATTGTTGTTTATAAGCGCTTTATCCACAAGTCCATCCACACACACCAAAAAACCTTTTACCTTTTTTTCTCCTATCCTGAATTCTCTAAAAATCACATCGCTGCTTTTGTCTAATAGCGTCTTTAGTACATCTATATTTTTATCGATATCATCGTACAAGTCCATTTCTTTATAATTTTCCACCAAATAAGTTCTATCCATAAAAACCATCTCCAAATTTATTATTCCAAAAACACATGCAGAATATAATTGGCACATAAATCAAATAATATTTCATGTAGAAACATTTTAAGGAGAAGAATATGTTCAGGAATATATTGAGTTTTGAAGCAACAACAGAAAAAAAGATCTCTCCAAAGCAATTCATATATTTGATAGTATCAGTTATACTGTCTACAGCAACAATATTTTTGCCATCTATTGTTGCATCAAAAGCTGAACAAGATTCTTGGATGTCTGTAATAATGGCGACATCATTCAGCATCCCCGTATTTTGCCTATATTACGGCATATCCGCCATATTTAAAGACAAGACTCTATTTTCTTTTTTGGAGGATATTTTTGGAAAAATCTTAGGCAAAGCAATCGCATCTCTCTACCTTTTATTTTTCATCCATTTAACTGTAATAATGTTAAGAGAGCTTTTTGAAATCATGAGAAGTGCATTTATGCCAAAAACACCGCCAATAGTCTTTTCCTTTGCATTGATGATCGTAGCATCATACGCTGTCACAAAAGGGTTTGTTGCAATTGCCAGAATGAACGAAGTCGTATTCCCTTATGGTATGGGACTTTTGGCATTTGTCATCTTTTTCTCAATGCCTTATGTGAAATTTGAAAATTTCCTTCCCATCTTGGCAAACGGACTACTGCCACCCATGAAAGGATCTCTACCACTTATATCATGGATGCTGGAAAGCGTAATAATATTAGCCATATTTCCCCACATCTCCGACAGCAAAAAAGTCTTGAAAAGCGGCATAATATCTCTTATCTTTATCGCTTTTGCACTTATGCTGGGCGTGCTTGCAATAGGCATATTTGGTTCTAAGACCACTGCAGACTTTAAATTTACTGCATTAGAAATGACCCGCACCATAAGGCTTAGCAACTACTTTGCAAGGCTTGACTCTATAATAATGGCAATTTGGATTGAAGGCATCTTCATGAAAATAACGGTTTTTACCTACATAATCGTGAGGGGATTTTCAGATGTGTTGAATTTTGAGGATTACAGATTTGCTGTACTTCCAATTGCATCTATCATGATTCCAATGTCTGTATTTGTCTCATCAAATGTAGATGAGCTATACAATTTTCTAAAAGACAAATTCTTCTACGAAACAGTCATTTTCGAGGTCATATTGCCTTTATTTATATTTTTTGTCGCAAAAATAAGAAAGCTGGACAAAAAAACAAATGTCCAGCAAAAAAAGTAATCACACTCTTTCTGTGTTTCGCTCGTATATTATCCTAAGCCCTTCCATAGTCAGCATATCATTTACCGTATTTATAACCTTCGATTCTTGTGCAATCAGCTTTGCAAGGCCACCTGTCGCTACCACATAGGCGTTTTCCGCAAATTCCTTTTTCATCTTAGCGACGATGTAGTCCACCATGCCTGCATGGCCATATATCAGCCCCGACTGCATGCTTTCGACGGTATTTTTGCATATTACCTTCTCAGGCTTTACAAGTTCTATCTTAGGAAGCTTTGCAGTTCTCTGAAAAAGAGCATCGGCAGATATTATAAGTCCCGGCGCTATAGCGCCGCCTAAGTACTCGCAGTTTTTAGAGACAGCACAAAAAGTAGTGGCTGTGCCAAAATCTATTATTATGACAGGTCCACCGTACAATTCATAAGCTGCCACAGCATTTACGATTCTGTCTGCACCTACTTCTTTTGGGTTGTCATATTTTATGTTTATACCTGTCTTTATCCCTGGGCCTACCACCAATGGATACACATTGAAATATTTTATAGTCATGGCTTCCAGTGTGTGCATTATCGGAGGCACCACAGAAGATATTATAACAGCATTTATGTCGCTTAGATGCATGTTTCTGTACTCTATAAGTTGTTTTATCAATATTCCATATTCATCAGACGTCTTTGACTTGTCTGTCGAGATCCTGAATGAATACAAGAGTTTTTTGCCATCGTAGATGCCTAAGACTATGTTTGTGTTTCCAACATCAAAGACCAACAACATTTAGACACATTCCTTTCACCCTATATTATAAAGCAGGCGTATAGCCTGCTTTATTGCTTAACATATCTTTTTACGGATCTTACTATGATTGTTGTTAGGATAACTGCGATGACAACTTCAAATATTGTATTTTTAAGCACTACCATAAGTGCGACTTGTACTGTCAAATACTTCTTCAAAACAGCTAATCCCAACACTCCAACTGTATTTGTAAGGGTCCCTGCAACCGCTGCAACACCAGAACTTTTCGCCAACTTGTACGTGTAATAGGCTACGATTCCAATAAGCAGCCTTGGCAGTATCGCCACCAGAGGATCTGCAAAAATCGGAGTATTCTGCCTTATAAAGCTGGATACGCCAAATATAAGCCCTATAAAAGTGCCTACATAAGGTCCTTCTAATATAGAACCTATTATAGTTGGTATGTGCATCGTTGTAGCATTGGCAATGCCTAATGGTATATAGCCTAAAGGGGTTGTAGCCATTACGATAGATATGGCAGATAACATACCAGCAACTGTAATCTGCCTCACGCTAAGCTTTGAAGTCATATTTACACCTCCAATCCAGTTCCATTTTGGATACCGGTCGAACCGCTGCAATATTTTAATACGTCCAGCTCATAAGATGCCGGCAAGATAATTCTACCAAAAAAACGCATGTATATCAAGCATTTCATCATTTTAGTTTGTGTCAAGTAGTTGTTGGCAAATTTTTTTCTTCAAATGTTATCCGCATAATGTTTAACATATTGTGAATTTTCGTGCAATTGTTTTTGCTCTATTCTTCTTTTTATATTGCACCTTTTATATGACTTTTAGTTCACTTAAGCATTTGTATCTGAGTATTTCCCTTATTGCTTTTCGACTGTTTGTCATTGCACAACCTTCAAACGGCATACCGCCTCTTTGTATGTGATATGTCTTTGCTTTTTTTCTGTTTTTTGTTTACATCAGCTGCTGATAGTTTTATTTCTTCTTTTATCTCTGCTAATTTTTCTTCTGAAATTGTCACATTAAAATATGCTTCTACAACACTATTAAGTTTTCC
>NZ_BBKT01000046.1 GCF_000747665.1 Thermoanaerobacterium saccharolyticum | reverse complement strand
CTCCTGTTATCATGTTCTTTACGTAGTCTGCGTGTCCTGGACAGTCAACATGGGCATAGTGCCTTTTCTCTGTCTCATATTCTACGTGCATTGTGTTTATTGTGATTCCTCTTGCTTTTTCTTCTGGTGCTTTGTCTATTTCATCGTATGCTGTTGCTTGTGCCATTCCTTGTTTTGATAATACTATCGTTATTGCTGATGTTAATGTCGTTTTGCCATGGTCTACGTGTCCTATTGTCCCTATGTTTGCATGGGGTTTCTTTCTTTCGAATTTTTGCTTTGCCATTTCTTTTCCTCCTTACATTAATTTTTATTTTTTCTCCAATATTTGCTCAGCAATGTTTTTAGGTACTTCTTCATAATGGCTAAATTGCATCGTATAAGTACCTCTTCCTTGAGTCTTTGAACGAAGGTCTGTAGCATATCCAAACATTTCAGCCAGTGGAACCATGCCTCTTATGACTTTTGCACCAGCTCTATCCATCATACCTTCGATTCTTCCACGTCTTGAGTTTATGTCACCCATTACATCGCCCATATATTCCTCAGGAACAACGACTTCCACTTCCATTATAGGCTCTAAAAGAACAGCTCCGCCTTTTTTCATACCTTCTTTAAAAGCCATTGAACCTGCTATCTTAAATGCCATATCAGATGAGTCGACTTCATGGTATGAACCGTCAACTAATGAAACTTTAACGTCAACAACTTCGTATCCTCCAAGGATGCCATTTTCCATGGCTTCCTGCACACCTGCATCTACTGAAGGAATGTATTCCTTCGGTATGACGCCACCGACTATCTTATTCTCAAATTGATATCCTTGACCTCTCTCTAAAGGTTCCATTTCAAGCCATACATGACCATACTGACCACGTCCACCTGACTGTCTTATGAACTTTCCTTCTACACGCACAGGTTTTGTTATGGTCTCTTTATAAGCGACTTGTGGTTTGCCAACGTTGCACTCTACGTTAAATTCCCTTTTCATCCTATCAACAATGATCTCCAAGTGCAACTCGCCCATACCAGCTATAATAGTCTGGCCTGTTTCTTGATCTGTATATGTCTTAAAAGTAGGATCTTCTTCAGCCAGTTTTTGAAGAGCAACTGCCATTTTATCCTGAGCGGCTTTAGTCTTCGGCTCTATGGCAACTCTTATAACTGGTTCAGGGAACTCCATTGATTCTAATAGAATAGGCTGATTTTCGTCGCACAATGTATCACCCGTCGTTGTGTCTTTAAGTCCAACCGCAGCAGCTATATCACCCGTATAAACTTTGTCAATTTCTTTTCTGTGATTTGCGTGCATCTGAAGAATTCTTCCTATTCTCTCTTTCTTTCCCTTTGTGGAATTTAGAACATATGAACCTGCTTCCAAAGTTCCAGAATATACCCTGAAAAATGCAAGCTTTCCGACATAAGGATCAGCCATTATCTTGAAAGCAAGTGCTGAGAATGGTTCATTGTCATCTGCCTTTCTCTCTATTTCCTCATCGCTATTAAGCTTCATGCCTTTTACAGAAGGAATATCTATAGGAGATGGCAAATATCTTACAACAGCATCTAACATAGGCTGAACGCCTTTGTTCTTGTAGGAAGAACCACAAGTTACACATACCAGTTCATTATTGATAGTTCCTTTTCTCAAAGCAGCATGTATTTCTTCTTCTGTAATCTCTTCGCCTTCTAAATATTTCTCCATTAAAACTTCATCTTGCTCTGAAACAGCTTCTAATAGTTTTTCTCTGTACTCTTCTGCTAAATCCTTTAAATCTGCAGGAATCTCGACTTCGTCTGACACCGTTCCTAAATCATCTTCATATATGATAGCACGCATCTTAATTAAATCTATGATCCCAACAAACGTATCCTCTTTCCCAATAGGAAGTTGTATCGCTACAGGATTTGCGTTTAGTCTTTCTTTCATCATTTTAATTACATTAAAAAAGTCCGCACCCATTATGTCCATCTTGTTTACGTAAGCCAACCTTGGAACCCTGTATTTATCCGCCTGTCTCCAAACTGTCTCTGATTGTGGCTCAACGCCGCCCTTTGCGCAAAAGACTGCAACTGCACCATCTAACACTCTTAAAGAGCGCTCTACCTCAACTGTAAAGTCCACGTGTCCCGGCGTATCTATTATATTTATCTTATGATCTTTCCAATAGCATGTTGTAGCAGCAGAAGTTATCGTAATACCTCTTTCCTGCTCTTGCTCCATCCAGTCCATTGTAGCATTTCCTTCATGGACTTCACCTATTTTATGGACTTTTCCTGTATAAAACAGTATTCTTTCGGTAGTAGTAGTTTTGCCAGCATCTATATGCGCCATTATTCCAATATTCCTAACTTTATCTAAGCTGTAATCTCTAGGCATTTATATCCTCCTTTCCTGCCCATATAATACACACTACCATAACTATTATTACCATCTGTAATGTGCAAATGCTTTATTTGCTTCAGCCATCTTATGCGTGTCTTCTCTTTTCTTGACGCTAGCACCTGTATTATTTGCTGCATCCATAATTTCGGCTGCCAACTTTTCAACCATTGTCCTTCCGCTTCTTTTTCTTGCAAAGTCAATGATCCATCTAATTCCAAGAGTTTGTCTTCTCTCAGGCCTTACCTCAACAGGTACTTGGTAAGTCGCACCACCTACACGTCTCGGCTTTACTTCAAGAACAGGCATGACATTGTTTAATGCCTCTTCAAATACTTCTAATGGATCTCTACCAGTTTTTTCTCGTATCAAATCAAATGCACCATAGCATATCTTCTGTGCTATGCCTCTCTTGCCACTGTACATTATCTTATTTATTAGCTTTGTCACTTTTTTGCTATTATATACTGGATCTGGTAGCACATCACGTTTTGCTACATAGCCTTTCCTAGGCATTCACTATCCCTCCTATCATTTAGGTTTTTTAGCACCATACTGTGAGCGAGCTTGTTTTCTGTTTGCAACTCCAGCTGCATCTAGCGTTCCTCTTATAATTTTGTATCTAACACCAGGCAAATCTTTTACCCTTCCACCTCTTATAAGTACAACAGAGTGCTCTTGCAAATTATGACCAATGCCCGGTATATATGCTGTAACTTCTGTGTTATTGACAAGCCTTACCCTTGCTATTTTTCTTAAAGCAGAGTTCGGCTTCTTTGGTGTTGTAGTTTTAACAACTGTACAAACACCCCTCTTTTGAGGATTGCCTTTTAATGCCGGGGATGCGGATTTATATTTAACTTTCTTTCTTCCTTCTCTTACTAATTGATTAATCGTTGGCATCCTTACACCTCCTTCCAATTTTTAGAAGATTTATCCCCTAAATAGGGGATAAATCTAATTGCTCTTACTTTAATTCAGCAGCAGTAGCCGCTCCAACATCAATGCCGCACATATCACCTAATTCACTCATTGTGTCTATATAAACTATTTCGATAGACTTTGAATTACAAGCATCAATGATTTTTTTAGTTACATGTTCTTCAGCATCCCGAGCAATATATACTTTAGCAGCTTTATCATTTGTAACGGCTTTAAATGTCTGCTTCGCTCCTATAACCATTTTAGAAGAACTGCTTTTACTTGAACTCATCAAGTTTTCTTCCTCCCTACATGGAAGTAGTTTTCAACACACTTAAATATTTTATCATTAAGGTCAAACTCTGTCAACAATAGATATTATTTTGCATTTGCCTCCACATTATCACTTTCAGCAGCATTTCCTTCACTTTCTGATTGACCTGCAGTCTTAACGACAATATTTCTATACCTTGACAAACCTGTTCCTGCCGGAATCAGTTTACCTATTATGACATTTTCCTTAAGGCCTATCAAAGGATCGACCTTTCCTTTTATAGCCGCATCAGTCAAAACTCTGGTTGTCTCTTGGAATGATGCAGCAGATAAGAATGAATCTGTAGCAAGGGCAGCTTTTGTGATTCCTAAAAGTGCCCTAGTGCCAGTAGCTGGCCTCAATCCTTTTTCCTGAACCTTCCTGTTTTCTTCTTCAAAGGCAAACATATCTACCAGTTCTCCAGGCATCATTGATGTGTCTCCGGAATCTTCAATCTTAATCTTTCTCATCATTTGACGTATTATTACCTCTATGTGCTTGTCGTTTATTTCAACACCTTGCAGCCTGTATACCTTTTGAACTTCCTGCAGTAAATAAGTTTGTACTGCAAATAGCCCTTTTATCTTTAATATGTCGTGCGGATTTACAGATCCTTCTGTAAGCTCGTCACCTGCTTCGATATACTGGCCATCCTGAACTTTAAGCCTTGAGCCGTAAGGTATAAGATATGTCTTTGAAATATTATTTTCGTTGTCAGTTATTACAACTTCTCTCTTCTTTTTAGTTTCATTTATCTTTACAACGCCTGGTATCTCAGATATAACAGCTAATCCCTTTGGTTTTCTCGCTTCAAACAGCTCCTCAACCCTCGGCAGACCTTGTGTTATATCAGCACCAGCAACACCGCCAGTATGGAAAGTTCTCATTGTAAGCTGTGTACCAGGTTCTCCTATGGCCTGCGCTGCGATTATTCCCACAGCCTCACCAATTTCAACTTGTGAACCAGTAGCCAAGTTCCTTCCATAGCACATCCGGCAGACGCCATGCTTTGATTTGCATGTCAAGAGAGATCTTATTTTGACCTTCTTGATACCTAATTCTTCAATCTTCTCTGCATCTTCTTCAGAAATCATCGTATTTTTCTTTACTATTATTTCGCCTGTAGTAGGATCTTTTATGTCCTCCAGTGATACTCTTCCACTTAATCTATCTGCAAGCTTTTCTATTACTTCGTTGCCTTCTTTAATCTCGGTTACGTAAATTCCTTCATCTGTGCCGCAATCATCTTCTCTGATTATAACATCCTGGCTTACATCTACAAGCCTACGGGTTAAATAGCCTGAGTCGGCAGTTCTTAAAGCTGTATCAGCCAAACCCTTTCTGGCGCCGTGAGTAGAAATGAAGAATTCCAAGACATTAAGTCCTTCTCTGAAATTAGATCTTATAGGAAGCTCAATTATCCTACCTGCAGGGTTAGCCATCAATCCTCTCATACCAGCTAACTGCTTTATCTGGTTTTTACTGCCTCTTGCACCTGAATGAGCCATCATAAATATAGGATTGAATCTATCAAGATTAGCCATGAGGGCATCGCTTACTTTTTCTGTCGTCATGTTCCACGTTCTAATGACGCTTTCATACCTTTCTTCTTCCGAAATGAGACCACGTCTAAACTGAGCATCTATTTTCTTAACTGCTTCATCAGCTTCATTTAAGAGGGTCTTCTTCTCTTCAGGTATTACCATATCAGAAACGCTGACAGTCAATGCAGCTTTAGTAGAATATTGATAGCCTAAAGCCTTTATTTTGTCTAAGGTTTCAGCGGTCTTTGTAGGCCCATGCACTCTGTATACTCTATCCAATATCTTGCCTAATTTTGACTTATCGACTAATGTAGATACCTCTAGATCAAACATGGTATCAGGATTTGTCCTATCTACAAAGCCTAAATCTTGAGGTATAGCCGAATTAAATATAAGCTTTCCTATAGTAGTTTCAATAACCTTAGTCTTAATCTCGCCATTTACCTCTCTCTTCATTCTCACTTTTATCTTGGCATGAATATTTATTTGGCCTAATTGATACGCCATAAGAGCTTCCTCGTAGTCTTTAAATAACCTACCTTCACCTAAGACGCCGTCTTCATCGCCTGTCAAATAGTAGCACCCCAAAACCATATCCTGGGTAGGTGTCATGACAGGCTTTCCATCTTGTGGCTTTAATATGTTGTTAGCAGCCAACATTAAAAATCTCGCTTCTGCTTGCGCCTCTACAGTCAAAGGAACGTGGACTGCCATCTGGTCTCCATCAAAGTCAGCGTTGTAAGCCGTACATACTAACGGATGGAGCTTTATAGCCCTGCCTTCTACCAACACAGGTTCAAATGCCTGTATGCCTAAACGGTGTAGTGTAGGTGCTCTGTTTAAAAGAACTGGATGCTCTTTGATTACATCTTCTAATACATCCCAAACTTCTGGTCGCACCTTTTCCACCATTCTTTTAGCACTCTTTATATGCTGCGCTATTCCTTTGTCAACAAGCCTTTTCATCACAAAAGGCTTGAAAAGTTCAAGAGCCATCTCTTTAGGAAGACCGCACTGATAAAGCTTTAATTCAGGACCAACTACTATAACAGAACGGCCAGAATAGTCTACCCTCTTACCTAACAAATTTTGCCTAAATCTTCCCTGCTTACCTTTTAGCATATCAGACAAAGACTTCAGTGGTCTGTTGCCCGGACCTGTAACTGGCCTTCCTCTTCTGCCATTATCAATAAGGGCATCAACGGCTTCCTGTAACATTCTCTTCTCATTTCTGACTATGATGTCAGGAGCACCTAAATCGAGAAGTCTCTTCAATCTATTGTTTCTATTTATAACCCTTCTATAGAGATCGTTCAAATCCGATGTTGCAAACCTTCCTCCATCCAATTGAACCATTGGCCTTAAATCAGGCGGAATTACAGGTATCACGTCGAGTATCATCCATTCAGGCTTATTGCCCGAATCTAAAAATGCCTGAACAACTTCTAATCTTCTTATGGCTCTTACACGCTTTTGACCTGTTGACTCCCTAATTTCAGCCTTTAACTCTTTTGACAACTTCTCAAGATCTATTTCCTGCAGAAGCTCTTTTATTGATTCAGCACCCATACCTGCTTTAAACTTGTTGCCGTATTTATCTAAATAATCTCTATACTCTTTCTCGCTTAAAAGCTGCTTCTTAGAAAGGTTAGTCTCACCAGGATCTATCACAACGTAAGATGCAAAGTACAAAACTTTTTCAAGGGCTCTTGGCGACATGTCAAGTATCAATCCCATGCGGCTCGGTATACCCTTGAAATACCATATATGGGAAACAGGGGCAGCAAGCTCAATATGCCCCATCCTTTCACGCCTAACTTTCGACCTTGTGACTTCAACACCGCATCTATCGCATATAACACCTTTGTACCTTACTCTTTTATACTTTCCACAGTGACATTCCCAGTCTTTTGTAGGTCCAAATATCTTTTCACAAAACAGACCTTCTCTTTCTGGCTTTAAAGTTCTGTAATTTATAGTCTCAGGTTTTTTTACTTCACCTCTTGACCATTCCCTTATCTTTTCAGGTGAAGCAAGTCCTATTTTCATTGAATCAAAATTCTTAAGCTCAAACAAGGAGTTTCGCTCCCTTCATAATAATTTTATAGATCATAATCATCATCAAAGCTATCACTATCGCCAAAGTCTATATCGGACGGTTCAAAATTAAGATCATCAAATGCATCCTTATCTTCATCAAAATCTTCGTTAAATTCTTCGCCATAATTTACCTCTGGCGGTGCATCCTCTCTGCCTTCAATATTAATGTTTATCGTATCTTCTGAGATGTCATCATCATCTTCATCTTCAAATTCTTTCAGTGCTACTTCTTGATTATCCTCAGTCAATACTTTTACATCAAGGCAAAGGCTTTGCAGCTCTTTAACAAGAACCTTAAATGACTCTGGTACACCAGGCTCTGGTATATTTTCACCTTTGACTATAGATTCGTAGGTCTTCACACGTCCTGTTATATCATCAGATTTAACTGTAAGTATTTCCTGCAATGTGTGGGCAGCTCCATATGCTTCAAGCGCCCATACTTCCATCTCGCCGAATCTCTGACCACCAAACTGTGCTTTACCACCAAGTGGCTGCTGCGTAACAAGAGAATATGGTCCTGTAGATCTTGCATGCATTTTATCATCGACAAGGTGATGCAGCTTAAGCATGTACATATATCCAACAGTAACTGGATGGTCAAAAGGTTCGCCTGTTCTTCCATCGTAAAGCTGTATTTTTCCATCCGGTGAGAATCCTGCCTTTTCAAGCAGCTCTTGGATATCCTCCTCATGGGCACCATCAAATACCGGCGTAGCCATATACCAGCCCAAAGCTTTTGCTGCAAGTCCTAAATGGACTTCCAAAACCTGACCGATATTCATACGAGAAGGAACACCAAGAGGGTTCAAGCAAATCTGAAGCGGTGTACCATCAGGTAAAAACGGCATATCTTCAACAGGAAGTATCCTTGAAACGACACCCTTATTTCCATGCCTACCTGCCATCTTATCGCCAACAGATATCTTTCTCTTCTGTGCGATAAAAACCCTCACCATCTCATTTACTCCTGGAGGAAGTTCATCGCCATTTTCTCTCGTGTACACTTTAACATCTACAACTATACCACCCTCGCCATGAGGAACTCTTAAAGAAGTATCTCTAACTTCTCTTGCTTTCTCTCCAAATATGGCTCTTAACAATCTTTCCTCTGCAGTAAGTTCTGTTTCACCTTTTGGAGTTACTTTGCCGACGAGAATGTCTCCAGCCGTAACTTCTGCACCGATGCGTATGATTCCTCTCTCGTCTAAATCCTTTAATGCTTCTTCACCAACATTAGGAATATCTCTTGTTATCTCTTCCGGCCCTAATTTTGTATCTCTTGCTTCTGACTCGTATTCCTCAATATGAATAGATGTAAGAGCATCTTCTTTTACAAGTTCTTCGCTAATTAAAATAGCATCTTCGTAATTGTAACCTTCCCAAGGCATAAATCCAACCAATACATTGCGTCCAAGTGCAATTTCACCCAATTCTGTAGAAGGTCCATCGCTTATAACCTGTCCTTTTTCAACTCGATCCCCTTCATTTACTATTGGTCTGCAATTTATGCAAGTCCCTTGGTTTGATCTCTTAAATTTAAGAAGTTCATACTCGTCACGTCTTCCATCATCTGTCTTTATTACTATTTTATCTGCCGTAACTCTCTCTACTATACCACTGTTTCTGGCAATATTTACAACGCCTGAATCCCTGGCAGCTTTGTACTCAATGCCAGTTCCAACGATAGGCGCTTGTGGAACAAGAAGCGGAACAGCCTGCCTCTGCATGTTTGAACCCATCAGAGCCCTGTTTGCATCATCATTTTCCAAGAAAGGAATCATTGCAGTAGCTACAGAAACTACCTGCTTCGGAGAAACATCCATAAAATCTACTTCTTCTCTGGGCACTGACAAAATATCATCTTTCGATCGAACAGTAACCCTCTCATTTACAAATCTATTCTCTTCATCAAGAGGTTCGTCTGCTTGAGCGATTACATACTCGTCTTCCACGTCTGCAGTCATATACACAATCTCATTGAGAACCTTACCTGAAGATTTATCGACTTTTCTGTAAGGAGCTTCAATAAACCCATATTCGTTAATCCTTGCATATGTAGCAAGAGAACCTATAAGTCCTATATTTGGTCCTTCAGGCGTCTCTATAGGACACATTCTGCTGTAATGTGTATGATGGACATCCCTGACTTCCATTCCGGCTCTTTCTCTGCTTAGTCCTCCTGGACCTAATGCGCTTAATCTTCTCTTGTGAGTAAGCTCTGCAAGGGGGTTTGTCTGATCCATAAACTGTGAAAGCTGTGAACTTCCAAAAAACTCTTTAATTGCAGCAACAACAGGCCTAATATTTATCAGGTTTTGAGCAGTAATTTCACTGACATCTTGTATAGTCATTCTTTCCCTAACTACTCTTTCCATCCTTGATAGACCTATTCTAAACTGGTTTTGAAGCAATTCGCCAACTGATCTAAGCCTTCTATTCCCAAGGTGATCAATATCATCAACAAACCCAATACCATATGAAAGATTTAAATTGTAATTTACAGAAGCAATAATATCATCTTTAGTGATATGTTTAGGTATTAATTCATCCAGTCTTCTTCTTATTTCATTTTTTATGTCATCTTCACTCGAAAAATTATCCAGAATCTCTTTCAAAACAGTCAAATTAACTTTCTCTTTTATCTTAAGATCTGACACATCAAAGGAAAGCGGATATTCATTAATATCAACAGTATTATTGCCAATTATCTTAACTGGTCTTCCTTCAACAAGCACTTCAACCTCATTTATGCCACAATCCTGGATTTTCTTAGCAGTCTCCCTTGATATTCTTTGACCTTCCTCAACGATGATTTCCCCTGTCAGCGGATTGACAATTTTTGCAGCAGCTTTTTGATTCGTCAATCTCGAACTTAATGCAAGCTTTTTATTAAACTTATAGCGACCAACATGCGCAAGATCGTATCTTTTTGGATCAAAGAATAAAGAGTACAGCAAACTTTTAGCGCTTTCAACTGTAGGCGGTTCACCAGGTCTCAATCTTTTATATACCTCAAGCAAACCTTCTTCTTCAGATTTTGTGGTGTCCTTATCAAGTGTAGCCTTTATTCTTTCATCTTCCCCAAAAAGATTCAATATCTGTGCATCCGTTCCATAACCTAAAGCCCTCAGAAATACAGTAATTGGAACTTTTCTCGTCCTATCTATTCTAACAGAAAAAATATCATTTGAATCCTCTTCGTACTCCAACCATGCACCTCTATTAGGTATGACAGTCGCAAAAAACAGCTTCTTTCCTAATCTATCAAACTGTTGTTCGTAATATACGCCTGGTGATCTTACCAACTGGCTCACAATAACGCGTTCTGCGCCATTTATTATAAAAGTACCTTTGTCTGTCATCAAAGGAAAATCGCCCATAAAAACTTCTGATTCCTTGATTTCACCAGTATCGCGATTAGTCAATCTTACCTTTACTTTCATTGGCGCCGCATAAGTAGTGTCCCTATCTTTACATTCCTCTACAGAGTATTTAGGATTGTCATCAAGCTTGTAGTCTAAAAATTCTAAAGACAAATTGCCGGTAAAACTTTCAATCGGAGATATGTCTCGGAAAACTTCCCTTAAGCCTTCTTCCAAAAACCACTTATAGGAATTTTTTTGAACTTCAATCAAATTAGGCATATCCAAGACTTCTTCAATCCTTGCAAAGCTCATGCGCTTCTTGTAGCCGGCATCAACAGGATGTAACATCCACTTCACCCCTTATAAATTTAAAATAACCAAAAGAGAAAGCTTTTGGATAATATACAGAAAGACATAATTATTATTTACCAAAATACATACAAATATTCTACTATTTACATGTAATAAAATTTTTGTTACCGTTTTTTAATCTATGTAATAAATGACACTGTTAATGCAATATATAATATTACCACAATGGCAAAAGCATGTCAATAAGGGATATTCAATAAAAAGAAAAAAGCACTCTTGCCGAATGCTTTTTTCTCCTTGATATTTTAATTATTTTATTTCTACTTTTGCTCCAACTTCTTCGAATTTTGCCTTTATTTGATTTGCTTCATCTTTGCTTACGCCTTCTTTAATTGGCTTTGGAGCACCTTCAACAAGATCTTTTGCTTCTTTTAATCCGAGATTTGTAACCTCTCTAACAACTTTTATTACCTTTATCTTTTCTGAACCTACATCTGACAATATGACATCAAATTCTGTCTTCTCCTCAGCAGGTGCTGCTGCTACTCCTGCTGCAGGTGCTGCTGCTACAGCAACAGGTGCCGCTGCTGAAACTCCAAATTCTTCTTCCAAAGCTTTTACTAAATCAGCTAATTCCAAAACTGTCATATTTTTTATGGCTTCTAAGATTTCTTCCTTATTCATTACATATACCTCCATTTTTTATTTTTGTGTTATTGTGCTTCTTTTTTCTCTTTAACAGCATTTAATGCTATTACAAGACTTCTCAATGTACCAGACAATACATATACAAGGTTGTTTATAGGCGCCTTCATGCTGCCAAGTGCTTTTGCGATAAGTTCTTCTCTTGATGGCAATTCTGATAATGCTTTTATCTCCTCTGGCCCTACTATTTTGCCATCTACAATACCTGCTTTTAATTCCAAACCTTTATTGTTTTTCAAAAACTCAACCACGATCTTAGCAGGTGTAACAGGATCATCGTACCCGAAAGATACTGATGTTGGTCCTTCTAAGTACTTTTTCAAGTCATTGTAACCCAGTTCTTGCGCCGCACGCCACATCAAAGTATTTTTGTATACTTTATATTCAGCGTTGGCCTCTTTAAACTTTCTCCTTAAAGCAGTATCGTCCTCAACTGTCAATCCACTGTAGCTAGTAAATATGACGGATTGTGCTCTTTCCAGTTTATCTTTAAACTCACTAACGACTTTTTCCTTAGCTTCCCTCGCTGTGCTCAAACTTACACCTCCCGTCTTAAATATTAAAAGGATCCACCGTAGACATGAGGATCCTTTCTTTGCTTTATCAAAAACCTCGGTAGGATTTATGTGTTGCCACACCTACTGTCTACGGTAAGTTTTCAATTTTACTTTAAAAGTATATCACTATTATGGTTTTATGTCAACAGCTATCATACGATTCTTTGTGGATTAACCTTTATTCCAGGCCCCATCGTCGATGAGAGGACAACACTTCTCAAATATTGTCCTTTTGCTGCTGCAGGTTTAGATCTTATTATGGCATCCATAATCGTTTTGAAATTCTCGACTAACTTCTCTTGTCCAAAAGAAACTTTTCCAATAGGTACATGGATTATTGAATTTTTATCAACTCTGTACTCAATTTTACCAGCTTTCACGTCTTTTACTGCTTTCTCGATATCAAATGTAACTGTACCAGCTTTTGGGTTTGGCATTAAGCCTTTTGGTCCTAAGACCTTACCAAGTCTACCTACTACACCCATCATGTCTGGTGTAGCTATAACAACATCATAGTCAAACCAGTTTTCATTTTGAATCTTTGCAACTAATTCTTCAGCTCCAACATATTCAGCACCAGCGGCTTCAGCCTCTTTTGCTTTATCTCCTTTCGCAAAAACCAAAACGCGAACCGTCTTACCTGTTCCATGAGGAAGTATTACAGTTCCTCTGACCTGCTGATCTGCATGTCTTGGATCGACACCAAGCCTTACCGATAGATCAACAGTCTCATCAAATTTTGCCTTTGCAGTCTTTAAAACTAAATCAACGGCTTCATTTGCATCGTATAATCTTGTTTTGTCTATTAATTTTACACTATCTAAATACTTTTTACCATGTTTCATGCTATTCTTTACCTCCTTGTGGTATTTTTCGGACACAAGTCCTCCCACTTAACAATCACTGCTCAATTTCAATACCCATGCTTCTTGCAGTACCAGCTATCATCCTCATAGCTGCCTCAATATCTGATGCATTTAAGTCTTTCATTTTCAATTCTGCTATTTCTCTAACTTTATCTTTTGTAATCTTTGCGACTTTTTGCTTGTTAGGCTGTGGTGAACCACTTTCAATGCCAGCAGCCTTCTTTAAAAGCACAGCCGCAGGTGGTGTCTTTGTGATGAATGAAAACGACCTATCTGCATATATGGTAATAACTACAGGAATGATCAAACCAGCTTGTTTTGCAGTCTTTTCATTAAACTCCTTGCAAAAACCCATTATATTAACACCATGTGGTCCAAGAGCTGTACCTACTGGTGGAGCTGGTGTAGCCTTTCCTGCAGGTAACTGTATCTTGACAACTGCAGCAACTTTTTTAGCCATGTTTACACCTCCTAATTCATGTCATCTATTGAATTTTTTGAATCTGGACAAAGTCAAATTCCACTGGGGTTTCTCTGCCAAACATCGAAATCAAAACTTTAGCTTTTTGTCTGTCAAGGTAAATCTCTTCAACAACACCGATGAAATTCTCAAGTGGTCCGGCAATAACCCTAACACTATCGCCTACTTTTATATCTACTGACGTCTGTATCTCTTTAATGCCTAAGCTTCTCACTTCCGCTTCAGTAAGTGGTACAGGTTTAGATCCAGGCCCAACAAAACCAGTTACTCCTCTAGTATTTCTCACTACATACCATGATTCATCATTCATTACCATCTTCACAAGTACATATCCCGGAAATACCTTTCTGTCAACAGACTTCTTTTTGCCGTCTTTTATCTCTACCACTTTTTCAGTCGGAACTACAACTTGATGTATTAAATTTTGAAGATTTCTATTTTCAACAGACTTTTCCAGATTCGCTTTAACCTTATTTTCATATCCGGAATAAGTATGGACTACATACCATTTAGCTGAATTTGTTTCAGACATCATCGATTTGGGGATAAACCCCATCCTCCTTTAACTTTTTATAATTAATTTTAGTAGATAGCTAAAGGCCGAGTCTGCAAGGAATATCAACAATGTAAATGCTATTACCACAACCAGTACAACTTCTGTATATGCAATCAAATTGTCTCTTGTTGGCCATGTAACTTTCTTCATCTCGGCTTTAATTTCCCTAAAAAACTTCCCGACTTTTCTCCTTTCATCGGCAGCCATTGAATCACATCCCTTTATAACTTGTATTTTACCTTGTCTCTTTATGCAATGTATGTTTTCTGCAGAACCTACAGTATTTCATAAGCTCTATCCTATCAGGATCGTTTTTCTTGTTTTTAGTAGTATTATAGTTTCTCTGCTTACATTCCGTGCAAGCTAATGTGATCTTAACCCGCAACAATTCCACCTCCCGGAATTTAAAACTACTTTTAAAACTTTATCATAAATATTAATTTATGTCAATCTAAATGTATAGACTGAAAAAAAGCCAGGTAAAAAACCCAGCCCTTTTTTATGACAGAATCTTGGAAACAACACCGGCTCCTACTGTGTGTCCGCCTTCTCTTATAGCAAATTTTAGTCCTTCTTCCATCGCTATCGGTGTTATTAATTCTATTGTCATTGTTACGTGGTCTCCGGGCATTACCATCTCTACGCCCTCTGGTAATTCTATTACTCCTGTTACGTCTGTTGTCCTGAAGTAGAACTGTGGTCTATATCCATTGAAGAATGGTGTGTGTCTTCCGCCTTCTTCTTTTGTTAACACGTATACTTGTCCTTCAAATTTCGTGTGCGGTTTTACTGACCCTGGTTTCGCTAATACTTGTCCTCTCTCTACTTCGTCTCTTGTTACTCCTCTTAACAATACTCCTATG
>NZ_BBKT01000047.1 GCF_000747665.1 Thermoanaerobacterium saccharolyticum | reverse complement strand
TAAAGATTTAAAACTCAATTTAAAAATTCGAAGATTGACAAAGAGAGCCGGAATTGTCAGGTTGGTAATTTCACCATAAGGGCTTAAGACCCAGCAAGGGAGCATAACTGACATCCACCTCATGTAAGGCAGAACGAAGGAATTAAGGACAAAGATCCTGTGAGACATGGGAGGGTATGCCACATGAGCTTAAGTGGAATTCATAGGCCAAAATATGGAAAAACAACAGAAGCTTATTTGGGTTACCTATCACATGTAAAATTAATGAATAAATAGCATTAATATACATGAGGGCTCCTTTGAAGATCATGAAAATTTGAGAATGAGTGAGATATTAAAAGAAAATCAAAGATTATAGAGGGAGTAAAAAATTATGAATTTAGGAGAGTCCTCCCTGATATCATGCAAAAGTATGACCTTGTGCATTTGTCAAGTGAAAAATACTCCAAATTTCAATCGAATTTTCCTCCACTTAGTGTATAAAAAATTAAGCAATATTCTGACTCTTTATCCATTCCTCCGTTTCTTTAAGTCTATATGAATTTCCATTCATATTCACTAAATAGGCTTTATGCGTTAGTCTATCTACCATCGCTGCTGTCATCACTGGATCTTGAAATATTTCAGCCCACCTTTCAAATGATAAGTTTGTCGTTATTATAGTTGATTTTCTTCCTGCTCTTAATGATAAGTTTGTAAATAAAAGCTCAGATCCCTCTTTGTCAAAAGAGATATAGCCAAGTTCGTCTGCTATTACTAGGTCATATTTTGCAAATTTGTTTTCAAAAGTGTGTAATGTTTTCTCTGACCTACTTTCTTTTAATTGATTTATTAAAGTTGGAATTGTTGTAAATAGTACTCTATATCCTGCTAAACAAGCTTTTATGCCTAGTCCTATTGCTATATGCGTTTTGCCTGTGCCAGGATTACCTGCAAGTATTACATTTTGTCCATTTTTAATAAATTCAAGTGAACTTAGTACCTTTAATTTTCTATTTGCATCATCTGGTAGATACTCTACTTTTAGGTCTTCTAGGTACTTCTTATATGGAAAATTAGCTAATCTTATACGGTTTTCTTTTGCATGCTCCTGTCTTAGATCATATTCTTTTTGAAGCAATCCGTATAAGTATTCTTCATAGCTTATATCTCTTGTCGCAGCCTCCTTTGCATTTTCCTGAAAGTATTTTTTTTATTCCTGGTAGTCTTAAGCTTGTTGCAAATTGTTCTATCTCTTTTGATATTTCTTTTTTGTTCATTTTAAATGACGGCCTCCTCTTTGAAATTTTCGGCCTCTTTAGGCATTAAGCTGCCGAACTTTAAAAGCATTTCTTTCGATTTATCTTCTATTTCATTATTTGTTTTTGTATTTTCTATATATTCATCAACCTTTCTTTCACATATTATTTTTATTTTATCTGTTGTTATGTCAATTGGATCTATTTTTCTTAATTTCTCAATAGCATCAAGTATTTTTTGTATACCTACTATACCTACATATTGCAAGAGATCTATAAATTCTTTCTCTTTAGTGATATAATAGGTATGGTATATTTGTTGCAACCTTGGGTCTGCCTGATTAAGCGCTGCACTTGACGGCAGTGCCCCAGGTTTTTTCTTTAGTGTATTCAAGTAGTGCTCTATTTTTATTGACCATTCGTTAAATCCGTATATTCGCTCATGTTCGGTAATTTTTACATTGCCGTAATAGCATAGTATTTTATGCGAATATATTTTTGTAAATATGATTTTGCCGACATAAGCATCCGGTACAGAATAATGACATGAGTCTATAACTATTGTTGAATATTTATCTACCCGCAAGTCTTCACATCTTGCCGCATCAAATGGTGGCAATTGGGGCAACAAATACGGTCTCTCTTCTTCAAGTATCTCTGCAGGTGATTTGTTGTCTTTTAAATGATTTTTTGTATTATTCAGTTTTTTACATACTTCATAAAGATAGTTATTAGCTTCTTCCATTGAGTCAAAGCAATCTTTATTAGAAAATGCCTTTCTTCTTACCAATTCTACACTTCTTTCAACATGTCCCTTTTCATTACCTCTATATGTATTGCAAAATCTAAATTTAAAGCAGTAATATATTGATAGTTTTAAAAGCCCTTCTGTTGGTTCTTTTTCACTCCTTCCCACAAATTTTTTTGACCATAACTTTTGCGTTGTCATATACTACAGTATGATAAACGCCTTTTATGTTTTCAAAAAATGCTGCATGTGCTTCTTGAAAGCATGAAGTATCTTGTTTTGGAAAAAGTTTTGCAAACCTGTAATTACCTTTGGCGCTTGTAAATACAGCCATTTGAAATGTTTTAAGCTTGCCTTTAATAAATAACTTAACTTCTTTCACATACATCCCCAAGTTGATATTCTGCCTTTATATATGCTTCTTTTTGGTCATTTAATATTTCATTTATTGTTTGACAAACTGATGTATAACCAATGTCATAGCCTTCTTCCCTTAAGGCATTATATATATCAATTTTCTTTTTTTGTTGTTTAGATTGTCCTAAATATCTTTTTTGCTCATTTTCTCTAAGATAAAATTTTATGCGGTTTATCACTTCCTCAGTTAATTTTCTTTTATGCCTGTTTTCAACATTGTACTTAGGCTTTTCAACTATATCATCAATAATCTCTTGAATATCTGTATTTCCATCTATTTTCCCTTCATTTATCAAGTCCCTTCTCTTTTCTTCATATTTTTTAATATACTTTCTGATAACTTTTCTATCGATACCAGTTTCTCTAGATATCTGTCTTTGAGATTTACCATCTCTAATATATGATAAAATTATTTCTTGTTTGTTTAACAATGATATCAACTCCACCGCTCCCTCATGATCTTATTTCATGAGAGAAATTTTATCTTAAAGTGGGGGATTTTTCAACTGAAATACTGGGGTACTTTTAGTGTAACATAAACAGTAAAATGAATATTATCTCTTTTAAAATAGTTTATGAACTTTTGTTTTAATTGAAAGTGGGATAATGGTACTCCAACTCCTAAAATCACGTCTGCACTTGTTATTCCCTCTTTGCTTAGCCTCATAGCCAATGCTGGAAGTGTGAGGATAAAGAAAGTTTCATCTATTGTTTTATCGTAGTGATATTTAACCCTTTTTCCTCCGATTGAGTAATATTTTCCGTTATAGTACAGTAAATTTTCTGTAATAACTGGAGCAGTTGAACTTTCAACATATCCTGATGAATAAATACCTTCTGAAGATTTTATAAATCTGTTACCGTGGTCAACTCCAATAATTATTTTGTTATCCATATGCAGCACTCCTTTTCTAATTTTGTTTCTAAAAGGCCCTTATTAAAGTGCAAGGTTCCTTTATGTTCTTTAGCATCCTAACGAAACATTTTTTATAATTTCAAGTTTTTTCTCAAAAAAATGCTTACCTATCAAATTAGGTAAGCAAACAAATTTATTGTAACGGAGGTATTTGATTCTGATTTAGTAAAATACCTTTTTATTAATGGGCGATTATTTTATATAAAATTACTAAATACATTTTCAAGTGTTTTTATCATCTTTTCCCTAAATCCTTTTCCTTCTCCTCTTTACCCTTCCATATATAATTATGTATTTAGTAAATTCCCAAAAGTCCTTGATATTACAATACTTAAATAGATTTTTAAGCGACAAAAACTAGTTTAGGTATTAGGCAAAAGGTACATGGGCTAAGGATTAATAATGTATTATATAGCCCCTTAACCCTTTTACCCTTCAATAATTACTTTACAAAAATTCTAGCATTAAAATTTGACTTACATCCAACAATCCGTATAATGTGGAAAACCAAATTTGAAAGGATGAACTTTATGAGTGAAAGTTTAGTAATAAAGGATTTTAGGACGCTTAAGGTTTGGCAGAAAGCAAATAGTCTTGAGCAGGAAATAGGGGAATTGGTTAAAGGGTTTCCAGGATATGAGCAATATAGACTTACAGACCAATTAATTAGAGCCAGCCGCAGTATTGGAGCAAATATTGCCGAAGGAAATACCCAATTATTCATAAAAAGGGAACTCTTCCATGCCAACAGCGCACTTGGCAGTGCAGGAGAATGTAGAAATCATCTTCTTACTGCCTATCAAAATGATTATATCCATAGGGAACAATACGATGCTTTAGATAAAATGTTGATTGAAATTATCAAAATGTTATTTGGTTACATAAAAGGACTAAAATCTAACTCAGATAATGAATCTGATGCTGCTACTAATTGGTAGAATTAAAATGTCCTTACTTATTCTTAATCCATTTAACCTTTAATCCTTTAACCCCTTGTATCATCTCTATAGAATATCGTAAAATATCTTTGGAAAGGAAGTGAAAATATGACTCTTGAAAAGAAAATTCTAAGCCTTGAAGAGTTTTTGCAGATGGATAAAGAGAACGAACATAGATTAGAATATTTTGATGGTGAAGTAGTTTACCTCGAATCTCCGTCAGTAGAACACCAGCGGGTTTTATTAAACATCGCAGCAGAATTCCGAAACTATTTCAGAGGCAAATCTTGTGAGGTATTTATCTCCCCACTGGATGTCTGGTTAACAAATAAAGAAAAAACTACCAAAGTAAAAGTTCAGCCTGATTTAATAGTTATTTGTGATAAAACTGGATTAATGGAAAACGCATATGAGGGTGTACCAGCCCTAGTTATTGAAATAATTTCCACTTCTAATCAAGCCCATGACAGAATAAGAAAATACAGTACTTATATGGAATTTGGTATAAATGAATATTGGATGGTAAATCCAGAACTTAAAACAGTTGAGGTATATGTATTAGAAGAAGATGAGTACAAACAGGCTGCTATTTACAAAGGTAGTGATTGTGCTGCATCTCAAATTTTTGATGGGCTTAATATTCACTTAAAAGAAGTTTTTTCAAAAAACTAACTTATACAGACTATTAAGACAAAATGCCTTGGAAAGACCGCTAAATCTCCAAAGCACTCAAAAAATCCTAATAGCCCTATTTATTAAAAGGTTCTAGGGTCAAGGTATTTGTACATCTTGGCTTTCAAATAACTATATATACCACATTTTTCTCTTAATTTTCATATCTGTTTATAAATTCCCATAACATACTTTAATCCCGTAATGTACCTTAAATGCCCTCAAATAGAGGTAAGTTCTGAGGATTCATGGTTTTAGAGAGCAATGTTGTTATATCCCATAGTGAATTAAATACTTGTTTCCTGTTATAGCCTCAGTTATTTTTTCAGTGAGAAGTTGAAGTTCTTTTGCCTTGAAGTGATTATTTGCTTTATAATAATATCCCTGAATTGTTTGAGGGATTCTGGAGGGATAAGCGTTACACCGCAATAATCTAATCCCTTTCCTACCTGGGTTGAAACTATAAAATATGTTTTTATTACCATTAATTCTTCATCATATCTTATAGTTAATTCTCCTATTAAATCATCATCAACTGAAATACAATTGTATTTTTCAGGTTCATAATCACTATACCACTTGTTTTCTTCAAAGGAATCTATTATTCCAAACTCATGTTTTGCCACGGTATCACCTCTACTTAAATCCATTTTTATACAATATTATTTTAAATGCTATCCTGCTCCCTAACTCTATTAACTGCCCAGACATTTCCACTCCTGCTTATTTTACCTGTTTAAAAATAAACAGCACCTTTAGGACAACTTTTCACACATTCCATGCATAAAATGCACTCTGTTCCATTTTCCCTGCCTCTTTTGTTGTCTAAAATATCTACATTCATGGGACATACTCTTTTGCATTTCCCGCAAGAAATACACTTTTTGCTGTCTGTTTTTACCCTAAGCAGCGAAAAATAACTTGCCGGTTTTAAAAATACTGTTATAGGGCATATGTATTTACAAAACGCCCTGTTGTCTTTCAGTATGAAAGCCATTATTATTCCAACTGCATAGTATATGATATTCCCCGCAATAAAACTCCAAAACATCACAACTTCAATGTCAGGATTATTTAATAGAAACAAAACGCCTACAAATAGTATAGAACCTGAAAACATGATATACCGTATAAAGGAAAGTTTTTTTATGCGTGGATTTTGAGGAATCTTATAAGGCAGTAAATCTAAAACCGCAGCAGTCCAGCAGGCATATCCGCACCATCCTCTTCCAAATAACAGCGGGCCAATAATTTTGGCTACAGCATAATGTATTACTGCTGCTTGAAATACCCCCATGAACAAGTAGTACCAGAAACCTTCAATCTGCATATTCTCACGGCATATAAGCCCAAGATAGACAAGCATATATAATCCCACGCCAAATTGCACAACCTGTCTTGAATATTTGTATTTTTTTATCAGCAAAAAGATGCCGAAAGACACAAGAAAGCCTATATACATGAAATTGAAAAAATAGAACACATTATCAAACCAAATCCACAAGCCAATTGATATGCTAATAAATATCACAAGCATGTATATCGGTATTTTAAATTTTCCCAACCTGTCCACCTCACGATACATCTTTTTCATTTCCCCTGTTAACCTGTTCACCGCTAAAATGTACAATAAAGTATAGCCAATGAAATCCTTCTATTTTACATTGATGTTAACTATTTACATTTTCTGAATACCTGCTATTTACTATGAGCCGAAATCATGAGGAAATGAACTTTCTCATAAATATAGACTCCTATCGTTACAGATATGATGTCTGCCATAGTTCTTATGATTATATCAGCAATATCTGATTCAAACACCAAAGTAATGAAAAAATTGAAAAGAAAAAGGTTAATTCCGAATACTATAATGCCAAAAAATAGTGATTTCACTATGGGAGATTCTATCTTAATGCCTTGTCCGAGAAATAAATACAAAACCCCTATCCAGATACCTGATGCAACTGCCCATATCATTGTTCCTAACGGATTGGTAGTAAAAGAGGAATAAATATGAACTATACTATAAAAAAATACTCTTAGTGCCAGGAAGCATACAGGTATTGCTATTAACGGTACAATGTTAAAATTAATGTATACTTTCCCTACCAATCGGGAATCTATGGCAACAAATTTTCCTAACAGCAATCCTAAAAATACAAGTGATATTCCATCCACTATTGGATAAGCAAAAAGTTCAGTCAGTGATGTGCTTGAAACATGAGGTAAAGGCTCAAATAAGTATATTCCCCACATCATGCAGAATAAGAAACCGAACATTAAACCTTTTTTAATCTTTGTTCCTGGTAGATGCCCCTGTATTATGACAAATACTACCGCTAATAAAAAATAGGTTATTAATGCATAAATCGTAAACGAGGGGATTAATAATCCTGCTTTGACTATTACACTCGGAGGAAAAGGATTATTGCCGCTTGAAGGGATAAAAGCCTGCAGTATCAATCTAAATATTGTTGCTGATAATGCTACTAAAAATAGCGTCAACCATCTTTTCTTGTTAATTTCAAAAAGCATTGATTTCATAAAGTTTGACCTCCAGTTTAAATTTTAATTCTATAACGAGGTAATATCATCTTTTTCATCAGGTCCATATTAAAATTATATCATAAAGTTTGAAGCATCTTCCATGCGTATACACATAAAAAACTCATGTCAAACCCCCACCCCCCTCAAACCCTTGTCCCATCTAACCTTAACCTTATTTCTCTATTTTCTTCCAGATAAAAAGTCATGTCAAAAATCACCCATTTTCCTTACACCTATCTCCTATTTTCTTCCTGTTTTTAGCCTCATTTTAGATAAAAAAGTCGTGTCATAAATAGGGAAAAGTTAAAAGGAAAAAGTGGAAAGTTTTAATCAATATCTTTTATCAATACTCTATTCAAATCCAATAAAATCAATACTTTCAGCCTTATCCCTTACCCCTAAACTCTAAACTCAATAAAAAGTAAATCCCGCAGCCGTTCAGGATTTTTCCTGCTTCGACTACGGGGATTTTGGAACGAACTTTATTTTTATAGAGTCAACTTTATTATCATGGAGTGGACTTTATTTGAATTATACATTTTTTACAACTTATCTGCTATTTTTATTCAACCGTCACGCTCTTTGCGAGATTCCTTGGTTTGTCGACGTCGCAGCCTTTTTCTACTGCCATGTAGTACGCTAAAAGCTGTAGCGGTATTACTGTTATTATTGGTGCGACTTCTTCCATAGTCTTTGGTATATAAAGGACTTTTTCGACTATACCTTCTAATTGGTTGTTACCTTTCATTGCAAAAGCAAGCACGTATCCACCTCTCGTTGTAACTTCTCTTATATTGCTTAGCATCTTTTCAAAAAGGTGTTCTTGAGTTGCTAATGCTATGACTAACGTGCCATCCTCAATAAGGGCCAATGTGCCATGCTTCAACTCACCTGCCGCATAAGCTTCTGAGTGTATATAGGATATTTCCTTTAACTTTAGTGAGCCTTCCATAGCGACAGCATAATCAAGACCTCTTCCTAAGTAGAACACATCTTTTGAATTAAAATGGTTTGCCGCAAATTCTTGAAGCTCATCTTTATAATCAAGTATGTGCTTTGCTTTATCTGGAAGCTGCTTTAATTCATCGCAGATGGCTTTAGCATATTCTTTATCTATTGTTCCTTTTTTAAGCGCTAAATCCAAAGCAATTAGGTATAGCGCCACAAGCTGTGTAGTATAAGCTTTTGTAGATGCAACGGCAATTTCAGGTCCTGCCCAAGTGTATATGACATCATCGGCTTCTCTTGATATAGAGCTACCCACCACATTTGTAATTGCTATAACTTTTGAGCCATTTCTTTTTGCTTCCTTTAAAGCTGCAATCGTATCAGCAGTTTCACCTGATTGGCTGACTACTATCGTCAATGTATTTTTATTTATAATAGGTTCTCTATACCTGAATTCTGATGCTATATCGACTTCTACTGGTATTCTGGCAAACTTTTCAATCACATATTTGCCAACCACACCAGCGTGATATGCCGTTCCACAAGCGACTATGAATATCTTATCAATCTTGTCAATTTCATCTTTTGTTATATTTACTTTATCCAAAACTATTTCGTTGTCATTAACTATGCGTCCTCTTAATGTATCTTTTATAGCGTTTGGCTGTTCATGGATTTCTTTCAACATGAAATGCTCATAGCCGCCTTTTTCTGCCGACTCAACGTCCCATTTTACCTCAAATACAGATTTCTGCACATCTTTGCCAAATGCATCTATTATCTTGACACTGTCTTTCTTAATTATCGCAATTTCTTTATCATCAAGGAAGTACACTTTTCTCGTGTGTCTCAATATGGCTGGCACGTCTGATGCAATATAGTTTTCACCATCTCCAAGGCCAACTATAAGTGGAGCATCTTTTCTTGCAGCAACTATCATATCTGGATGGTCTTTTGAAAGTACACCAAGCGCATAAGATCCCTCTATTCTATCGAGGACTTTCATAACGGCCTCTACTATATCTCCCTTGTAATAGTACTCAAGAAGATTTGCCACCACTTCTGTATCCGTTTCTGACTTAAATGTGTAACCTTCCTCTATCAGCCTTTTCTTTAATGGCAGATAATTTTCTATTATACCGTTATGAACAACGGCAATTATCCCGGACTGTGACAAATGTGGATGTGAATTTATATCAGATGGTTCGCCATGTGTTGCCCATCTGGTATGGCCAATTCCAACGGAACCAAAAAGATTCTCCTTTTTCAATGATTCTTCAAGCTGGCTTATTCTGCCTTTTGCCTTTTTTATATTTATGTTGCCATCATTTATTACAGCTATTCCTGCTGAGTCATATCCTCTGTACTCCAGCTTTTTAAGTCCCTCTACTAATATTGGTGTCGCCTGTTCATCACCAATATATCCAACAATTCCACACATAGTAAATGTCTCCTCTCAGTATTTTTATTAAGTTATCCCTGCTCAAACCGCTCTATGCCAATGGTCACCCATGGTTTTCCCGGTTCTCTATCGGCCGCAGGAAGCCGCAGGGCATCCGCCGATAACTCGATTAACCCTGTCCTCGTCAACTTAGAGTTTCCCCTAAGCCCAGGCGCTTTTATTCAGTTGTGTGTTTCATAGGCATTCCCCCTTTCAAAGTATTTAATATATCAATAAGGAAGTAATAATACCTCCTTTATTGACATAGTTATCCTAACTTCTTTTCAATCAAATTTGCCAATTCTCTGGCCATTGATTCTATCTTTTCTTGATCTTTACCTTCTACCATCACTCTCACTAATGGCTCTGTTCCTGAAGGTCTTATAAGGACTCGACCTTCTCCTTTCATCTCTTCCTCGAGTTTTTCTATCTCTCTAGCTATATCTTCATCGTCCATGTATTTATATTTCAGCTCATTTTTAACTTTTGCATTTATCAAAACTTGCGGATATGATACCATGACATTGGCCAATTGTGACATCTTTTCACCACTTTTAACGAGCAATTCTGCTACTTTTAAAGCAGTTATCTCGCCATCGCCTGTTGTGTTGTGATCGAGGAAAATTATGTGTCCTGATTGTTCACCGCCTATTGAATAACCATTTTTCACCATTTCCTCTAAGACATATCTATCTCCAACTTTTGTCTTTACTACATCTATTCCATTTTGCTTTAATGCTATGTCTAATCCTATATTGCTCATAACCGTAACGACAACTGTATTTTTATTTAGTTTTCCTGTATTTTTAAGATGTATACCACACATAGCCATTATGTGGTCTCCGTCCACAACATCGCCATTTTCATCAACAGCAATAAGCCTGTCTGCATCACCATCAAAAGCAAATCCTACATCAGCACCTGTTCCAGCCACGATCTCTTGAAGCACTTTTGGATTTGTAGATCCACATTTGACATTTATTTTTTCTCCATTTGGATGTGAACCGTATAATATCACGTCTGCGCCTAATTCGTGAAAAAGTATCGGTGCAACTGTGCTGCTTGCGCCGTATGCACAATCTAAAACTACTCTAAGTCCTTTTAAATCACAGTCTATAGTAGATTTCAAAAATTCGATGTAATCCCTCTGTGCACTCTTACTTTCTACTGCATTTCCAACATCCAAGCCTGTAGGTGTTGGCAACTGGCTTTTTTCATTTATTATCTTCTCTATTTTGTCTTCTACTTCATCAGGAAGCTTATATCCATCTTTATTAAAAAATTTGATGCCATTGTACTCCACAGGATTATGTGACGCTGAAATGACAACACCAGCATCTAATTTATAATGTCTTGTTAAATATGCAACAGCAGGCGTAGGTATAATACCAGCATCTATGACCTCTGCTCCAACAGACGTAAGTCCCGCTGTCAATGCACTCTGAAGCATATCTCCAGACACTCTGCTGTCTCGTCCTATCAAAATTTTTGGCCTTCTTGAACATTCCGTTAGGACGTACGCACCAGCTCTTCCAAGCTCAAATGCAAGTTGTGGCGTAAGATCTTTGTTGGCAATCCCTCTTACACCATCTGTGCCAAATAATCTAGCCATATAATCCATTCCTTTCAGTATCAAAAAATCATACGATAATATTTTATCACACTAATAAGCCCATTGCAATTTAACGCAAGTATGCTTAATATATGAGCAAATCCTATGAATAATTTACCTCAATCCATCACAGCTATTTTAAATCATGATTATTTATAAGGCTATTTAATGAATTTAACACTTCATAAGCCATCTTATCCAAGCAATCATTTTTATTTATCGACATATCTGGGTATATGCTTCTACCTATCGTTACAGAAATCTTTCCTGCATGTGGAAAGTACTCTCCCATAGGCAATACGCCATCAGTTCCTCTTATGCCTACAGGTACAATTGGACATCCTGTTTTGCATGAGATATACATGGCACCTTTGTAAATTTTTATTACACTTTTGTCAAGTGATATTCCTCCCTCTGGAAACAAAGCAATAGATCGTCCATCATCAAGCATTTTGATGGCTTTCTTTAACGCGTTTACATCTGCAGAATTTTTTTTTGATAGGTATTGTTTCTAAAGCGCTTAAAATAAAATTTAAAATAGGTATCTTATACAAATCTTTACTGGCTATGAAAAAAACTCTTCTATCGATGGAATCCATAAGGACTACAGGGTCTAATATGCTTTTGTGATTAGCCACAAATATACATGGTCCATCCGGCAAATCATCTAATAAATCTACGTTGAGTCCAAAAAATAGGGATATAATCGCTAAAGTAATAACCTTAATAAAATAGTACAAAATCATTCATATCACCTATAACTATAATAGATAAAACAGCAAAAAAAGTTCTTTAAAAATGAAACCTCCACAATGGGAGGTTTTATCTTGCCACAAGTTGAGAAGATATAGAAGATATAAATTCTTTGCCTCTTTCGTATGCTTTTATATTTAAAGGTATGAGATTTTCTTTGCCTTCAAAAACCTTGCCAAACGAAATTTTAATAGCAGCCTCGCTGATCATGTTTTTTAAACCCATCAAAACCCCAATCATGATTGAATTAGCCACTTTGAGATTTCCCAGTTGATTTGCAATATCATTTGTAGGGATTCTGTATACTTCAATATCCCTTCTTTTGTGTTCTATAGTAATCAACGAGCTATTTATAAGCAGCAATCCACCTTTTACAATATCTTGTTCATACTTTTCTAAAGAAGGCCTATTCATCGCCACAACTACAGTTGCCTCATTTATTATGGGCGAACCTACTGGTTCGTCAGATATGGTAACATGGCAGTTGGCTGTGCCTCCTCTCATCTCTGGTCCATACGACGGAAGCCATGATACGTTTTTCCCATCCATCATTCCTGCGTATGACATTATAAGCCCCATCGACATGATGCCCTGTCCACCAAATCCTGCAAATATGATCCTCTCTTCCATGTTATTTTTCCTCCTCTAAGGTGTTTTTGTATACACCTAATGGATAGTATTGCTCCATCTTGTCTTTTATCCATTTTAGTGCTTCATTTGGTGACATGCCCCAGTTTGTTGGACAGCTTGACAGGACTTCTATCATTGAAAAGCCTTTTTTGTTTATTTGGGCTTTGAATGCATTTTTGATCGCTTTTTTGGCGTTTAATACGTGTTTTACGTCGTACACTGATACTCTTTCGATGTACGCTGCTCCTTCTAATGTTGACAGCATTTCACACATTTTTATTGGGTATCCGTTTGTTTCTGGTTTTCTTCCATACGGGGTTGTGAGGGTTTCTTGCCCTATCAGTGATGTTGGTGCCATTTGGCCTCCTGTCATGCCGTATATGGCGTTGTTTATGAATATTACTGTTATGTTTTCTCCTCTTGCTGCTGCGTGTACTGTTTCTGCTGTTCCTATTGCTGCTAAGTCTCCATCTCCTTGGTATGTGAATACTATTTTGTCAGGGTGTACTCTTTTTATGCCTGTGGCTACTGCTGGTGCTCTTCCATGGGCTGCTTCTTGCATGTCACAGTTGAAGTATTCGTAGGCGAATACTGCGCATCCTACTGGTGCAACGCCTATTGCTTTGTCTAATACTCCTAATTCTTCCATTGTTTCTGCTACAAGTCTATGGACTATGCCATGCGTGCAGCCTGGACAGTAGTGAAATGGTGTGTCTGTTAGTCCTTTTGTTTTTTGAAATACTACTGTCATCATTTTTTCCCCCTTATTTTCTTGATTTCTTCTAATATCGCCATGGGTTCTGGTACCATTCCTCCTACTCTTCCGTAAAAGTAGACTTCTTTTTGTCCGTTGACTGCTATTTTTACGTCTTCTATCATCTGTCCCATGCTCATTTCTATGGTTAGGTAGGCTTTTACGTGGTCTTTTGTTTTTTTGAATGGTTCTTCTGGAAATGGCCATAGTGATATGGGCCTTATTAAGCCTACTTTGATGTTTTCTCTTTTTGCTATTTCGATTGCGTTTTTGGCGACTCTTGCTATTGTGCCGTATGCTACAAGTATTATTTCTGCTTCTTCGCAGTTTGTCATTTCATATCGTACTTCTTCTTTTGCTGCTTTTTGGTATTTTTTGAATATTTCTATGTTGTGTTTTTCTAATATTTGTGGGTCTAATTCTAATGAGTTTATAATGTTTCTTTTGTTTCTTGTTCCCTTGCCTGTTGTGGCCCATGGTTTTTCTTCTATTTTGTTTTCTTCTTTTTTTAGGATGTCAAAGTCTACTGGTTCCATCATTTGGCCTAGCATTCCGTCTCCTAATATCATTACAGGGTTTCTGTATTTGTCAGCTATGTGGAATGCTTGTTGTACTAATTCTGCCATTTCTTGTATTGTTGATGGGGCCAAGACTATGAGCTTGTAGTCTCCATGTCCTCCGCCTTTTGTGGCTTGAAAGTAGTCTGATTGGGATGGCTGTATTCCTCCTAAGCCTGGTCCGCCTCTCATTATGTTGGCTATTACGCATGGTACTTCTGCTCCTGCTATATATGATATTCCTTCTTGCATCAGGCTTATCCCTGGGCTTGAGGATGTTATGAGGACTCTCGCTCCTGCTCCTCCTGCTCCGTATACCATGTTTATTGCTGATACTTCGCTTTCTGCCTGTAAGAATACTCCTCCTACTTCTGGCATTCTTTTTGCCATGTACGCTGTTACTTCGTTTTGTGGTGTTATTGGATATCCGAAATAATGCCTGCAACCGGCTTGTATTGCAGCTTCAGCCAACGCTTCATTTCCTTTCATGAGTACTTTTGCCATCTATATCCCCCTCTTATTTTATAACTGTTATGACTGTGTCTGGGCACATTATTGCGCAGAATCCGCAGCTTATGCATTTTTCCATATTTTCTTCTTTTATCATGGCTGGATGGTATCCTTTTACGTTTAGTTTGTCTTTGTCCATTTCTATTATGTGTTTTGGACATGCTTCAACACATAGTTCACAGCTTTTGCACAAGTTTTCGTTAAATATGACTTGCTTCAATTTCATCATCTCCATCATATTTTATTCCAAGGTGTTTTCATGTAAAGATCTATAGGGAAAACGTCATATCCCATATTTTTAAGCTTTTCAGCCACATCTCTTTTAGCGGCTGTCATCTTAATGGGTATTCCTGTTTTCCTTGATACATCTTCAGTCACTTCAAGCCCTTTTATTACATCGTCTGCCATCGTCTCGTACGACAGATGTGTGTTATTTACAAGATGTGTCACTTTAATTCTTGCCGCATTTTCTACAAGAGTCATGTACTTTATTGCAGATTCTGCATCTTTTGTAAACGGCCTGTTCACATTTATTACAAAAAACACATCTACATCTTTATCAGCTAATATATTGTGATATTGCCCAAATGCGATTGCTCCTGCATCATCGCCTCCTACATCAAATACAGCATACTTTTCACCATCCTGTATGACGCTGTATATATCTCTTGATAATGCCGGCATGTCAGCATTCATGTACTTTTCATCCACACCAATTACTTTTATGCCCCATCCATCTAAAAGCTCTTTTCTAACTTCTCTTGGGCGAAAATATGGATTTACTATATCAAGATCTACTATGTCTACATCATATCCACATGTCTTTATATACCTTGCGTAATTTATAGCTATTTCTGTTTTTCCTGTGCCATAATGCCCAAGAACTACGGTAAGTCGTTTAAAATCCATTTTAATCATCCTCTTTATAAAATGAAGATCATTGAATATTGACGTCCACAGATTGTGGATTTACCTTGACTATCTTTAGATTCAAATTCGTCGTCACATTTACTGGCAATGTCTGTGTGCCTGTAGTTGCATTTGTAGCATCTACATAAGCGCTAAAATCATTGGAAGTAGCCGAATCTACTACATTTTCTGGGCCAGTGACAGTTACTACGATATTTGGATTTAAAATAGTGACATTTTTGTTGTCGCCACCTTTAACGTCTATACTGCTTATAGTGATATTATTTGTAACTACCTTTTCAATATCTATAAAAACTTTTGCGGTGCCATCGCTTTTCACAAGGCTAACGCCATTTGGAAGGTCAAAAGGCACGTTTTCAGTGACAGAGGCATTTTTGCCAGATATGTCTATCTGCTTAGTGTCAACGCTTTTGATGTTGTTTAATATAGAATCATCTCCTGTCACATAAACGTACTCAGGCAAGACACTTACTTGTGCAACATCATATCCATCCATAGGTTTGCCAAATATTTTTGCATTTACAGGTACTCTTATGGCTTTGTTCACATCTATATCCACTTTAATATATCCGGGATTCACATCTACACCCTTGACTTCATTGCCATTTCTGTCTACCGGTTCAACAGGGACAGAAATGCTTACATCCTTTGATTTATTTGCCATATCAACTTGTGCTACTACATCCTTTATCAAATTCACTTTGCTTTCAGGACCAGTAATCACTACTTCACCAGGAGTCGCCACAGCAGGCTTCATAGCAAAACCATCCATTACGGCCCCATTGACCTTTACGTGCACCGGCATTTGTACTCGTGAGACTTTGTCTACATCAAGCTTTATCTCCGAAGGATTCGCAGAGACAAATGTCACATTTTTAGGAAGTGAACTTACTTCAACAGGCACAACATTTATTCCCTTTGTTATTATCCTGCTGACGTCTGCTTCAACCTGTATGTCTGAAGGTCTTACATTCATCACGTCACTTCTTCGTCCTTTAATCTTGACTGTCACCGAGAAATTTTTATCTCCTATAAGAGTCAATCCCTTCTTGTCAAGCGTATTGACATTCACTATATTTACAGGAATATTGCTTACATCATAAGATATCTCCGGGTTCTTCTCACCCATCACATAAAGCCATAATATAAATGCTATTACAACCGAAAGTATCTTTATAGGTAGATTTTTACTCAGCATGCTTATTCCCCCATTTAAACCAGTTAGAGCCTTTGCTGTCTTTTACTTTAAACATACTCAAAAGAACTTCTTTTAAAGTCTTTATATCCAAATGCCTTGATATCCTTCCGTTTTGAGCAAGTGATATAGTGCCGGTTTCTTCTGAAACTATGATTGATACGGCATCTGATACTTCTGTTACACCTATGGCAGCTCTGTGCCTTGTGCCAAGCTCAGTGCTTAAATTCTGGTTGTCAGTAAGTGGCAAAAAGCACCCAGCAGCCATTATCCTATCGCCTCTTATTATAACCGCTCCGTCATGAAGGGGAGTATTTGGTATAAAGGTATTTATGAGAAGCTCACTGGATATTTTGGAGTCTAAAGATATGCCAGTTTCTATGAGTTCATTTAAACCAGTATTTCTTTCCAAAACAATTAAAGCACCTATTTTAGATCTGGATAAAAATTGAACAGCATCACATATCTCGCTTATGACATCGGCTATATCCTGGACTTCATCGTTTATTATAAAAAAGTTTCTCTTAATAAACTCGCTTCTACCGAGGGATTCTAATGCTCTCCTCAGTTCCGGCTGAAATACTATTAAAAGTGCTATAACGCCAACAGTCATTGCATTGCTTAATATATAATTGACTGTTCTAAGCTGCAGCCACTCGCTTAATTTTGTAAGTATTAAAAGAATTATGATTCCCTTAAATAGTTGCTCGGCTCTGGTTTTTCGTATGACTAATATAAGGCGGTACGTTACATAAGCTATTATCGCTATATCTACGATGTCATTTATTTTCATCGTCTTTATTATTTCTATAAGGCCATTGAACAAAAAGCTCACCTCTTGAGGCAAAATTGTAAACTAATATAATTTTAGTACTTGCTCATAATAATTATACACTAATAATTCGGAAAATCCTATAAACTTAGTAGATTAAATTAAAGAAAAAAAGTCATAGAATGACTGTCATTCTATGACTTCAACAATTATATTTTTCTCCTCAACCCGTTTTATAAGAGGATTTATCACGTCTCCGTGAATCAATACGTCAAAGGCAGATCTCAATGATTTGCCTACTATTATCTCTGTAATATCGTTTTCAGCAGCAAATTCAGCCAAAGCATCTGAAATCTTTTTGCCAACCAATATGGATACTCTACCACCTAATTTCTGAGTCATCTCAAAGAGCTCGATTAAGATCTTGTGTTCTTTCAAATCTTTATATATATCATTGTTTTTATTCACATACACAACGCAAAATTCCCCATTTGTCTCTTTCGCCCTCTCTGCTCCTCTTTCAACAAGCCTTTGGCAGCTCTTTTGCGGAGTAACGCAAACCATAATTCTGCTTTTTACTCCGGGCTCGTAACTTAAAACCATCAGCAAGCCTCCTATCAGGAGAAATAATAACAACTCCACATATATTATATATTCGATAACATATTAATGTCAATTAAACAAATCACCCGGTTTATTCCCACTAAACTTTTTATGACCCATATTTCTCTTAAGATACTCCTTTATATATATGATATCTTCTTCTGACGGTTCCATATTGCCGTACGCCAAATCATTATAAATTTTTGTAATCTTGTCGAAGTCAGAAAAACCAATATCCAATATTCTCTCTTGAAACTCTACAGTAGTTTCATTGTCAAATCTTTTAAGCCCTCTCCTTTCAAGTCTCTTTAAAATTTTGTTGTAATAGTGCAAAAAGGCACTTCTTCTTGAAGTAAGACGTCTTTTTAACAAAATATATTTGATAGCTGTAAACATAGCTAACAAAAGAAACAAGGCAACAAATAGTACCATTCTATGCGTGTTTTTGTTGGAAGTGCTATTTTGGGACGAACTCCCTAAAGACTTATTCTGAGCCACATTTTGGTTGGTATTTGACTTAGTAAGAGGAACAGTGCTGCTATCATTATTTTTCTGTACTGTTGACACATCGCTATTATTGACTGAAGATGCACCTGCGTAAGTCTCTTGATAAATTGCCGTCGGCTCAAATGTCACCCAACCACTGTTTTGAAAAGGCACCTCAACCCATGCATGTGCATAAGACTCTTTAATGTCGTATTCACTACCTGATACAGGTTGTGAAGGCATCTTAAATCCTACAACATATCTGGCAGGTATCCCTATGGTCCTAAGCATTATAACCATTGACGTTGCAAAGTATGTGCAATACCCCTGTTTTAAGTCAAAAAGGAAGTAATCAACAAAATCTCTCCCCACTGGCGTATCAGGTACATCCAGGTTGTATTTATAAGTATTTCTCAAGTACTGCTCAATGGCTTTTACTTTGTCATAATCAGTTTTCTTGTCCTTTGTGATGTTTAACGCAAGTTCTTTCACCCTCTCTGGAAGACTGGAAGGATACTGTAGGTACATGCTCATGTCACTGCCAGTTAATACCTTGTCCTTTTCCAGAGAACTTGCACTTATTTCCGTCTTGTAATACTGTACTCTATACCAACTTTTTACATGTCTGCCTGCTGTCGTCATGGTTAATGTACTTCTATCGTATATATTGCTGATATTTACATGGTAAGGCTGCCAAGGCGAAAAAATAATATTTGTATTCATTGCAACAGGATAAATCTCAACATTTTTGATCGTGTATTTAATGTTCTTATCAAATTCCGGTTGAAAGTAATTATCACGTCCAAAACTGTGCTGAACAACTGAATTAGTCCATTTATTGTTTTCATACGTGTCAAACACTTCTCCTCTTAAATACAGACTTTCATCAGCTTTTACCCTCATCACCACCTGATCACTTACAGTTTCTGGCCCACCTAAATCTTGAGAAAATGAACTGAAATCTGTTGTAAAGTTGTTTACATCACTTGTACTCCCTATGCCATTTCTCCATGTCTTTGTAAATGGAAATGCAGCGTAAAATTTATCATTTAGTGTCTGCCACACAACAGGATGAAAATTTTTCGGCATTGTGTATGCGATAGCTGTGCTTATAGATGAAAACAAAATTACGATAATCAGAAGACTTGCGATGGAAGCTTTTCCATTTCCCGCTTTTTGATAGTTGACTACTGACATATTTATAAAACTTGCTGCTACATAAAATACTAAATAAACGTATGCTTTGTCTACGTAATTGTACCACTGAAAAACTAATACAAGTATGCCAAATAACATGGTCAAAAAATAACTCTTTAAAATCCTGTTTAAAAAAGTAATAATAAGCGAAATTAAAAAAAACACCCAACAGGACTGTAGTAAAAAAGTACTTGTTTGTCAACTGACTAAATCCTTCAGGCCAGCTTGACTCACCCATGTATATATATAACCAATTAACGTATTTATCAATTTCTAATACGACTTTAGTAAGCACATCTTTTCTCATGTAAAAATAATACAAATCAACTAATATGAAAATAGACAAAGAAGCGACTACAAGCTGCGGTCTTCTTAAGAAAATAGTCAAAAACGCCACAAACGCCAAAATCAAAGAAACTACTTCTACTATGTCTACTTTAAAATTCAATCCAACAAATACTGAAAGCGAAAGAATTAGCGTCAATAATGACGTCATAATATACTCAATTATATTGAACTTCCATGTGTACACCCTCATACATATCTCTCCAAGATATAAGTTTTATCCCTAAATTTTCCAGTCCATTTTCCGTTTTTTCATCCAATTTATCTTTGTTGGTATAAAATACTACGATGTTTTGATTAATATTGATTTGAGACAAAACTGCCAATAATGTTTCATCAATGGAAGGAGTAATAATAGCTATGGTGGAATCTTTTGGAACGCAGCTTACGTACTCAAACAATTTTCTGCCAAAATCCATTTCATAAATAGGAAACAATTTTAAAGTCCAAAATTTAATTATACTAAAATCATTTACTCTGCTGCACTGAGCTAATGGTCTATTTGTTTCATAATCAACAAGCCTTACAGGAAGCCCGTTTGTAAGACAATATTTTACCAGTGAAAGCACACACTCGGCAGTCATCTCATCTATAGTTCCGTCATCTGCTTTATAATGATTCTTGCACAAATCCCACAACACAACAATTTCACTTAAAGCTGTATGTTGGTACTCTTTTACATATAATCTTTGCAACTTTGCTGATATTCGCCAATGAACCTTTTTGAGGCTGTCTCCGTCCACATATTCTCTTAAATTTGCCAAATTTGTATAATCCTCAAACTGCTTAGCATGGCTTGCAAATCCACCTACTTCTGAAGCTAAAGGCAAATCAAAGGCAACATCGTATGCCTTAGGATACACCACTATATTATATTTCCTATTAACTGTCATCTTTATCTGAAATATGCTGAAAGGATCCTTTATCTTTACCACAATCGGGCCAACAGTATATATCCCTCTTTTTTTAAACAAAACATTTCTTTTAATAACTTTTTTCTGAAATGGATTCAAATTTGTAGTGATAGGGAAAAAGTTTTTATTATTTTCATCAATTGACACAAACGCCAGTGGCAAAAACAATTTATTTTTAACCTTTATACTGTACTTGATCTTATCGTCAACATGGATTTCGGTACTTTCAGTATCGATTTCTATTGATAAAGATAAAATGCCTATTGCTGCATATAAAAAGTTCAGCAACAATAAAACTACATCTGCAAAAAAAATATAATACAGTATTTCACCGCCAGTAAAGACTGCAAATAGAAAAGAAACAATTGTAAATGACAATAATAAAATGAAGTTACGCATACTTTCTTACCACCGGAACTTTTGTCGTATTCAGAATATCTTTTATGACGCTTTTCTCATCTACGCTATTAAATCTTAGCTCATTTTTTAATATTATCCTGTGAGACAAAACTGGCACGCATAGATATTTTACATCATCAGGCAATACGTAATTGCGCCCTTCTATAAACGCCTTCGCTTGGGCTGCTTTCATCAAATTTAAAGATGCTCTTGGACTTGCACCTAAAAGCACCATATCTGAATTTCTCGTCTTGTTCACTATGTCTATAATGTAAGCCAATATGCTATCATCAATATACACAGATTTTGCTTCATCTTGCATCTTTAAAATCTCTCTAATTGATACTACTGGTTTCAAATCTTCCAATGGATCTAAAGCTTCAAACATTTTAAGCATGTTTACTTCATGTTTCACATCTGGATACCCTAAGCTTATCCTAATCATAAATCTGTCTAACTGTGCTTCGGGTAATCTGTATGTTCCATCGTATTCAATCGGATTTTGCGTGGCGATTACCATGAATGGTCGAGGCAAATGGTAAGTACTTCCATCAACTGTAATCTGCCTTTCTTCCATAGCTTCTAAAAGACTTGATTGTGTCTTGGGAGACGTTCTATTTATTTCGTCTGCCAAAAGAATTTGGCTCATTATAGGTCCTTGTTTAAATTCAAAGATGCCTTTTTCAGGATTGTATATGGAAACTCCAATGACATCTGACGGCAATAAATCTGGCGTAAACTGAATCCTCTTAAAATCTGCACTTATGGATTTAGCCAATGCCTTTACTAACGATGTCTTTCCAACTCCAGGAACATCCTCTATAAGGACATGTCCACCAGATAAAAGCGCTATAAGGACAAGCTTTACTTCTTCACTTTTGCCTACTATAACCTTGTTTACATTATCAATAATTTTATTTACAATCTCCATAATTCCTCCATCGTTCCAAATAAATGTAATATACAAATATTTTACCCAATTTGTATGTGTTCTTTACTTTAAGTATACAAAAAAAAGATCCTTTAAACAAGGACTCAAGATTTTTCTTTAAAATACCTATTTACGCCTTTGTATATAGCCCATGCAATCTTATACTGATAGTTTTCATCATTTAAAAGTCTTTCTTCCTCAGGATTGGACATGAAGCCGCACTCTATTATCACAGCAGGCATTTTCGCGTGTCTTAAAATATAAAATGTACTTGTTTCTTTAGCCATTCGGTCATTATTGGGATCTAACGTCTTTCTAAGTTCATCTTGTATCAATTCTGCCAAAAGTTTGCCTTCCTTTGAATTCTTTTGATAAAATACCTGTGCCCCTTTATACCTTGGATCAGGAAAACTATTTAAGTGAATGCTTAACAGAATATCGCCTTTTACATCATTGCCAGCATGTACTCTATTTTTCAAATCCTTCATTATGTCTTTATCTGACAATGTATCATCTTCTCTCGTCATAAGCGTTATCCCACCGCTTTCCTCTATTAGGTCTTTAAGCTTTAACGCTATTTTAAGGTTTAATTTATCTTCATCTTCACCATATTTTCCAGGCTTGCCCGGATCACTGCCACCATGGCCAGCATCGATTATGACGATCCTATTCATCAAAGGAATTTGATTCACTGTCTCTACAGTTTTGCCTAAAAAGGTCAATAGAGCAATAAACATTAAAACTATGGTTGCAAGCAAAAAACCTCTATACCGCTTCATCTGAATTTCTCCTCCACTTTTATTAAAAAAACCACAATATAAAATATTCAAATATGTGTGCAACTATGTCACCATAAAATTCAAAATACATATTATGAATAGGGAAAGGAGGAGTATAAATATGGTTACATTGGAATTTACGTATGTCGTAAAGTCCGGAGATACTTTATTCTCAATTGCAAAAAAATTCAATACTTCTGTAGAAGCCATTATTTCGAGAAACAACATCGTCAATCCATCGCTTATATATCCTGGCCAAACATTGATAATACCAGTTACTGGAGTCTATTACACAGTCATGCCTGGCGATACAATTTACCTAATAGGCCAAAAATTCGGCGTCCCTTATGAATCGATTATTTACGTAAATAACATACTTTACCCATACACAATTTATCCAGGACAAATGCTTTTTATACCAGGCGGAAATATTCCTATGCAGTCCGTGTCTGAAACGTCTTATGCTTATAACACTTATACAGGATCATTCGGTGAAATGCACAATATACCCGCAGCGCCAATGTACAACATGCCATGCCCAACAAATTATATCGTTCAACCTGGCGACACATTGTGGAGCATAGCAAACAAATTTGGCGTTCCTCTTGATGAACTATTAAGAGCTAACTATTTTATGGATCCCAATATGATTTATCCAGGTCAGACTGTCGTCATACCATGCCCACCAAAAACAGCACCCAATATGCCATATAATCCACCATTTGAACATCATAAAGAAGGCAAAATGGTGTACGTGGTAAAGCCTGGCGACACTCTTTACAGTATTGCCGCAAGATTCAATACTACAGTCGATGCAATATTAAGGGCAAATCCTGACATTCAAAACCCTTCCCTCATATACCCTGGACAGAGAATAATAATACCTTCCCTGAAAGAGTCTGAAATCAGCAACGACACTAAAGCGCAAAGCGATGATGCTGAAAACAAAGAAAGTGAAAATAAAGACGATAAAAAAGAAGATAAAAAAGAAGATGACAGTCAAGAATAGATAAAGCCATCCATTAATGGATGGCTTTATTTTAAAGGCTATCTATATACTTTTCAGCTACGTACGCAGCAATGGCACCATCTGCTGTTGCTGTCACTACCTGCCTTAATGTCTTTTTCCTGACATCTCCTGCAGCAAAAACGCCCTGAATATTTGTCTTCATGTCTTCATCAGTTATTATGTAACCATACTCATCTGTATCAACTATACCTTTTACTAATTCTGAATTTGGGCTTAATCCTATAGCTATAAATACACCATCAACTTTTAATGATGTCTCCTCATTAGTCTTCACATTTTTTAAGACTAATCCTTCAACACCGTATTCTCCTTGTATATCTTTTACAACAGTGTCCCAGATAAACTCTATTTTAGGATTTGCAAAAGCTCTATCTTGAAGGGTCTTAGAAGCCCTTAATTTATCTCTCCTATGAATCACGTAAACTTTCTTGGCAAACTTTGTAAGGTAGTTTGAGTCTTCCATTGCAGTATCACCACCACCTACAACAGCAACTACTTGATCCTTATAAAATGCCCCATCACACGTAGCACAATATGAAACACCTGAGCCTCTGAATTTTCTCTCTTTATCAAACCCTAACTCTTTAGGTGTAGCACCTGTAGCTATTATTATCGCTTTTGCCTCATAAGTCTTCTTGTTGGTGGTGACTTTTTTTACGCTGCCTGTGATGTCTAATCCGACGACTTCTTCATTGTAAATCTGCAGTCCATACCTTTTTGCTTGTGACTCCATTTTGTTTATAAGATCAGGACCGCTAATACCGTCAAAGCCAGGATAATTCTCTATTTCGTATGTAGTCACTATCTGTCCTCCTACATACATTTGCTCTATCATCACAGTATCTAATTTTGATCTGCAAGCATAGAGACCTGCTGCAAGTCCTGCTGGGCCGCCACCCAGTATAATGAGATCGTACATACAATAATCACTCCTTTAAACAATACAATAATGGAAGTAGTATCTTACTACTTCCATTATTGTACCACATTTTTTTCTTTTTACATAACACTTGCTGGTTGTCTAAATTTGTTTTTTGCTTCTTGTATATCTTGCATCTGCGCTGGTTTTACTGAATACCAGCCTCTCTGGTTTATAGCATTCCAAACTTGCTTTTGTTCTTCAAAGGTAGAATTCAAAGCGTTGATAAAATCCCTTTTGAGGTTTTCATTAGCTGCTTCTGTTGCAGCATGTGAAAGCACCTCTATGGCAAGCTTGTAATCTCCTAAGACGCCCATCATTATATCTTTATCTGTCATGCCTGTGCTACCTATCATATGTATCCCTCCTTATCCTAAATTTTTCGCTATAGAATTAAAACTATTTTGGCACCTGTCGGCCAAATTTTGACACAGAGCTTTTAGCTGTTGATCCTTAAGCCTTGAAGCACTGTCATTTAAACATTTAACCATGTGTTCTTGAAGTGAAAGCACATCATCAATGTACATCAATTCTTTGCTGGAAATTTGTTGCAATTTAATTCCTCCTTTCATGATGGTTTAAATTTAATATGTGCACATGAAAAAAAAATATACGGCATTACCGTATATTACTTTATATATCCTTTTTTCTTCAATTTTTCAATGTGCTCTTTAAGCTTTTCATCTATGCTTATGTTGTACTGGTCTTCTAAGACAAACATCATCGATACAGCTACCTGTGCCACATCCAAAAGCTCTTCAGATATTTTCTCAGCCACATCCTTATTTGACATTTTTACGCTTTCACCATTAAGACCCCTGAATTTGCCTATAGCTTGTGCCAGCTCTCCTGCTTCCTCCATAAGCTTAAGAGCCGTCGACTCCAAAGAAGGTTTTAGATTATTCAACTTAGGCAAACTAATTGCTTTGTACTCAGTCTCCATTTAATCACCTCACGACTGTTTTCTTCGCGCCAGAAATTCTACCACTTCCGGTGTCGCTTCTTTTATCAAATCAAGCATCTTAAAAGAAATGTTCCTTATATCCCATTGAGCCTCTGGTGTACATCTTAAATTGGCATAGTGATCAAAAGCCCACAAATCAGTATCCATCAGAACAATTCGCCTATGAGCATTTGTAACTACATACGAGCTTGTCTCTGGCAATTTTTCATGTAACTCCACATATAGTTTTTCAGCTTCATCAATGGCCTTCTTTAATACATCTATACACCCAGCTTTTTCAATATTTGGAGGTACTGTATACCCATTCTCTATAGTCGGTCTATGAGCATTAAAATTAATCATTCTATGCCTTAATAGTTGATGCCATGCAGCTTCACTTAATCTCACCTGAAATTTGTACCTTACAGACCTAAAAGGCTCTATAAGATGATCAAACTGATCCATCTTAGAAGAAGCTGATTTAACAATGTTCGCTTTTTCTTCCCTTCCTAACTTCATAACCAATTTTTTAATGCTTTCAACTGATTTCCCTGTGTAAGAAAAAATGATATGCATAGTCAATATATCGAGGAAAGTCATATCACCACTTTTACCTGTGTAATCAAGCAAAGTAACATCCGAATCCGTAAATACATCTTCTAACTCATATTTTTTAACTAAATCTTCCATCTCTTTATTTACAGTCAATTGATATTTGGACGGAGTCAAATGCCTCATCAAACTTGGTGCAATTTTTTCTGCCTCGTCAATTATATTTCTCGCCAATATTTCTGCTTCTTTTGTGCCATGGGACTGCAATTTTCTGACTATATCTTGCAAATCAAGGGCATTTAACGCAACAGCAAAGCTGGTCTTTGCAGATAGCAGCAAAGCATATCTTGCATCCTCAAAAGCTATCTTACTTATCCTTCCGATATACGCTTTATCACTTTCATGTTTATTCTTTTCAATAGTTGACTTCAAATAATCAGTAAGTTTGCTTACAAGCGTCTCATAAGCATCAAAAGATACATTCCACACTTTTATAAACTTATCTTTTAACTCTGGATAGTTTTCAAGCTCCGGAGGCATTACAAATCTATCCCTATTTGGTCTTTGATATCTTTGGCTCCACTCTATGTAAGACGGTCTTTTATTCATCAATTCTATATCGCCAGATAAAAATCTGGAGGTATCCTCTATGCACAAGTGCATCAAATTCTGCTCTGCTATAGACGAATGTCCAAACCTTTCTACCCATTTTTCATGAAAAGCTTTTGCCTTTTGCATTGCCTCATCAAGTGGAATATCTGATGTCGTTAAAAAATCACTTATATCAAGATCTCCTGATGTCAACGATTCTAATATGTTTAACCTCCAACTGGTGTCTTTTCTGCTTACTTTTGAATTAATAGGAGGTATTATAAATTCTGGAAGTGAATGTATAAAATAAACAGGTCCGTATAAATTCGTTACAAATTTCTTTAATAAGTTTTCTTCAGCCTCAGTCAACTTTCTCATTAACATTTTAAAACTCCTCTCGAACTTAATCATATATAAATTATATCGTAAAATAGTGAAATTTGTAACACTAAAAATAAAATAAAGGAGCCTCAAAGCTCCTCGCATCTCATATCTTCACAAAATAAAATGGTGACCCATCCGCGATTCGAACGCGGGACACCCTGCTTAAAAGGCAGGTGCTCTGCCGACTGAGCTAATGGGTCACAATAGTGGAGGGAGATGGATTCGAACCATCGAAGGCAATGCCAACAGATTTACAGTCTGCCCCCTTTAGCCACTTGGGTATCCCTCCAAAATTATCTGCTAATTTCAGCAGCGACTTTTTTATTTTATAATAAATATAATATATTGTCAAGTATAGATAAGAAATTATCTCTTTTTTAATAGCAAAAAGCCGCCTTTATTCTTAAGCGGCTTTCAAACCAGTTAGAAACAATTTTTGTATATGGATACTACCTTATCTAATGATAGCTTGTATGGATCGACATTAAACAATCCACCCATTGTATCCATAGCATTCTTCGCTAACTTTGTCGCTTCATCTTCAGTTACTCCAAAGCTTGACAAGCTTAGATCTTCCATTCCTATATTTCTAATCAATTTTTTAAGCCCATTTATAAAGCACATGGCTTGTTCTTCTACAGTATTCCCAACTATCTCCTCACCCATTGCTTTTGCTATATCTACAAATCTTTCAGGAGCCTTTGAAGCCATGAAGCTAAAATAAGACACCGAAAGCATTATAAGTCCAGCACCATGCGGTATCTCTGGATGGTATGCACTTAAAGCGTGTTCTAACGAATGGTGAGAAATGCACGATGACAATGATTCTACTATGCCTGCAGCAGTACTTGCCCACGCCAACGCAGTACGAGCTTCCATATTATTGCCATCTGCCACAGCTTTTGGAAGGTTCTCTGTAATAAGGCTTATGGATTGAAGCGCTAAGACATCACTTCCTGGCTGATTTACAGTCGCCAAATATCCTTCCACTGAGTGGAAAAATGCATCCATACCTTGATAAGCAGTAAATTTCGGTGGAATTGACACCATCAATTCAGGATCAACGATTGAAAGTGTAGGATATGTATACTTACATCCAAACCCAATCTTCTCATTTGTCTCTGTCTTTGTCACAACAGCCCACGGATCAGACTCTGTGCCAGTACCTGCCGTCGTAGGGATAGCAACGATAGGCAATGCACCATTTTTAACTTCCATGCCTTTCCCGCTGCCGCCAGAAACATAATCCCAATAATCACCTGGATTTTTAGCCATAACAGCTATTGCTTTTGATGAATCTATCGTACTACCGCCTCCTAATCCTATGACAAAATCACATCCATTGTCCTTTGCCACTTTTGCTCCTTCCGCAACATGCTCTGCAATTGGATTAGGTAATATCTTATCATAGACGACGTAATCAACCCCATTTTGTTTTAAGTAATTAACAACTCTATCCAAATAACCATGCCTTCTCATAGAATTGCCGCTGCCTATAACCAGCAAAGCTTTCTTACCTGGCAATTTGACAGTAGCCAGCTTTCCAAGTGTACCCGGTCCAAAAATAATTTCTGTCGGCATAAAATAAGTAAAATTAGTTTTCATATACATAGACCCCCTACTTTTAATTCATTTATAATTATCCCAACTTCTATTATGATACTCTAAATTTTAAAAGTCAAGAAATTAGACATTTTTTATTATACAATAATAATTATTCATTTTATATAAATATCCATTCATTAGACTTTAATATCATCAATTACCAAATCTATATTTCCATTTATCAAAAAAAAACTTAGTGTATAATTTTAGTAGGCAGTAAAAAATAGAAAAAGGAAGGTATCCAAAAAATACCTTCCTTTCGCATGAATCATCCGCTATAATGTTTGATAGAAAATAAAAAGCGTTATAGAGGTGATTACATGCTAGATATAAGTTTAAATGAAAATGAAATAAATTTCAAGGACTTAGAAGTAGAAATTTATAGATTAGCATGCGAAGAAGCTTGTAAGATAATGGCTCAAATTCTTATGGAAATAGATGATATTCTACTAGAAAAAAGGGACAAAAAAGAATATAGATGTAAAGGTAAAAAGCACACAAACATAAAGACAATTATGGGTACTGTTGAATTTGATAAAAGAATTTATGAACATATAAATAGTGAAGGAAAAAAAGAATATGTTTATCTTAGATACTTGATAAAAATCAAATTTCATGATATATCCTGACTTTTGCAGCAAAAAGGAATAAAAAAAGCCCCTGAAACCTTTAAAATGAAGGCTTTCGGGCTTTTTGCTTTTGTCAATAAGTTGTAGTGGAAATGTCATTTTTTTACTTCTCCTAAAATTTTTTTAATTTCTCCTAACCTCATATATTTATGCCCAAATTCGATACCTAGTTCTTTGCCTATATCTTCAAGAACATCATTATTAAAATCAAAAAGATAATAATTCTCCTGTATATAGCTGCAGGATGCTTTGGCTAGGCTTTCAAGTATAGCTGAAACAGAATATTTGCCTTTTAGTCTGTATTCAAGTATCCTTACAATTACAAGTGATATAAAGCATATCAGAAAATGAGCATCAATATGCTCTCTCAGTGATAAATACACTGGTCTGCTTTCAATATCGCTTTTAGT
>NZ_BBKT01000048.1 GCF_000747665.1 Thermoanaerobacterium saccharolyticum | reverse complement strand
ATTCAACAGTGCCCATAATTGTCTTTATGTTTGTATGCTTTTTACCTTTACATCTATATTCCTTTTTGTCCCTTTTTTCTAGTAGAATATCATCTATTTCCATAAGGATTTGAGCCATTATCTTACAAGCTTCTTCGCATGCTAATCTATAAATTTCTACTTCTAAGTCCTTGAAATTTATTTCATTTTCATTTAAACTTATATCTAGCATGTAATCACCTCTATAACGCTTTTTATTTTCTATTAAACATTATAGCGGATGATTCATGCGAAGGGAAGGTATTTTTTGGATACCTTCCTTTTTCTATTTTTTACTGCCTACTAAAATTATACACTAAGTATGGTTTTAAAAGCCAATTTCTATATACAAGTTTTTCTATACATATTATAACATATATTTTTTGTAACAAAAAAGTTATATATCCATAATATATAGTAAGAGGGGGGATATAGATGCCTAACAATATAGTTTTTAATCCAGTGGCGGAACAGTTAAAAACTTTAATTCATGGAATGCAAGGCACTACACCAACGCCTCTATTGTTAGATTCGGCCACTGGAAAACTTTTGTCAACTGTTGATGGCTCTGTGACTGTAGCAGGTACAGTAACGGCACAAGGAACTTTAACGGTTACTGCATCAAATCTTGATATAAGACCGCTAAGTGGTGCAACTGATTCTGTTGCCATTAGCAGCGGTACAGTCACAGTTGCTGGAACAGTTACTGTAACTGCGTCATCATTAGATATAAGACCTCTTACTGCTTCAACTGATTCATTTACACTTGGAAGCAGGACATTCTTAGAAGACTCCACAAGCATTGCAGGTGTAACTGGAACAGGTATTGTTCTGATGGAGAATACAGGCAACAAATCTATGTACTCATATTATGTAACAAATACAGGCACTAATACCATTTCCATCAAACTCCAGATAAGTCCTACTACTACTGACACCTATTTTGTTGATGACATCAATAGTATTAGTCTGGCAGGCGGATCTATTACAGTCTTGACTGCTGTAAAATTTATGCAGTATACAAGATTGTATTATGACACAGGCGGTGCCGCAGCCACTGCAGAATTTTATTACAACGCTCAGGTTTAACGATGGGGCTTTATGCCCCATATATTTTCGAAAGGAGGATTCAAATGTTAAGCCTGTGCATGATCGTAAAAAATGAAGAGGATAATCTTGAAAGATGCCTTAAAAGTGTTTACGACGTAGTCGATGAAATTATAATCGTGGATACTGGCAGTACTGATAAAACGGTGGAAATAGCGAAAAAATTCGGTGCAACGGTCTTCTATTATAAATGGAATAATGATTTTAGTGCAGCCAGAAATTTTTCATTAGATAAGGCGAAAGGCGATTGGATTTTGCTGATGGATGCTGACGATGTACTTGATGAAAATGGTAAAAAAATGATAAAGGTGCTTTTGAAAGACGATAAAATTGATGCATATTTGTTTGAAACCATAAGCTATGTAGGAGATGAAGAAGGATCAGATGCTCTTTCTAACTTAAATGTAAGGATCATTAAAAATAAAGATGAGTACAGATTTATTGGAGCCATTCATGAACAGATATTGATTTCAATATTAAATCATGGTGGAAATGTAACAGAAGTTCCGATAAAAGTTTATCACTACGGCTATTTGCGTAAAAATATCAAAGAAAAAGATAAAAGAAACAGAAATATGTCCATATTAAAAAAAAGAGCTAAAAAGAGAGCCAGACAATCCTTTTCACAATTTCAATATTGGAGCGGAGTACATGGCGTTGAGCGATTATGAGCGTGCGTATAATTACTTTAAGAAATCTTTTGACCTTTCAAAAAATATTAAAACTGGCTATACGACAAAACTAATTATCAGGATGATTATTTGTTTAAATCAGTTAAATAAGCTTGACGAAGCATTTAGTTTATGCAATGAGTCTATTGAAAGATATCCAAATGTAACTGATGTAGTGTTCTTAAAAGGTATGCTATACCATAGGATTGGTCATTACCAAGAGGCCATAAATTGTTTTAAAAGATGCTTAGAGATAGGTGAACCATCTCTTATTGATAGGTTTATAGTGGGTGTAGGAGGATTTAAAGCTTATCTTGCCATGGGGGAAGTTTTTATGGATGCAAAAAATTTTGACGATGCTATTGAATGTTTTTTAAATTCATTTAGACTTAATCCAACCAATAAAGCAATACTGTATAAATTATCAAACGCATATTTCAGTAGATACGATGAGAAGACAGCGATAGAGAAAATTATTTCGCATTTTGATTTGTCACCTGAAGCATATACGATTATAAGCGATATATTCTTTTTAAATGGCAAGTATCAGCAATCGCTAAAATTCATAGACATGGCACTAAATTCACTGAAGAATAATATAACATATTATATAAAGGGAAGAACATTGATGTATTTACACAGATATGATGAAGCTGTAGAATGTTTTGAAATGGTGGATAGCGGTGAATACACCCTTGATAGCTATATTAATAATATTATTTGCCGCTTATTAACTGGCAAAGGCATTAAAAATCCAATGTTATCATTAAAAAAAACGCTTTATAGAAGCTTATAAGGTATTTTTTAAATTAGATTTATTGCTTAAAAAAGGTGTTGTATTGCCAATAGGCGTTGAAGACACTGGCACATATACAAATGTTATTTTTATTATACTCGACAAACTGTTTGAGATTCAGGAATTTGATTTGTTTGAAAAATCTTTAAATATGCTTAATATGGTAAATGAGAAAGATGTTTTATTGAGATTAGGAAAGCTTTATTATCGGCATGGAGCGTACAAACTTGCTGAAGAAGAATTGACACGTTCTATGAAGCTATTTGATATAATCGATGAAGAAGGTATGATTATATTAAGGAGTTTTTATGGGCAAAAGGAAGACAAAATTAGTTGATTTTTTTGATTTTGATTGTAGGGGTGATGGAATGCCTTCTATAATTATACAGCCATCCGCAAAAGACACGTCATTAGAATCGGGTTACCCAAACAGCAATAGAGGAAGTGATCCTACACTTTGGATCGGCAGGTACTACATTGGTTTATCTGGAAAATCGGTATACAGAGCTCTCATACAATTTGACTTAGGTATGATGCCACAAGGTTATATTGTGGTTGAAGCTATTTTAAAGCTTTACTTCAATTATGCTACAAATCCATCAATTGCTGCGTATATTACACCATTTTTGGTTTTGAATGAATGGGATGAAAATACAGCAACATGGAATAATGGGCCGAATATTGATGAAACAGTATTTGGCTCTACCAAGGCTGTGACTAAAGAGGGCTGGTATGGATTTAATATAACAAATATAGTTAATGGATGGATAAATGGCATCTACAAAAACAACGGGATAATGCTTAAAACTCCAGAGGCGCAAAACTTTGAAACAAAAAGTTTTTATTCTAAAGATGAAGCAATAAACATATCTCTAAGGCCAATGTTGCAATTGACTTATATAGAAGGATATCCATTTACGCTAAATGAAAGAAGATTTGTGAAGGCAAAGTCTACTTATACAGTGTATGATGATGAAAATTTTACAGATGTGAATGATTGTTCATCATACGATAAGTATACGTACTTTGTGTATAATACAAGTGAAAATCCAGCTATAGTAAAACTCCTCATAAGTCCTGGTGATGATCTGTGGATAGATGATGGCAATGAAACAATTTTAGATGCCGGAAAAACAGTTGCATTAGTACCATATTTATTTTCTCAATATTCAAGGCTATCATATAAAAACAAAGATGCAGGAAAAGGTGCAAACATCACTGTGTGGTTTGAGGCACAAGTTTAAAAAATTTCGGCACAAATTAAAAAAATGCATTATAATATTAATAGTATAATATCAAACGAAGAGGGATAGTTTTAAATGAATAAGACAAAGGAAAAGATATTTAATGCGGCCATAGATATAATTTCTCAGAAAGGTTTCTATAAGGCTACAATGGATGAAATTGCAGATAAAGCAGGGGTAGCCAAAGGAACCCTCTATTATCACTTTAATAGCAAAGATGATATATTGATATTCTTGATAGATGAAGGATTGTCGCTTTTAAAGAATCAAATACTGGAGAAAATAAGCCACATGAAAAATTCTATAGAAAAACTAAGGGAGCATTCCTGTAATAAAGAAATATAAGATTTGAAATAAAAAGTACCTCCTGATAAAATACAAGATGTCGATTGTTCATGAACACGACTCTCAAATAACAAGGAGGTACCTAATATGAAGTATAACCAAAATACAAAAATAATGCAAATAACAGAAAAGACATTAATTGTAGGTGTAGACATTGCTAAAGAGATACATCACGCTAGAGCTTTCGATTTCAGAGGAATAGAATACGGTAAGCGTATTGAATTTAGCAATGACATTGATGGAATGAAAAGATTTTTAAAATGGGCTGCAGATATTATGAATAAAAGCAACAAAGAGCATCTTATGGTTGGCATGGAACCAACAGGC
>NZ_BBKT01000049.1 GCF_000747665.1 Thermoanaerobacterium saccharolyticum | reverse complement strand
GTAGACCGAAACTTCTCATTGCCGATGAACCAACGACTGCACTTGATGTTACGATACAAGCGCAAATTCTCGATTTGATGAAAGATCTTCAAAGAGAATTCAATACGTCTATAATCATGATTACACACGATTTAGGCGTTGTTGCTGATATAGCTGAGAGAATTATAGTCATGTATGCTGGCAAAATTATAGAGACAGGTACATCTGATGAGATATTTAAGCATCCACAGCATCCTTACACATGGGGACTTTTGAAATCTGTTCCCAGACTTGATGCTCAGAATAAAGAGAAACTGGTGCCAATTGTAGGAACGCCTCCGGATTTGTTTGCACCTCCTGTAGGGTGTCCATTTGCTGCTAGATGCAATTATGCCATGAAGATTTGCTATGAGGCGCAACCAGAGTATACAGATGAAACTGATACACATAAGGTTGCCTGCTGGTTGAAGCATCCATACGCGCCGAAGGTTAAGAATCCTTTTGAAAAGGAGGCGTACGCCGGTGAAAGATAATGTAATACTTGAAGTTAAGAATTTGAAAAAATACTTTCACGTCAGCGGTGGTGTGTTAAAAGCTGTTGACGATGTAAGTTTTACTATAAAAAGGGGTGAGACTTTAGGCCTTGTTGGTGAGTCTGGCTGCGGCAAGTCAACTACTGGAAGGACAGTTATAGGTCTCTATGAAGCAACAGGTGGCTCGGTTATATTTGATGATATACCTGTTCATAAGATGAATGACGAAACGCGAAGAAAATTTGCTAGAAAGGCGCAGATGATTTTTCAGGATCCATATGCATCGCTAAATCCTCGTATGACTGTCGGTGATATAATAGGTGAAGGAATTGACATACATGGTTTATACACTGGTAAAGAGAGGAGAGAGAGAATATACAACCTCCTTGAACTGGTTGGATTAAACCGTGAGCATGCAAATAGGTTTCCACATGAGTTCTCAGGTGGACAAAGGCAAAGGATAGGCATAGCACGAGCAATGGCAATTGAGCCAGAATTCATTGTGTGCGATGAGCCAATATCTGCTCTTGATGTGTCTATACAAGCCCAGATTGTCAATTTGCTTATGAATTTACAAGAAGAAAAAGGACTGACATATCTCTTTATCGCTCATGATTTAAGCATGGTAAGGCATATAAGCGATAGAGTTGCTGTAATGTATTTGGGATCAATCGCAGAACTTACACAAAGTGGTGAGCTGTATACAAATCCATTGCATCCATACACACAAGCGCTTCTTTCTGCGGTTCCAATCCCAGATCCAGAAGTTGAACGAAAGAGAGAAAGGATTATACTAGAAGGTGATGTTCCGAGCCCAATAAATCCGCCGTCAGGATGCAGATTTAGAACCAGATGTAAATATGCAATGGATATTTGCAGTGAAGTTACACCACCACTAAAAGAAGTGGGAAGCGGTCACTTTGTAGCTTGCCATTTGTTTGATAAATAAGAGCACTCAAAAGAGTGCTTTTTTTGTAATCATAAAATTTATTTAATGAGGTTGTGATGATATGAATATTCGCAAATTAATATCTATAATGTTGATAATTGCAACTATAGTTTTACTTACATTATACAATTATGAGAGATATTTAAAATCTTTTTCCCAATCTCCATCTGAAGAGTGGAGTAGAGATATAAAAATTGGATCAAGAGATTTTAACAGAAGTACATACATATTTTCAGACAACAATAAAATTTATGCAATTTTACCAAAAATAAATAAAATCGAATTAATAGATATAAGCAACCCAAATAAAATTTTAGTTAAAAATATGGCTATAAACGGAATTGATGAATCAAATGTAAAAGAAATTAATTATTGTAATGGTAGACTGTATATTGTAAAAAATAATACGCTTATGTCTATTGGCATTGATGGCAGCGATCTTGTTAATTATGGAATTAATGCTAATGGTTTTAAAATAGTTGATGACGAATTAATTACTTTCAACAATAGTGAAATAAACGTATATAAGATATCTAATGATAAATTAATATTAGAAGGAAGTATTTCACAAACAAAAAATATAAAAGAGATTGATGCAGAAAAAATTAATGGAAGGTTGTACATTGCACTATTAACAGGAATTAATTATGACAGAAGTATTTATTTATTAACGTATGATTATGGGAAATGGAGCAATTTAAAGCTTGTTTACAATGTATCTGTGTCATCTTTTTCTGAGATTGAAAATTTAAGAATTGCGTATGATGGTGGAATATATCTTTTTTACAATACGACTTCAAAAAATGATTTGACTTTGAAATACATCTATTACAATGATTTAAAATTTTATAAGGTGCAACCAAAAAATGTTGTGATAAATGTTGATGGTATTGGTACTGCAGATGATATTGGGGATTTTGATATTTTAGAAAGCGGTACAAATGTATACACAGTTTCATCTTCTGGTATAGAACTAGCAAATTTTGGGAATGCACCTTTAAAATCAACAGAAATCATATATTCAAAATGGAAAAATGGAAAGATCGAATCATCAAAACTTGCAACACGTACAGGAACTTGGACGGGTATGCCGAAAATATGTAGTACAAAATATGGCAATTTTCTTACATGGATTGAGGCTGCTGGATTTGGAAAATATGATGTTTATGCATCATCAACAACTTATGTATATAAAAATGTATTAAACAGAGTGAGGCCAGTAGATAAGCAATATGCACTTAGTACATTAATTCAAAAAAGTGTAGCATCATTGCTAATTGGTCTAATACTAGTATTGGCCTTATCACTACCTGCGTATGTATGGTTTGTGATAATAATGCTTTTTGAGCCAAAGAGATTGAAAAATGATAGTATTTTTTCATTTTACATTGGCACTATAGTATACATGATAATGAAATATTTCTTTTATCCTCCACATCCTGTAAAAATGAGTTTGAATGCTGTAATCGGACCGTATAGTTTAATTGTTATGCCTTTTATATTTACTTTGATATCACTGGGTTTTATAAAAATTTATTATGGTAAAGGAAAATTTAAATCTAATTTCGGAGCATTTTCTTTTATGATAATCATTGATGCCATTTTGACGAATCTGTTTTATGCGCCATTTTTTACATAACTTTATTTTTTTCTATAATTTGGACAATCAAAAAGCTTTAAGTTACTGTCTTTGAATGTTGAAAATTGAACACTGTTAATGATGCTGAATGTTCTCCGATAATTTATAAAGAGAACATTTTCTTTTTGAGCGATAGATGCAGTCTAATTTGCAATAAGTATTTTGCATGTTATCACCTCATTATTCGTTTATTAAGTGCTTACTAGTATTATTTTGTAGTAATTATTGAATTTATAAATAATAAATTTGCTATTGCTTTATATATAAATGACTTAATAAAATCTTAATATGTTTGTAACTTGTCTGTAATATATGTATAATAATATATAAATATGATGAAAAAAATGCCGATTTTATATGCAAAGGGGGGAAAATGTTGAAAAAGCTCATCGTTTTTTTTGCGCTTTTACTGTTTTTGTCTACGTTTTACATAACTGCCTATGCATATAAAGCTACGATTATAGTTGATAACAAGTCTCTAAACTACAATGTGCCTGACGTGTCGATTACCGTCGATGGAGGAAAATTTGACACTGGCAATAATCCGCCGCTTATCATTGACAATAGCACGATAGTACCGCTTAGAGCAATTAGCGAGGGATTAGGCCAAAAAGTCGACTGGGATGGCAAGACTCAGACAGTTACTGTGACTTCAAAGGACAAAGTAATTAAATTGGTTATAGGGAAAAATTACGCTACAGTAAATGGCAATAATGTATCGTTGGATGTTCCAGCAAGACTTATAAACAACAATACGACTTATGTGCCTATGAGGTTTTTGTTTGAAAACTTAGGTTATGATGTGAAATGGGTTGCAGATAAATACCTAATTCAAGCTACTAAAAAAGTAGATCCTCCCTCTGCAAACAATGTCAATATTGTGAGTTTTACATCAAATTACACAAATGGTATGTATACCATAACTGTTAAAGGTGATGGACCTCTAACGTATACGCGCGGTTCTGTAAATGATGACAGCAGCATAAGAATTTACTTTGACTTCAACAATGCGATAAATACTGTTACTAATAAGCAGATAAAGATAGACAAAAATGGCTTAAATCAAGCTTATATAGGACAGAACAAGTTACAGCCAGCAGTAACAAGGCTTGTTGTAAATATGGACTATTCAATGCCATATACTATAACACAGTCGCAAGACAAAAAAGAATTTGACATATCGTTTAAAATAGGACAAAATAAGGTAACAAATATTTTAGCTGCTAAAGTCAACAATGGCGATCAGATAACGATAAATACAGATGCTGATCACTTTAGCCCATCCAGATATAATGATAACAAGATCATTATAGATGTGACAGGTGCGAGTTTGGCAATGCCTGACGGTAAACTAGCTGGTAGCATATCGTATACTGGAAATGTCGTTACTGGTATTAGGTATTCTCAGCTTGATACAAATACCGTGAGGATTGTTGCAGAGACAAGCCTTAAAGCAGATTTTAATGTTCAACCAACCCCACAGGGTGTATTGCTTACAATAACAAAACCAGATCCTAATAAAAAGCAGTTAGTTTACATAGATCCAGGACATGGAGGTTCTGATCCAGGTGCTATAGGTGTAGGAGGGATACACGAAGCAGATATCAATCTTGCCATTGGATTAAAATTAAAGACGCTGTTGGACAATGGAGGATATAGGACCATAATATCGAGGACAACCGATACTGATGTAGGTCTTTATGACAGGCCTTCACAAGCGAATAATGCTGGAGCAGATGTCTTTGTAAGCATCCATTCTGATTCTTTTGAATCGCCTTCAGCAAATGGCACTACGGTTTTGTATTATCCAAATGGCTATAATAGCGATACAAGAGACGAAAAGACATTTGCACAGATAATTCATGATGATCTCATGAAACAGATAAATACCACTGACAGAGGGCTTTCGGAAAGGCCCAATTTAGTCGTTCTCAATCAGACGAAGATGCCTGCTGTTTTAGTGGAGACGGGATTTGTCACAAGTCCTACAGATGCTCAGCTTTTGACTGATGAAAATTTCCAGTGGAAAGTTGCACAAGGGATATACAACGGAATTGTCGATTATTTTGACAGATTAGCCAATGGCAGTATAAGCACGACAGTTTCAAATTCCGTATATGGCAGTAATTAAACAGGCAAAAAATCGCCTGTTTTTTTATATGCTTTCTTGTAAATTAATCTAAAAGGTTTTAAAATAATATTATGGTTTACGCTCTGGATAATGAAAATTAAATAAGGCTAAAATTATAGTATAAAATATAAAGGAGCTGAAGAAATGAAAAGAATAGATGGAAGAGATTCGAGATCGCTAAGACCCATAAAGATAACCAGGAATTTCAACAGATATGCTGAAGGGTCTGTTTTGATAGAAGTCGGCAATACAAAGGTCATTTGTACTGCATCAATTGAAGATAAAGTACCACCATTTCAAAAAGGTACTGGCAAAGGATGGATTACAAGTGAGTATTCAATGATTCCGAGAGCTACTGAGACCAGAACTCAGAGGGAGTCCACAAAGGGCAAACAGTCAGGGCGAACGATGGAAATCCAAAGGCTTATAGGCAGAGCATTGAGGGCTGTTGTGGATTTAGATGCGTTAGGTGAGAAGACGATATGGATTGACTGCGATGTAATACAGGCTGATGGCGGAACCAGGACAGCATCTATTACAGGATCATTTGTAGCACTTGTAGATGCCATGAATAAACTTAAGGAAAAGGGCGCCATAAGTAAAATACCTATAAAAAGTTTTGTTGCCGCTGTAAGCGTAGGAATTGTAGGCAATGAGAAACTTTTAGATCTATGCTACTTAGAAGATAGCAATGCACACGTTGATATGAACATCGTCATGACGGATAAAGGCGAATTCATCGAGATACAAGGAACTGGTGAAGGTGGACCATTTAGCAAAAGTGATTTTTCAGAGCTTTTAGAATTGGCGGAGGAAGGCTTGAATAAAATCATACAAGTTCAAAAAGAATCATTAGGAGATTTATCATTAGAAATTGGAGTTGAAAGCAATGAAAATAGTTGTAGCGAGCCACAACAAGCATAAAGTAGATGAAATTAGGGATTTTTTTGAAGGAGATTATGAAGTATTGTCGGCAGATGACATTGGATCATATGATGAAGTAGAAGAAACAGGAAAGACTATTGAGGAAAATGCTCTATTAAAGGCTAGGGCTATAGCAAATTTGACCGATGAACTGGTAATTGCTGATGATACAGGTTTGTTTGTGGACTATTTAGATGGTGAACCGGGAGTTTATACTGCAAGATTTGCCGGTGTAAACGCCACATACGAAGACAACAACAACAAACTTTTAAACTTATTAAAAGGTGTTCCGATGGAAAAGAGGAAAGCCACTTTTAAAACCGTAATAGCGTTGATTTACAAAGGAAGAGAGTCTATAATAGAAGGAAAAGTAGATGGTAGGATAATTGATGTTCCAAGAGGACAACATGGTTTTGGCTATGATCCTGTATTTTATGTTGATGAGATAGGTAAGACATTAGCCGAGCTTACATTAGAAGAAAAAAATAAAGTAAGTCATAGGGCAAATGCTTTGAAGAAATTAAAAAAATATATAAAAAATAATTTGGAGGACCTCAAATGAGACTATTTGTTACAAGTGATACCCATGGAATGTTACAATCAGTCAGAAATATTTTAAAAAATATTAAAAATATTGATTACATTATACATTTAGGCGACTATTACAAAGACGCAGAGGCGCTGGATAAAGAATTTGGAATACCGACTATTTATGTATATGGCAATTGCGATTTTGGCGACAAAGAGAAGTATGAAAAGATTATTGAATTAGCAGGTAAAAAGATACTTTTGTCGCATGGACATAAGTACTACGTCAAATTTGAAAAAAGCATCATAATAGAAAAAGCGAGGGAATACGGCGTTGATGCGGTATTTTATGGCCACACCCATGTACCGTTAGTATACAGGGCTGGTGATATGCTTGTATTGAACCCTGGCAGCCCTTCAATGCCACGTGAAGGGTCATCACGGACAGTATCCATAGTAAACATAGAGGATGGCATTATAGTGCCGCAATTAATAAATATAGATGACATGGAGGAATACATTGGAAATAAAAAAAGTGGAACGAAATTTGAATTTTAGGTGTTGACAAAGATAAATATTCCTGATATAATTTAAAACTGTCAGAGCGATGAGGCAGAAACAAGCGATGACAACTGTATATGCGGGTGTAGCTCAATGGTAGAGTTCTAGCCTTCCAAGCTAGCTACGTGGGTTCGATTCCCATCACCCGCTCCAATATGCGCCTGTAGCTCAGTTGGATAGAGCAACGGACTTCTAATCCGTGTGTCGGGAGTTCGAATCTCTTCAGGCGCACCATTTTTTGGAGAATGTGATGTATATTTTATAATATGGTGGGTATAGTTCAGTTGGCTAGAGCGCCAGATTGTGGCTCTGGAGGTCGTGGGTTCGAGCCCCACTACCCACCCCATTGATGGGATGTAGCCAAGTGGTAAGGCACCAGACTTTGACTCTGGCAGTTCGTAGGTTCGAATCCTGCCATCCCAGCCAGCATGACCCATTAGCTCAGTCGGCAGAGCACCTGCCTTTTAAGCAGGGTGTCCCGCGTTCGAATCGCGGATGGGTCACTTAAAAAGATATTGAAAGAGAAACAATCTGGCGTTAATGCGGGAGTGGCGGAATTGGCAGACGCGCTAGATTCAGGTTCTAGTGCCAGTCATGGCATATGGGTTCAAGTCCCTTCTCCCGCACCATATATCATGCGGACATAGCTCAGTTGGTAGAGCATCACCTTGCCAAGGTGAGGGTCGCGAGTTCGAGTCTCGTTGTCCGCTCCATACAACATGCGCCATTAGCTCAGTTGGTAGAGCAGCTGACTCTTAATCAGCGGGTCTGGGGTTCGAGTCCCTAATGGCGCACTAATATTTAAGCTAATTAAAAGGTATCGAGATTTTATCGATACCTTTTTTGTATGTAGATTACTTTTGAAATAAGTAGATTTAGTCATTTTTTATTTTGAACTGGGTGTTATACAAATCTTTGTAGACGCCTCCTTTTTTTAAAAGTTCTTCATGACTTCCTTTTTCAACTATTTCACCATTTACTACAACAAATATTACATCTGCAGCAATTATGGTGGATAGGCGATGGGCGATGACTAAGCTGGTTCTGGACTTTAAAAGAGGTTCTAATGCCTTTTGTATATAAAACTCAGAATTGGAGTCGAGTGCTGATGTAGCTTCATCAAATATTATAATCTTGGGATCTTTTAGTAATGTCCTTGCAATGGATATGCGTTGTTTTTCACCGCCAGATAATTTTATACCTCTATCGCCTACTATTGTATCGTAGCCGTTATGGAGAGATTCGATAAAATCGTGAATATACGCTGCTTTGCATGCATTTACTATTTCTTCATCTGTGGCATTTTGTCGTGCAAAAAGCAAATTTTCTTTTATAGTTGTGTTGAAAAGGTACGTATCTTGTGTAACCATCCCTATATGGCTTCTTAAAGAGCTAAGTGAGATATCTTTTATATCTACTCCATCCAAAAAGATTCCTCCCATTTTCACATCATAAAGTCTGGGAATAAGATAAGTAATGGTAGTTTTTCCAGCTCCGCTTGGTCCAACTAAAGCTGCCATTTGACCAGGCTTTATTTCGAAGTTGATATCTTTAAGAGTATCGTGTAGGCCATCATAAGAAAAGTAGACATGTTTGAATTTAATGTCACCTTTTACATCATTGACAATGATTGAATTTTCTTTTTCATAAATCTCGCTTTTTAGATCTAAATATTGAAAAATGCGTTCGAACAGTGCTAATGATCTAATAATATCTACGTGTATATTTGAAAATGTGTTTATTGGACCATATAGTCTCGATACCAACGACACAAACATGACTATTCCGCCTATTGTGATAGTATTATATCTTATAAGTATGATTCCTCCAACCAAATATATAAGCATTGGTCCTATTGCAATAAAAGTTTGTATTGTCATAAAGAACCATCTTCCAATGATTGTCTCCCGAATTTGAAGTTGTGTTACATCATTATTTACACTTTCAAATTCTTTATATTTTTCTTTTTCTTTTGTAAAGAGCTTAATAAGGAACATACCGCTTATATTTAGGGTTTCAGTTATTATATTTGTCAATTCCGCAAGCTTTGATTGGGTTTTAAGTGCTATTTCCCAACGCTTTTTGCCAACCTTTCTTGTAGGTATTACAAACAAAGGTAATGTCAAAAGGCTGACGATGGCCAGCATCCAATTTGTGTAGAACAAAGTTGCTGCAGTTGTTAAGAATATAAATATGCCAGACAAAAGCTGAATAAACGTATTTGAAAATATGCTTTCTATTCCTCCAATATCGTTATTAATTCTGGAGGTTATTTCACCTGTTTTTGCATTAGAAAAAAAGCTTATAGACATGTGCTCCAAATGATTGTACATGATAGACCTTAGATCTCTGATTATGCTTTTTGAGACAATGCTGTTTAAATATGATTGTCCAACAGCAATAATATTAAGCAATAATGTTGTCGCAAATGACAAAAGAATATATATGACTAAAAGCTTCAAATTTTTTTGTGGCAGCGCAATATCTATTACGTTTTTGGTTAGTATAGATGGGACTACACCCAATATAGATGTGGAAATAACAGTCATAAACAATACTATCATTAGCTTCCAATATGGCATAAAATACTTTAGTATGCGCAAAATGAGTGATTTTGTGATATGAGGCTTTTCATAGGTTTCTCTGTAAAATCTTTTACCACGATATCCCATTGACTGCATTTAAATCATTCTTTCATTAATAGAAATCACGAGTAAATTATATCAAAACTATTGTCAATGTGTCAAAAAAATGTTTTTTTAGAGAAGTCATGAAGTACATCATTATGTTATGACGATGAAGTATACAAGCAGAAAGAAAATAAACTTAATTACTATGCTTATTGTGATATAATAATGAAGGGAATTTGAAAAAGAGAGAGGAAGATATTTTTGACATTAGAATACATTTTATCATTATGCGTTATAGGTTTTACTGCTGCGTTTATTGATTCTATAGCAGGCGGTGGCGGCATAATAAGCCTTCCTGGGCTTATGATTTTAGGAGTGCCTCCAGCATATGCTCTTGGCACAAACAAATTTGCATCTACGTGTGCATCTTTTGCCAGTTCTATAACTTTCATGAAATATAAAGTGTATGATATCGATCTGTTAAAATACCTTGCTTTTGGGACACTCTTTGGAGCAATTTTAGGAGTTAAAGCAGTTTTGCTGTTAGACAGTTCAAAATTGAGAATCATTATAATAATATTAATGATATTTGTGGCAATATATATATTATTATCGAAAAATGTTGGAAATGTAAATAAATTCAAAGGGGTAAATAGAAAGGCGATAATAATAGGCCTTGCTATATCCATTGTATTAGGATTTTATGACGGTTTTTTTGGACCAGGCACAGGTTCATTTTATATATTTTTGTTTATAATATTATTAGGATATGACTTTAAGCTAAGTGCGGGAAATGGTAAAATACTTAATTTTGTCAGCAATATCACTTCTTTGGTACTATTTGCTGTAAACAGTAAGATAATTTACTCGGCGGCGATCCCTATGGCGATTGCTATGATAGTCGGTGCCAGGTTTGGCACAAAAGTTGCGATAAAAAATGGTGCTAAGTTAATACGACCAATACTTGTATGTGTTGCTATAGCTTATGCGATTAAAATGGTTTTTGACATAACAAAATGAGGTATTGAAATCATCTTTGATGATTTTAAGCATTTTGGGTGATGAAAGGGTATGGTTCGCAGTCTATTAAGTATAGATTGGGATTATTTTATCCCTTTAAAAAAAGAGTGGTTGAATTCCTACACTGAGACACCAAGAAATATAGAGTGGATATGGTATAAAAGGCATTTAGAAAGCTCTTTGAGAGGTATTGACATAGAAAAATCAGTGTCTATATCTTTTAGATTGGATGATTTTTGGGATAAGATAAGGGAACATTTTATCTTTGCGAAAGACATTGAAGTATACGTATCTGAGTCTCACATATTGTCATATCATATAGCTATAAATAATAAATGTGAAGAAGTGTACTCATTAGATACGCATTCTGATTTAGGATATGGAGGAATTAGTTCAACAAGTTTTAAGTTGCATTGTGCCAATTGGATGGGTAAACTTTTAGATGGAGGCTGGATAAAAAGGGCTCATATAGTATACAGCCATCATACAACTGAAAAGCCAGATGACTTTAAAGATTTTAACAAACTTTTTCCGGTCATATATTACAATGATATTGATGAATTGCCTAAGGATATATACACAGCAGCTATACATATATGCAGATCTGGTGCATGGACACCGCCTTGGTTTGACGATGAATTTTTTAAGCTCGTAAATAATCTAAAGTTGCCTTATAAAGTGATAAAACTCTATAAAAGAAAATGGAATATTAGAAAAATACAGCTTTCAGACTTGCTTTTTTATCTTAATTTTTCATAAAAAGTTCATAATGTGTTTAGATGAAATGGCTTTAAAAACAAAAAGGCGTTAATCTATTTCGATTAACGCCTTTTTTATGTAAATCTCCATCACAACCCATATAACTTTTGGTGCGGATGAAGGGATTTGAACCCCCACGTCAAAGACACTAGATCCTAAGTCTAGCGCGTCTGCCAATTCCGCCACATCCGCACATAAATCTTTTAATCAAAAAACTTAACAATGGTATTATAATTAATATTCACTAAAATGTCAATAGCAGATATGGTTTTGTTTGTGTCAAGTAGTTGTTGGCAAATTTTTTTTCTTCAAATGTTATCCGCATAATGTTTAACATATTGTGAATTTTCGTGCAATTGTTTTTGCTCTATTCTTCTTTTTATATTGCACCTTTTATATGACTTTTAGTTCACTTAAGCATTTGTATCTGAGTATTTCCCTTATTGCTTTTCGACTGTTTGTCATTGCACAACCTTCAAACGGCATACCGCCTCTTTGTATGTGATATGTCTTTGCTTTTTTCTGTTTTTTGTTTACATCAGCTGCTGATAGTTTTATTTCTTCTTTTATCTCTGCTAATTTTTTCTTCTGAAATTGTCACATTAAAATATGCT
>NZ_BBKT01000050.1 GCF_000747665.1 Thermoanaerobacterium saccharolyticum | reverse complement strand
CTCAGCTTTCATAACAATGATGGCTCTAAAGAGGGCATGACGAGAATAACCTCTAGGGCCAAATTTAGAAGGCGGGAATTCAGGAATGGAAGACAAATCAAGATTGCTAAATAAAGAAGTATAAAAATCAATTTTAGGTTGAGAAGTAAAAAGGTCAATAATGTTTAAAACTTGTTGAAGCTGGTACATGTAGGGTTTCCTCCTTTAATGTTTAATGATGCTAATAATACAATAATTCGACATAAAAGGCAGGAAATCCTACATATCAGATAAAAAATTTTCAGGGTGATAAGAAAAAAGCATATCTTAAAAATGGCTAAAATCAAGGCTTTTGAGATATGCACAAGTCTATCTAAATATAAATATAGAGGTGTATATATCGCAGTGCCCGTTCCATAATATGGTTTTTGAGTGGCTACTTGTTGCCAACTGCTACCAAGCGCCCATAACAGACTCATAGTTAATTGAGCATTAATAGGGTAATCTGCTGTAACATCACCATTATAATATAAAATACCAGAACTCGTTAAAGTGACATAAGCATCTACATACGCTACAACCGGAGTAATATCATTTGGAACAATTTCACTATTATTAAGTGAATTATCTATTTTATCCAACTTGTTATCATCGTCTTTAACGTTGCTGGTAAGTTCAGGTAATAAGCATACTTTCACGCAATTCATAGCCAGTATATTCTTGTCATTATAATAGCCAATAATCAATAAATTATTTTCATCAATAAAATTAAATTTAAGAACATCTATTTTTATTTTTTGTTTTTCTATTATATTATTTACTCTATTCATGCTCAATTTTATTTGCTTTTCTATATCTTTATTTATCTTTTTTTCAAAATCATCCGGTATATTCAAAATTAGTGTACCATCCTTTTCTTGTAAAACATATTTCGATAATTCTTCAACAATTTGTGTTTGATTATCTTCAACTGATACATTCGTGTTTTGTAATTTTACTTTTGATGGATTTTTGTAAGAAGATTGGATAGCAGCAAAAGATGTAATACTAGCTGTTATAAATAAACATAGAGTTAATAATAACACTGCTAATTTTTTCATTTAAACCATCCTCTCATTATTCTTAATTTAAAGTAATAATACAAGTTTCAAATACCACCTCCATTTTTTTATTCGTTCTGAGACTTCTGCTGCTTTAAGTTATTCTGAAAAAATTGCCAGCCGATGTTTGATTTCATTATATGTTTCTTCCAAAATTGTGTCAACTGACCAAAAGTACTAATTTTTTTAGTACGAAAGTACTAAAGCGAAATGACCTGTATATGAAATTATATCAGAACCATCTTCGTTGTATAGTTTTACTGTCATTTTCTTTTTTTCATACTTAATAATTATTAATAAATTATTTATATTTTTAATAAACTTTTTACTAAATTACCTTATTGAGGAGATTTCCAATTGATGATAAAGACAAACGACAAAAACAAAAGATTTAAAACCAGTACAACCAAAATGGTAGATAATAACCATCTGAAGAATTTATCCAAACCCATTCACCTCCTCAGTTCTTCCAGACATCGCCGTTTCGAGTAACGCTTACTCTTAGATCAACATACTCATCTTGTACTCTGAAAAAAGCGCTTTTCCAAGTCTTTTAATTTACACCTTAAAACGCTTTCATCCATATGTGTATATGCTAATATAAAAGTGAGCCAAAAAGTGGCTCTGTGCTAACGAAAAAGTGATCCACTTTTACTTTTCATAAAAAAACCTGTAAAATTTATTATGCAAGATAAATTTTACAGGAGGTTGGAAGGTGTGATTATTGACGTGAATTTATACCAAAAGATTAGAGAAATGTATACAGTACGTCAAATGTCTCAAAGGGCTATAGCCAGAGAATTAAAAATTTCAAGGAACACTGTAAGAAAATACTGCAAAGGTGACAATGTTCCTTGGGAGAGAAAAGAATATTCCCGTGAGCCTGATGTCTTAACACCTGATGTAATGGACTTTATCAGGCAGTGCATTAAAGAAGACGAAGCAGAAGGAATAAAAAAACAACAACATACAGCCAGAAGAATATATCATCGCCTTGTAGAAGAAAAAGGATTTAAAGGTGGAGAATCCACAGTAAGATTGGCTGTACAACAACTTAAAGATGAAATACCAAAAGCATTTGTACCCCTTGAATTTGACCCTGGAGAAGCAGCACAAGTAGATTGGGGCGCAAAACTGTGTACCTTGACAACAAAAAAGTTACTATAAATCTTTTCTGTATGCGACTCTGCTACAGTTGTGATATTTTTGTAATGGCATTTTATCGCCAAAATGAAGAATCATTTTTAGAAGGTAATGTAAAAGCATTTGAACATTTTGGTGGTGTACCCCACAAGCTGATTTTTGATAATGCAAGAGTTGCAGTAAAGGAAGGTTTTGGGGCTCATGCAAAACCTCAGGCCCGTTATCAAGCATTGAGTGCACATTATGCATTTAAAATGGAATTCTGTAATCCAAGTAAAGGAAATGAGAAAGGACTGGTAGAAAATCTGGTAGGCTGGATAAGACGCAATATTTTAGTTCCTGTCCCAAAAGTAAAGGATATTGATGAATTAAATCAAATTCTTATGACAAACTGTTTGAAATACCGTTCCCATCAGATACGCGGCCATGAACAGACAGTCGGCCAAATGTATGAAATAGACAAATCATTATTATACTCACTTCCTAAATATGTATTTGATTCGAGCAAAAGCATATCAGTTAATGTAGATGAGTATTCAACAGTGCGCTTTGATAGAAACAATTATTCTGTACCAGTAAAGTATGCAGGTAAAAATGTCAGTATCAAAGCATATGGAAATATATTAATCATCTTCTATCGTGGACAGGAAATTGCTAAGCATAATAGAAGCTATGGTTCTAACAAAACCACTTACAAGCTAGAACATTACATAGACATATTAGAGCAAAAGCCCAGAGCTGTATTCAATGCAAAGCCCGTAAAGGACCATGTAAAACAGGAATTGTTAGAGTGGGGACAAACACTTCCGGGCGGAGCCAGAGACATGGTAAAAATTCTGAGACTTTGTGTAGACTACGGTTCAGACAAACTTCTAGAGATAAAAAAGCAAATTCCAGCAGGTGTTACACCTACTATTGATTTAATCCGTAGTTATTTAATAGAACAAAGCACACCAGTGAAAAGTGCACAAAAAATTATAGATACCGTAAATGTAGAAGAAGTTGATTTAAGTATATACGATAGACAATATGGGGTAGCACAATGAGTGAAATAAATGTAGCTAAAGAAACAATAAAACTTTATGCCAAACAGCTAAAACTGCCTACTTTTGCACAATACACAAGTATTATTAGACGCATGGATAGCAATATGGGATATGAGGAATTTCTCATAGAATTAATGAAAAAAGAAGTAGCTTCCAGGCAAGAAAACCAGCAAAAGCGCCGCATACACAAAGCGGGATTTCCTTACCTGAAAACCCTTGACGAATTTGATTATACCAGACTCAAATACGTCGAACAAGCCTTTATATGGGAACTTGCTACATGTGAATTTATATCCAAACGTCAGAATGTCATTATGATAGGAAACACTGGCACAGGCAAAACTCATATTTCAATAGGCTTGGGACTAAAGGCTTGTAAAGAGGGATATAACGTAAAGTTCTATACAGTTGCAAATCTTGTCACAGAACTTACAGAAGCGCAAGAGTACAAAAAGCTTTTAAAACTTGAAAAACAGCTAGAAAAAGTGGACCTATTGATTCTAGATGAACTATCATATCTATGCTTTAATAGGAACCAAGCTGATTTATTATTCAGAATAATTTCGGACCGTAGTGAAAAAGGAAGTGTAATTATATCTACGAACCTTGAATTCTCTAGATGGACAGAAATGTTTGAGAATACTACTATGGTAGCAGCATTAGTAGATCGTCTAACTTTCCATTCACATGTATTAAATATGAATGGAGAATCTTTCAGGCGTGATAATTCGCAAATAGAATAGATTATTATCCGCTCAGATGGTTACTTTGCAAATGCTGATTTTATTAACTATATGTAAATAAAAGTAAATATTATTTTTAAAAACCCACATATCAACCATAGGGAAAGTCTTTTAGTAATGGCTCAGAAATTTATTAGCACATGGATCACTTTTTCAATAGCAGAAGTGGTTCAAAAATTCATTAGCATGTGGCTCAAATTTCTATTGACATTCGCATTTTCACCTTAGTTTTATTGATTTTATAATAAAATATACTATTATAACAAAAATTATTATCAATAAAATAGCAATAGATCCGATTCCAAGTTCTTTAAACTTCCCTAAAGCCATAAAGATATCTTTATATAAAATAAATGAAAACATAAAAATAATCTCTGCCTTTAAACAAGTCATAAGCGTACGTGCATTTCTATATTGGCGCTCTGCATTTTCCTCAGTAATTTCAGGAATATAATTAAATATATGAGGAAATCTACTTATATATAAAAACATAAAATATAATAAAATGTTCACTATAGGTATTAAAAAAAGAGTTCCTTTGCTACCCCAAGAATCTGGATTACCAGATAAACTATAATGTATTGGAACTTTATTTGGAAGATATGGCCAATACCTAATAAATAGTAATAATTCTAAAATGAGATTAATTATTACTATTATTTCGATAACTTTTTCAAATGTTGAAAATTTTAACTTTAAAACAGGCCTATTTTTATGCATTTAATTTTCATTCCTTTCATAAATCCCTTCTTAAGTATAAATTAATGCCCTTTTATCAAAATATAAAGTAGAAAAATATCAAAGAGTAATAGAATAGCCCATCCTGCAATATCATAAACACCATGGAAGATTTGCTTTTTACCTTTTGCTTGAAGATATTTAACTGCGATATAACATAACAACTGTAATATAGGAGCGAAAAATATAAATTGCAATTTAGTTACTGTATAATTCACATTACCAAAAGCATTTCTCTGAAGTGGTATATTATCAGGCAAATATTTATATACTGAAATATTTATAATAAGTGTCAAAGGTGTAATATACACCCGAATTTAAATAAATATTTCAATATTTTTTTCAGTTGCATAAAATCACATCCTATTATATATTTTATAATTTAATATCATAGTCAAATCCTATTAGTCACAGTAATGATGCTGAGGATCTAAATATACTAATCTTCTTAATTGCATCGCCATTGATATGGCATTTTTCTCTACGGCTTCTTCTTTAAAAGACGTACCTATTCTAAAACCCGATTTATCAATGCAGATATATATTTTATTATTGCATCTTATATTTAGAAGATAACCATTGTCATCAGTTAATTAAAATATGTATTCTTCTTTAGTCTGATTTAAAATATTATCAACACAATTGTGAAATACATTAATAAGTCCTATGTTTTTATTTAATCTGATTTGTAAATCCTTTTCTTTTAAAGTTATGGCTGGAGACGGTATTTAGCAATGGTTCTTTTTAACAAACTCTCTGTTAAAATCAATTTTATAAACATTTTATACTATTTTAGAAAGAATTTCTACTATACTTTTGTATAGTGCATCATCAGTTTTGTGAATTTTCGACATTTATATTTAGATCAATATCAAGATACGGTGTATCCTCGTGAGATATCATTATAATAATTTTATCCTTTTTAATTTGATCTAAGTATTTACAAAAATTTTCCTTTGAATAGTCGTCTAAAAATGTCAATGATTCGTCCAATATAATGATTTGAGGATCGTGAACTAAAGCTCTCAATATCGTTATTTTTCTTTTTTGCCCCCCTGATAAGCTATCTCCATTATTTGAAATTATACTGCTAAGGTTCAAAATCTTATCATTTATTAAATCATTAAAACCCAGCTTTTCACATAAAGTTATTGTTCTATTATCATCAATATCTCTTCCCATTTTTATATTGCCTTTTATTGTATCATTAAATAAATATGTATTTTGCGGTACAATTCCAATAAGTTTTTTTTAATGAGTATATATTTATATTTTTTATATCTATATCATCAAATTTCACAACACCAGATTGAGGAGTTAACAAACCACATATTATATCAATTAATGTCGTTTTCCCTTTGCCATTGGCTCCTGAAATTCTTATGATTTTACCAATCTCTAATTTTAAGCTTAAATTATTGATTATACTATTATCTTTTTGATATGAAAAAGTTACATTTTCTAATGTTATACAATTCTTTATCTTTGACATCTTTATATCGTCTGTTTTTTCTTTTTTATCTTTTCCTACAATTTCTAAATATCTTTTTAATGCTACTTTTGATTTTTGCAAATCTATATTTATATTTGATAATGATTTTATTGGTTGAAATAGTTGGTTAATATATGCCGATAATGCTACAATACCGCCTATAGTTAATCTCCCTTGTATTACCTGATATCCACCATATAAAAGTAAAATCAGCGAAGGAATAAAAAATAAAAACGACAGTAATGTATTGCTTATGCTATTTATATAAACACTATCAAATCTTTTATTTATATATTCATGCAATACAAACGAAAATCTCCTTTGAGCAAATTTATATGCTTTTAAATATTTTATTATTTTTATATTAAAAATATTTTCCTGTAATACATTACTAATTTTTGAATTAATCTGCATAAATTTTAAATTTATATTTCTAAATATTGGATTATAATATCTTAAAACAATGTAAATCATAGGTGTTACTAATAATGAAATAATTGTTATATCCCTATTTATGGTAAACATTATTACAAAAGCTATAATTAGAGTTGCTACCTGTGTAATTATATTTATAAATGTCCCAGCAAATAAATTCACAACATCAGGTAATTCATTTAAAATTCTTGACATAATCTCACCTGTTTGCTTTTCATTAAAGAAAGTAATTTCTTTATTCATAACACTCTTATATAAATTTAATCTTAAATCATACAGCATTTTCTCTCCAATATAAGTAAAAATATATGACTGAATAATATTTAAAATAGTTCCTACTATATAAATAACTGCAAAAATTATTATATACCTTATTAAATCATGTACATCCTTATTTGCTATTGCAATATCTATGATTAATTTAATAATGTACGGATTCGACAACGATATAATAGTTGATATAATTATTATAAAAAATCCTATAATTTCTTTTATCATATAAGGTTTTATTATTGAGTATACATGCCTAAACTCATCTTTTTTCATAATTCACCCCAAAATTTAATATATTTTTAACTTTAGCTTATTTCATAATATCTTTTAGAACCAAAATAAAGCAAAAGCTTATAAAGAATGAATAACAATATTCCCAAACCAATAAGAATCATAAAATATTTATTAGTTGATTAAAGTGTCATAAGAAGCATTTTTTAAGCTGCTAATGATAACTTTGCTTGATTTTTACCTGATTCTGTAAAAATAAATCTGACTTTGATTCTATTATACAAAATTGCAGCCATCTCCGCTGCCATTTTCAGTACTTTTTTTGCATTTATGGCTCCTATTTTGAATGAAAACCAGATTTTTGAGCGCACTAATCCCCTTACAAGTATCACATCTACATGATATTTACGCCTTAGTATTGATGGAATACCCTCCACTCCATTTCTTATCTTTTGAAGTACACTGTATTCTTCTGTTGACATCTTTTTTAAATAGCTTGCTCTTTGTATTGTTTTTGCTGTTATTAATACATACGCCGATTTCTTTTGTAGCTTCGCTCCACATTTTTCTCTTATTGGACAATGTTCACATGTTTTTTTTATTGAAGGATGCTCTATATACTCCAGTTTTTTCATAGTACCTCGTTTTGTATGGTTTTTCTCCTCTTGGGCATTTGATTATTTCATGTGTCGTTTCGTCTAATTCAAATTCGCTTTGTATTTCATCTGGTAATTTCCCTATAAGGGCTGTTGTTATTAGTTCGATATTGTTTTTATCTGCAAGTTCTATGTTTTCAATGCTGCTGTATGCTCCATCTGCTATTATTGTTATTTCTTTTTCTTGTTTCCCTAGCTTTCCTATTGTTTCTTTGCAAAAGCTGCTATCGCTGTGTGTGTTTGCATCATAGTCATAGCTGGTTATTATGGAGCCTTTTTCGTCTATTGTTTCTACTATGTTAGCTACATAGCCTTTATGGTCTTTTCCTGCTTTTTTGCGATATGTTGCATCTGGATCGCTTGGGTTTTGGAGACTGTCAGGGCTTATTTTTTCTTTTTCTACTGGTACTATCTTGCCTTCTTCTGTTATTTCTGTTTGTTCTTTTAGTACACGCTGTAATAGCTGATATTCTGGTAACTCAGCGTATGCTTCTCCTAATTCTTTTATTAGCGTATAAGCATCTTCAATTATTTCTTGAAGTCTCTTTGTTATGTCTTCGTTTTTTCTATGATAGATTGTTTTGTTTCTGTCGTCTTCGTCTAGGTAGTGTTCCATGTTTTTGAGATGCCCATATTCTCCTGTTTTGTATACTGCCTTGACCATATTTGCTACACATGTGTATAGTATTTCTAATCTGGACATTTTTTTGCAACTGGATGATACCATAATGCTGTCCATCCTTTTTACTGATGGATTTATATCAAAGTATTTTACAAATACGTTTGCCATGGCTTCCATTTCTTCATGAAGAAGGTCTCTTCCTGTTTCTAGATAATATAGATATAGTCTTTCACGGAAACGGCTAAAAGTCCTATCGCTGAAAGGTTGACTTTTGAAGCTTGTAGTGTGAAGGGCGTATTGAAAACGGACATCACATAGGATGCTTGCTAATAGTTCGTCATCTGTGAGATTAAACATTTCTTTTAGTATTAGGGCTCCGATTATTGCGTTTACAGGACTGTTTGGACGAGAAGCGGGATTGTCACTGTACAATACGGAAAAGCGTTTTTCATTGATTGCTGGAAATATGATTTCAGCAAAGTCTTTTGCCCATGAATTTAAAACAAACTTTTTTGTTCTATCATCCAAGTTTAAGAATCTATCCTCCATTGTGATTTGTTGATATTCATTTGGTTTGAATGCCATGGCTATGTATCGCTCCTTCTATTTCCTTTTGTTTATATTTCTAATTTACCATATTTTTAGTTTATCATGAAGGAAAAATACTTTTGACACCTTAATCATATTTAATACATCATTAATTTCTAATATTCCACCGAATTTCTCTATGTTTAGCTGCCTTGTTTTATTATTTATTTCATATATATCTGATATAAACCTTAAATATTCAAATCCTGTAAGTTTATTAAATATTTCAGGGTCATCCGGTACATAACCTATTTCTTTTTTTGCTTTAAGAGGGTCTTTCAGTATATCATATCCATTGATTAAAACTTTTCCACTATCGGGTTTTAATATACCGGTAATAATTTTTACAGTTGTTGTTTTACCAGAACCATTTGGACCAAGAAAACCGAAAATATCACCTTTATATACTTCAAGGTTTAATGAGTCCACAGCTTTTTTATCACAGCCATAATATATCTTTGAAATATTATATAAATTGATCATAAATTGTTAGCAGCTCCTTCAGAATATTTCAATTTATAACACTTTTAAATTTATCAGAATAATTATTGTATCGACAATCAGTAAAAGCATACTTACAAACATATAGGAAATATCATTATAGATATTCGTTGTTTTACCTTTTGTTTTGATTTTTTTATTATATAAATTATTGTCTGTATTACAGGTAAGATAAAAATAAATTGCAATTTAGATGCCGTATTTGAGATATTCCCATTGAATTGCCATTGAATAGCAACTGTTTCAGGCAATGCCTTATAAAAAGTTACATTTATAATAAATGTAAAAACAGCAAATATCCATCCATGTTTACTCAAAAACCTTATTGATCACATAAGATATTCTCTCCTTTTATATAATAAATCTTACTTATAATAAATCATATTTGCCAACTTTACTATAAAATTATATCATTTCTCAATTTTACGGAAAAGATAGGGAGAAAGTATAATAAATTTATTCTCCCTATTTAAACAGTTAACATTTATTTTTCATTGGCTATTCGTGGTAAAAAAAGTCTTGACAAATGGGGGCATTATAGTTTTTTTGCCAGATAATAAGAATATAATATTGGAACAAAAATTACTAGAATCAATCCTATAATTATTGCAATTAAATACATAGTTTGTGATTTTGCAAAAATATTAGCTATAAAAAGAATGCCTCCTATCATCCAGGAAACTGCACCTACCCTATGAGTTTTATTCCATACTTCATCACTTTTTAAAGTCCATTTTGTTTTTATGCCTATAACCTCATTACGCTCTAACTTAGTAAACGTAAATGAAAACCCTAAAAATATCAATCCACATATTACTGAAACTACTTTTGGAAAATTTAAACTAAGATTTATATTTGTTGAATATAAAATCAAGATACATGGGAAAATACTTATAACTATTACAAATAGCCAATCTATTTTATCTAATAATTTCTGATTCTGTTCACTAGAAATCTTTTTTGCCCTGTAATTAGTAAATAGCAATGTTATTAGATTAACTATGAAATAGTAAACAATAAATAATATTTTATTAATTCCAAATATTGAATCTTGGATATCTTGGTACAAGAAAAATATAACGATGAATGGTATAAAAAAGCATGCCCACAATAAAATCTTCTTATATCCTTTAAACATATTATCTCTCCTTTTAAAAATATTAAATATTAATTTCTTTCAATCGTTAAACTTTGTTCAAAGTTCTCATAATAAGACAAAACACCTTCTTCATACTTTATATAAGAATATTCTGGTAGAATCACATTATACCTATTTTCATCTTTTTGTATGATTTTCATAAATCCAAACTGAAGTTGGCTACTTGACAACACAAAATAGTTGTTAATGCCTCTTTGGTATATATGAGGTAATAAGAATATTAGTATATCATCAAAGTAATATTTCTCATTAATAATTATTTTTTTGTCTTCATTAAAAATAATCATCTTTTTACCTAACAAATTTTGTATTGTATACTCTAAGTTTTTAACAAAATAATTTTCATCCATACATACATTAAAAATGGTTTTATTATCAATATGTTGCAATTCTGTTTTATAACTATATCCACTGGAGTTCTTTGTAAGAATAATACTCTTTTCCCCAATAATACTTCCTCTTAATTTTAATTGATACAAATATTCCATTACAACCCCATCCTTAGCGTATTCTTATAAAATTCTATAGTTAGTATTAATATCGATTTATGTCTATATTAATAGAGTATTTCTAAAAACAAAACAACGTAAATAGAAATAACAAGTTTAATAACTCGTTACTTCCATTTACAAATTCATATATATCTTTATGATGGCCAACAACCAGTACCTTTCCAAACGAAAGCTACTGCTGCAACAACTGCTGCTACTGCAACTGCGGCATAACTGTATACACCTCCAACATTCCACACTACTCCTGCTACTGCAACAGCAATTGCTAATCCTGGAGTGCATTCTGGAGTAATTGTACCATTGTTTTCTCCAATCTTTACTACTGGTTTTTCATATGTCATTTTTATCCCTCCTTCTTTTTAATTTTATATTAAACTAAAATTTTATAAAATTTTAGTTTTTAACAACTTTAGGATATCTTTCTTCTAAATAAATACATAACAACGTCACCATCAATCGTTTCATCGGTTAATAAACATTTCTTATCTGGTTTCATATTATCTAAGTATTGATTGAATAGTTGATTATTATGTTCTGATAAAATCAGCCAATTGATTACCTTGTTTCTTTTCTTTGAAAATCCTGCATTTTCCTGCGTAATTCTATTTTCAATCCAATCTAAAAATAAGGACATTTTTTTATTGTCAATTTCTTTTGCAAAATCACTTTTGGTCACTGCAAGATAATCTAAAGTTAATGCAAAATCTTGGTAATCAAAACTAACTATTCCTAAAGACACAATTTCCTCATGTTTTCTTATGATAAAGCTATATGCAAAATTATTAACAATCGCCTGTTCTAAAAAACTCCTCTGAATAATATTCTTTCTATATCTATAAGGATTGCAATACTCGTACTCACATTTACTACTTTGAACTAAAAATTCAGACACAGTCTCTAATAAAGTAAATTCGATAGTGTGTTCACCAAAGGATTTAAAATATTGATATTTATATGGATTTTTATTATCTACCCAGCCAACAATTCCAAGTCTCCATAACATAAATAAAACTTGCTCTACATCTTCTTGCACTACTTCCAATGAGATAACCTTATAACGTTGATGGAATAAACTAATAATTTCTTTAATACATCTCTCACCATTAATTGAATCATAAATAAACTTTGCAGTTTTATTTAGTTCAATCTTCTCATTATTAAAAAGCAATTTAGGTATAATTATTTGAGAATCAATATCGGTATATTCTTCAATAATATTATTTTTATTAATTAAGGGAATATACTTGTCCACATTTATCTCCTCTTTCTTTTTAAATAAGTTTAAAAACTAATGCATCATTAAATAATAGATTTTCTAAATCACACTCTATTTCATCTCTACCAACACAGTTATCAAATGATACAAATTTATTATCAACATATATTTTTTCAAAATACTCTCTAGCAAACAAAGACTTTATAACAGTATCTCTTCTTTCATTTGTATAATAATACCTTATAACAATCAAGTAATCTTCTTGTTTTTCTAAATAAGTCATTGTTTTAAATTTGAATGCAATCTTACCAGCAAATATATCTTCTAAAATCTGTTTAAGCTTTTGATAAGCTACTTTGCACTTTTGATCAAATGCTAATTCTCCATCTTCTTCAATAAGTAAACATAGATTACATTTATCTGTGTATCTGCATTCATTACAAAATCCTAATTTTATTGGTTTTATAGTATCATTTTCTTTTAAACTTGGATTAAATGTCCCTGTTTCTAAGATATTATGGGAATATAAATTATATTTTGTTGCGTCTTTTATCCCCTTCAATGCAACACATTTACACAGCGTCGAATCTGGTAAAATAGAATAATAACCATGATAAGCTGCACAACTTGGCAATATCAAATCTAATGAAATATCAAATATTGAATTATAATAAATAGTTTCATATATGTTTAATCCTTTTAAATGCAAATTATACTTAGGATTTTTAGACATTGAATAATCCTTTAAAAGATCAAGAATTAAAGAATCATATTCATTTTCAGGTACTTTTATAGTCTGGTTATCTCTCGCATTACCAACTAAAGTAATATCTCCAATATTTACAGATAGAAAAGGACTATTCGAAAAAAATTCATGCATATCCTTGATTTCATCTTTATTAATAGCAGTTAATGAAATTTGCAAGGCCAAAGGAATTGTCTTTTTTGTATTAACAGTTCTTTTTATAAGTTCATTTGCTGCAGATATAACCTTTTCAAATACTCCATCACCTCTTATCATATCATTACTGTAAGGTGTTATTCCCTCCAAGCTAAATGAAACTACTTTAACTATTCCTTTTGATAATTCATCATATAAAGCTTCATTAAATAGAGTTCCATTTGTGATAATTGAAATTATAATACCATTAGTTCTACAATATTTCAGAATATCAACAAAATGCTTATACATTAGAGGTTCTTTACTAGAAAACATAATACTCTTAACACCATGCTGTAAAAGTATATCAATTATTTTCTTATTTTCTTCTAAACTCAACTCAGGCTCATATTCCACTTTTCCCACAAAACAATGTTTACATCTTAGGTTACACCTTTGGGATAACTCCCACTTAACAGAATTAATCATTACTCAATCTCCTTATCTATTCTAAGACATAACATTTTTTTATTATTTAATGCTGGTGAAAAATCTACTTCACATTCAAAACCACTGTTAAGAAGTTTTGTTGCAAAATCTTTGTTATATTCTTTTTCATAATAAGCTAGTCGAATTTTAGAATATGAACTATCTTTAAAATAGGATTTTAAAAAATCTACTGTCTTTCCTATAAAAACCTTCTCAGTAGACATATGTAAAATGTTAACTACATTACTCTTACTCATTGGATCTGGCAAAGCAATAAATGCTACTTTTTTAATATTATTTTCTTCGATTTCAGCATAAAATATAATTCGTCCTTCGAACAAAATTGGTCTAAGGCTTGACTCTCTTCTAAAAGGTTCTATAATAAGCCTTTCACTAACATACAAGTCTGCACTATTAACAAATTCTTGTTCATTCGAATAATCAATAATCTTTTCTATATCAAAATCTGTTAAAATTCTATATTCTAACATAACAATCTCCTTACTAAATAATTTTTTTTTACTATCTCATAATTTAGTTTTTCTGTATCTTTCTCAATCAAATCAAAATCAATATCATACCCTTGAAAAATCTTAGGAACTTTACTATTAATTTTGGATATATTCATATTTGTAGGCACAGTAATAACTTTTGAAATTTCTTTTAAGAATTCATATTGCCATACATTAGTTAATCCATGATCTAAATATTCCTTTATGGTATGTCGTCTAATATTTCCAAAAGTTACTGGTAAATAAGGCGAAATTAGTAAATCACCATATCCACCTATAGTTAAATAATCAATTTCAGGAGCTTCACACCTTGCACCAATAATGTGTTGAAGTGGGTCCCCCCATTCAATAATCATAGACGAGTTGATGTTTCTTCTTTTTAATTTATCACTTAATTTAAGATAATCTGTATAATCTAAGAAATAGTCCCTAATTAACTCTGCTCTCCCCAGACTCATAATAGGCTGTGCCCTAAACTGCTTTACTCCGAGAGTTTCACAAAAATCAATCAGTTTGTCTATATATTTAATACTTTTCTTTGTAGGAGTATATGCAACACCCACATAAAATCCTTTTGATACAACTATCTTAATGGCTTCAACTGCTTTATCAAATGCCCCCTTATAATTTCGTAACCAGTCATGTGCTTCTGCGTCATATCCATCTAAACTTATTTGAATTAACTTTATGCCTGATTCTTTTAACTTGTCTGCAATTTCTTCTGTCATTAAGTATCCATTTGTAACCATATTTAGACTTAATTTTGGTGAAGCATTTTCCTTCAAATACCTTGCTGCTTTATATATTGCTTCCTTTTTTAATAAAGGTTCTCCTCCACAGAAACAAAGAGATTCTAATTCAAATTCGCTAAGCTGCTTAGCGATACCTAATATTTCATCCTCTGATAGTTCCTCTTTTTCAAAACAATGTTCCCCACTTGAGTTAAAACAGTGCAAACACCTAAAATTACATTTATATGTAACATCAATTGATGCTGATTTAATCCTATTGCCCTTCACTTTCTCACCCCTAATATATTTTCTCAATCTGATTAAGTTCATTTATCTCATAAATCATATCCACATCTTTTAAAGTACTTTCCTTATGACTGATTAAAATTACTACTTGGCAATTTCCTTTAAATGCACCGTTTTTATTTCTTAATCTATCATGTGTATTCGGGCTTGCTCCATCAATACTTATTTGTATGCGATCAATACCATTCTTTTTTAATTGATAAGCTATATCTTTTGTCATTAAATAACCATTAGTTACAAGCGATACGTGACTTGTTCCCGCTTCACTTAATAATTTAGCACATTCATAAATTAATTCTTTTCTTTTTAGTGGCTCTCCACCGCAAATTTATAACTTCCTCATCTGTTAATTCATTATCCACTACTATATTTTCACCACTTGAATTGTAACAATGAAGACATCTAAAATTACATTTGTTAGTTATATCAAATGACAACTGATGTGGACCTTTTATAATTTCAATATTATCAATTGATATATTCTCTTTTCCCATAAACACCCATTTCCTCCTTCAAAGATATAAATAAATCATAATAATACCGTCTTCTAACACTTTTTCGTTCATATACATAAATGGATTACTTCCTCCTTCCCATTGTATTAGATTACACTTCGAAAAATCAAACAGCACATCAACAATATCTTTTGTTATTTTGCCTTTTGCAACATCAAAATATAAAGTTGATAATTTATCACGTATTTTTTTCGGTATATTCTTGCCATTACAAAGTTCTAAAATTATTTTAGCTGTAGGGTTTATAATTAAATAGTTCACTAATGGGAAATTTTTAGGCACACATGTTATATATCCCATATTTTCTTCTCAATAGAAACTCAAATTTGATTTGACAAAAATAGGTTTTTCACTTTTCTCAATAAAATATGGGTCTATCCTTTCTTTAATTAAAAACACTATTTTCCCCTCCAGTTAAATAAAATACTTAAATATTAAAGTTTGGATTCTTATTAAATATTTTTATTATCTCTTGTTTCCCATTTTACAACGATATATTTCCAATGTCTACTATATCTTTGTATAGTTTTGACATAAAAAGCAAAAAAACTATACAAAAGTATAGTCTTAAAATTTAATCTATATCTATTAAATTTAATTTAACCGCTTTTGCAACTGCTTCTTGAATGCTTTTTACGCATAGCTTCTCAATTATTTTCCTCTTATGATATTTTACAGTAACTGGTTTAATTCCAATCTCTCTTGATATGGCCAATTCTTTACAACCCTTTGCAAGCATTAGCAATATCTCTATCTGATTATCAGTTAAATTTATATTGCAGTTATTTAGTTCTTGCTCTTTTATATTGGTTTTATATTCATTGGCAATTTTATCTGCAAGCAATTCTAAAACTATAGTCATTTCATTCACCATGCCATGTTCTATCGTCGATACATCAAGATATCCTATTATCTTTTCATCTATAATGATAGGCGCTGCAATACAATACCATTTTTTCAAAATGTCACAGTAATGATGCTGAGGTTCTAAATAAACTAATCTTCTTAATTTCATTGCCATTGAAATGGCATTTTTCTCTACGGCTTCTTCTTTAAAAGACGTACCTATTCTAAAACCCGATTTATCAATGCAGATATATATTTTATTATTGCATCTTATATTTAGAAGATAACCATTGTCATCAGTTAATAAAAATATGTATTCTCCTTTAGTCTGATTTAAAATATTATCAACACAATTGTGAAATACATTAATAAGTCCTATGTTTTTATTTAATCTGATTTGTAAATCCTCTTCTTTTAAAGTTATAGCTGGACATGGTATTGAATTTATAAGGCCTATCTCCATACATCTTTTATATGAAGAAAGCATTTCATTATATATTTGTAATTCTTCCACAAAAACTCACCTCATTAATTACTCCAGTGATGGTAGAATATAAATAGTACAAGTTGAATTGAGAAAGTTCCGCATAAGTATTACAATAAATATAGAAAGAATGGGGGAACTTCTCATGGCAAAACAACATGATCAACAATTTAAGGAGGAAGCTGTCGAGTATTACCTTGACCATAAGGATCTAGGGCTTCGAGGGTGTGCAGAAAACCTTGGCATAGGTTATAGCACTCTTAGCAAATGGGTTAGGGATTATAGCACCAATAACGGAACAATCCCAACTCGTGGTTCTGGCAACTACGCTTCTGACGTAGAAAAAGAAAATGCTAGGCTACGGAGAGAATTACGCGATGCAAAGGATGCACTTGATGTACTAAAAAAAGCCATCAGCATTCTGGGAAAATGACAGAGGCGATTTATCTTGAAGTCTATCGCAAGTGTGAAGCTTCCAAAGGGAAACGCCGCGTTTCTGTCAGCGGAATGCTGCGCCATTTAGGCGTTTCCAGGTCCGGTTATAACTCTTGGTTAAAGCGCAAACCATCAAAACAGCAGCTAAGGAAAGAGTCTGTCCAGGACAAAATTCGTGAAATCCATGCAAAGTCTCATAATATTTACGGAGCTCCTAAAATTACAAAGGAACTACATAAAGCTGGAGAGGTCATCTCAGAAAGAACTGTAGGTAAATATATGAAGGAAATAGGCTTAAAAGCAAGGTATATCAAGCCTTATACAGTTGCAACACGCAACTCAAACTTCAGTAGTTCTCTTGAGAACATCTTACAGCAACAGTTCAATCCGGAGTCTCCTAATGCAGTCTGGTGTACTGATATAACATATATCTGGACTGTAGATGGATTTGTATACCTGACCAGTATCATGGATTTATATTCACGTAAAATTATAGCGTGGACACTTTCCAAAACACTAGAGGTATCATGTGTTTTAGATACCATAAATAAAGCAAAGGCAACTAGAAGGTTAATTAACCCACTAGTTATCCACAGTGATCGTGGAAGTCAGTATGTATCGAAGGAATACCGGAAAGCTGCATAAAAAATGACACTCAGTTACTCAAAGAAGGGGTGTCCTTGGGATAACGCCTGCATAGAGTCCTTTCATTCACTGATTAAACGTGAATGGCTAAATCAATATAAAATCAGAGATTATGATCATGCTAGAAAGCTAGTGTTTGAATATATTGAGACCTTTTATAACACTGTACGAACTCATAGCCACTGCGACTATAAATTGCCAGATCAGTATGAAGCACAATACTTGGAGAAGGCAATAAAACTTATTGGGTAAGCAATAAATATGCATAAAGACATTCTCTGCTTGAAATTCATAATTTAATACGTACGGAAATACTAGGGAATAACTTGCTCATTTTAATTTGTACTTTTTCTTGACATAGTACCATCATCGGAAATGTAAAGATCTGATACAAACATAAACGGTTTTGTGTCTTGATTAAGTCCTCTTTTTGTACATCTTCCCCATGCTTCATCAAACAAATGCTTATGGGTATCATATTTTATGACTTCATACTCCATCTCGATCTCCCTTATTACAATAAAGTTAAAATATTAACAACTTCTAAAATATGCCAAATTTATTTTTGTATTTTTTCTATAATCATATTTCTACAAAAACTTTTGAATTCCTTTTTATGTAACCAAAACTTAACATTTCTTAATAAATTCTTAATGTTTTTAATAAATTTTTTAATTTTTCTTATCAATAATAAACAAAGGACAGATTAATATCTGCCCTCCGGGAATAAGCATTAATTGCTACCATATCTGATTATTCAATTTTATTTGCAACATTATTAATATAGTTCGCCATAAAAGATACTTTTCTAATTCCTCTTTGAATTATAAAGCCCAATATTAATCCAATAATATTCAATATAACATCATTAACATCAGATGTATGATTGGGATACTTTGTTAAATAATCAATAATAAATTGAACAATTTCTATGAATATTGAAAAATACAAACCCAACAATAACGTATAATTAAATTTGTTCATATTTCTATATATTATCGGCACAAAAAAGCCAAACGGAATAAAAAGTATAATATTCCCAACCACATTTTTTATAACTATATTAATTGGTTGTAATCTCATAAGAATTATTATATCTTTCATAGGAACAATATTTACATTTGGAGTATAATTAGGCATAGGTGGATAAAATGTAATCGGGAAAAACACTACACTTATTAATTCAATTGCATAAATAATAAACCCTGTTATAAATGTAACCATAACAATATTTTTTGTCAACTTAAATTGTTTTATAATAAGAGGAATGAAGAAAATAAACAAAATAACTTTTAACCCTATCGGAAAATTCATTCCCAAAATAATTCATCTCCTGAATATAACGTGAACCTACTCCATCCTATAGAGGATGGAGCTTCCTATTTCATCGACCGTTGCCTGCTGTTTATTCACAGCAGGTCTTACACAATCTCCATAGGCGTAACTTCGGGAGGAACCTTCCCTACAAAAAATATCATCACGATTTTATGCTACTATACCCAGTTGCCTTAATCCTTCATGCAATATATTTATCGCTGCATTTACATCTCTGTCTATCTCTAATCCGCACTCACATCTGTGTACTCTTACAGATAAATCTTTTCCCACTATTTTTCCGCATCTTGAGCATTTTTGCGATGTATATGCTGGATTTACTTTTATGAATATTTTTCCTTCTCTTTCCATTTTATACTGTAGATATTTATCCAACATTCTCCATCCTGCATTTGCTATTGATTTTGCAAGTTTATGATTTTTCATCATATTTTTTACTTGCAAATCTTCAACGCATATAATGTCATTGTTTTTTACTATGTTATAGCTTATCTTGTGTAGATAATCCCTTCTCTGATTTGCTACTTTTTCATGAAGTTTCGCCAATCTCTTCTTTTGCTTTTCTCTATTGTTGCTTCCTTTCTTTTTTCTTGATAATTGTCTTTGCAGTTTCTTTAGTTTCTTTTCTGCTTTTTGAAGCCATCTTGGATTTAAGTATAATTCTCCATCTGATGTTGCAGCTATTGAGTTTATTCCTTTGTCTATTCCTATTGCTCTTTCTAATATGACTGGTTTTTCTTTCTCTTCTTCTATTTCAACTGACAGATTAATATACCATTTTTCTGCATGGTATTTTATGTTTATTGTTTTGACTTTTGTCGGATCGAAGTCTTTATGTGCTTTGATTTTTATATACCCTATATTTTTTATATATACATATCCTTCTTTGCCAAAGTTTCTTTTTGCTTCACATTGTGGAAGTGTTATCGATGTATAGTGATATTTGTCTTTGAATTTAGGATATTTTGCTCTTTTGTCAAAGAAGTTTTTATATGCTCTATCTAATCTTCTCAATACATCCTGCAATATCTGTGACTGTACTGTTTTGTATTCTGGATGTTCTTTTTTTATATTTTGGAAGCATGTTTTGCTGTTCTTTGTACGTAAGTCCTTTGCCATATTCTTTGTAATGTTTTATCCTCTGTTCCAGTGAATAGTTGTATAATTTGCGGCAAAGATATAATGTATGAAAAAGCTTTTCTTCTTGCTCTTTTGTTGGTTCTATGAGAAAATGCTGACATATCACCATTTTTTCTCACCTTGGCTTTCTACGATAAAATTCTCTGTGTATATTATGACATATTATTCTATGGCAGACAATAGAAATTCATCTCCCACCTATAGAGGATGGGAGACTTCTTTCAAGCCTTCGTTAAAATCATATTCCATTGATTTTTCATATGCAAATACTTGGCTGCATAATATTAATACTATCAATACTGAAATCAACTCCGAAGCAAACTTTTTATTATTAAAAATACTCATCATGTTACATCTTCTATCATTATACTATTATTTTTATTCTTAATAATATTTTCACTTTGTACATGGTATTTTTACATTTTTTAAAACTCATCAATCAAATTCTTATGTCCGAGAACTTACCGGTAATTCCCTTAACTTTATAATATATCCACCTCATAAATATTTCAATTGACCAAAAGTACTAATTTTTTAATACGAAAGTACTAAAACGGTATTTATTGTATGAAAAAAGTTGTAATGACCTCCTTCTTATAATAAAATAGATGTGTAATAAAATCATATTTAGGAAAGGGTCATTATGAGCAATCTTTTATGGATACTTGAATCAACAAAAAGCGATAAATTTCCATACAGACTTAGCATCAAGAAAGACGATACAGTGATTTTATCATTGTTTGTGCAGAATAAATGGCCTGGTGCAGGAAGCCAGATATTTTGCCTTAAAGATACAAGCGATGGTTCATCTGATGATTATAAAATCGTGGAGAAAGTACCAATCATATCAATTGATCGGTATGGCAAGCGTCTGTCTGTAGTTTTAGACCGCGGTGTAAATAAAAGGTGTGAATTTCTATTCCTTAAAAAGAAATACAAAAATAAAGAAGGGGAATACGAACAGATATTTTGGAGAACACAGCAGGGCTTAAAGGAGCATAAGCCTCGTGTCAAGTTGACTGCAAAAGGAAACAATGATCTTCACATATTAATTGATACAAATGAAAAGTATCCTTGGAAATTTACTAATTGCATTGTTGAGAGAGTACAGTTACCAGCAGGTGATTACGCATTATTTTATAATAATGAAATAGAAGCCGTCGTAGAAAGGAAAAGTTTTGAAAACTTTAGAGCCGACATCGCTAATTTGCCAATTTTACATCAGAAGCTAGGTGAATTGGAAAAATACAAGCATTCGGCACTTGTCATTGAAGCCAACTATTCTGATTACTTAAACCCTGACAAATTAAGCGTCTATACGCCGTCATATATAGCAAAGGTGATAGCTGAGCTTTTTGTATTCCATCCAAAATTTCAAATTGTCTTTGCTGGCAATAGAAAATTGGCTAATGAATGGACATTAAGGTTTTTCCAAGCCATTATATCACACGAAAGCGAATCAATACCTGATGCAGTTGCAGAAGAAATATCAAAATATCAAACGAAGAATGATTTTACAGGCGGAATTTATTATGACATTAGAAAAGAAATTCTTGAAAATATTGATGGAGATTTTACAATAAGCGACTTAAGAAATAGATTTAGTAATGCCTCCGACTCCATAATTAGAAAGGTACTAAATGACCTTAAAAAAGAAGGTTTAATAATAAGTCAAGGAAGAGGAAAAGGCAGCACTTGGACAAAAGTAAAGCTATATTGACAATTTCCTTCTTTGTCTTTATCCCGGTTATCTTCAAAGCTTCTTCGATAAGCTTATCATCTATAACAATATTTGTATGCATAAATTATACACCTTCTTACGTGAATTTTAATACACATATACTTTATGTCAACTGCACAAAAGCACATGTAAAATCACGCATGTTTTAAAACTCTATAACATCACTATATGTTTAAATCTTTAATAAAAGAGACAAAAAAATAAGATGCTATTGTAGTAACTGCACTTTGACTATTTTATATATGTAACCAAAAGTTTTAATATTTCTTCTGCAATTTTACGTTCCCTGTCTGTACATTTATTAAGCAATTCTATTAGCACATCCTCTTTTCCCTCGTTATTTTTATTTTCTGCTTCGCTTATCCCGAATAAAAGATAATCTGTACTTACATGAAGGCTCTTTGCAATCTGTATTACAAACTTTATAAATAAACTAAAACGCAATACATAACTATAAAAATAATAGAAATATTATCTTATTCTCATATAAGTTTGTTTAACTTTTCCTTTATTTTGTTTAGAACTTCAGGCTTTACTGTTCCAAACTTATTAATAACAATGTTCTGCGAAAGTGTATATATTTTATCCACCCGTACACATGAGTCAACATCTAAATTTCCTTCTTGCATATCTTTATTCGAAATAAGAACAGGTGTAATGTTTGAAGTAATTGCTGCCACAATCACATCATCTGTTTTTTTTATTATAGTCATCATTTGATAAAACAAGAACAGGCCTTTTTTTACTTGAGGTTAAATCGCTAAATGGTATGGGGATCAGCAAAATATCTCCTTGCTTATACATTGTTCCATACCTCATCATCAATGTCGTTATTCCAAAAGTCCATGCTACTTTCACTTGCCAACTCTAAATCTTTAAATACTTGATTATCTTTTTTTGCTTTCAAAAAACTGATAAAATCAATCACTTCTGGAATTTGGCTTTCTGGAATTTCATCTATAAGTTTTAATAAAATCTTTTTGGCGGTATTCATGACAACACTACCTTTCATAAAAGAATACACAATTATATTATACCATTTATTCATCTAAAAGTTATAAAACAATATTATCTTTCCATCATTTATGATACGTTTCACCCTTCATTATCTTAAATGCTCTGTAGATTTGCTCTATCAATATAAGCCGCATAAGCATATGTGGAAATGTCATTTTTGAAAATGATAGCTTCAAATCTGACATAGACTTTATATCGTCGTGTAAGCCTAAAGACCCTCCTATTACAAATGTAATATTAGAATTGCCCGCTGTCATGACATCTTCTATATAGCGGGCAAATTCCACCGAATCCATTTGTTTTCCTTCTATGCAAAGGGAAATTATAAAGCTTCCTTTTCTAATCTTATCGATGATTTTAGAACCTTCTTTCAACATAATAGCTTCTTTCTCTTTTTCACTTAGACCTTCAGGAGCTTTTTCATCGTTTACTTCAATTATGTTTATATTGCAGTATGGCTTCAATCTTTTGACGTATTCTCGTATTCCATCTAATATAAATTTTTCTTTTACCTTTCCAACTGCAATTACGTCTATATTCAAAATTCTCCCTCCATTATACAACAAGGTACTTAGGAATATCATCACAAAAATCGCACTTATGGGGCGCCAACCAATCAGTAAATGATACATCGTCAAGCATGTATATATCTGGCGGTTGCTCATACACATCTACAAATTCTTCAATGGCATCCTCCAAATGTTTTTCACAAACAACGTACATAGTAATTTCTCCTCATTTTCCCAACGTTATTGTAGTCATCCCAATATTCCCCGTCAATGTTCTGTACTTCACACTTACTTTGTCACCTATATTTCTCGAATATATTACAGTTTTAAGCTGCACCATTGTATCAACAGGTTTTCCATCGACCTCTAAAAGTATATATCCTTTTTTAATACCAGCCTTTTCTGCTGGACCTAAAGGATCTATGTCAGCAACGTATATTCCCTCAGCTATAACCACATCAGCATTTATATAGCTGGCTATCTCTCTGTCATATCCCACTATGCCTAAATAAGGTGCTTTAAATGTACCTGTTTCAATCACTTTTTTGATGATAGGCTTTACAATATTGATTGGTATAGCAAAACCCAATCCCTCTGCTGTCGTGACTTTCGCCGTATTGATGCCTATTGCGTTTCCTTGTGCATCTACTAAAGGGCCGCCGCTATTGCCGGGATTTATCGATGCATCTGTCTGTATGAGATCTTCCATGATTTTTTGTCTGTTATTTTCTTCTAATGGCAGGCTTCTGTTTAAAGCGCTTATTATGCCAGATGTTACTGTCCTTTCAAAGCGAAGTCCCAAAGGATTGCCTATAGCTATCACAGTTTGGCCTACCACAATCTTATCTGAATCTCCTAATGAGATAATAGGTAGATTTTTGGCATTGATTTTAATAACCGAAAGATCCAATGTAGAGTCAGACCACAAAACTTTACCAGGTAGCGTACTTCCATCGCTTAAATAGATGGTAAGCTTCTTTGACTCAGGACTTGCCACATGGTTATTTGTAATAATGTACCCGTTTTTGTCTACAATAAATCCGGATCCTACGCCTTCTACCTGTTTTTCCAATATGTAATACTGCCTTTCATACTCGATAGACGATATTCCCACCACAGCTTGCGTGTCTTTTTTTGCCACAGCTTCTGCTATTGTAGAAGGCTCTGCTTTAGGTATTATAACTTCTTTTTTAAGTGGAGCAGTATTTGTGTATGGTAAAGGTATCACCTTCCCCCAAAGAAATTTCGGTGCAATGTATGTAAAAATAAGTGAAGTAATTACAGCTATTACTATGACAGTCGTAAGATACGACGGCCTTTTTACGTTTCTATTGTCGCCGTTTTGCATCATATCACCTCACAATTATCATGTGTATTATGAGGTGATTTATTCTAACTTTATGTACAAAAATAAGTCCTAATGAGGACTTATTCTACTCTCTTTATGTTTGCGCCTAATTTTTGCAGTTTTTTCTCCATCGACTCATATCCTCTGTCAATATGGTAGATATTTTTAACCTCTGTAGTGCCACTTGCTGCAAGTCCAGCTATAACCATAGCTGCACCAGCCCTTAAGTCTGTAGCTGTAAGCGGCGCACCAGTAAGCTTTTGAGTTCCTTCTATGACAGCTATGCGTCCTTCCACCTTTGCATTGACGCCCATCTTCTTAAGCTCATCTAAGTATTTAAACCTGCCTTCATACACATTTTCAGTGATAACGCTGACGCCATCTGCAAGAGCCAATAGTACTGCCATCAATTGTTGCATATCTGTAGGAAATCCTGGATATGGCTGCGTCTTAATGTCTATTCTTTTCAATCTGCCATCCGTCGTGACTCTCAGTTCTTCGTCGTACTCCTCGATTTTCACACCCATCTCAGACATCTTCGCGATTATTGACTCCAAGTGCTTCGGTATTATGCCTTTCACGATGACATCCCCATGTGTTGCTGCCGCAGCCACCATATACGTCCCAGCTTCTATCTGATCAGGTATGACTGTATGTTTACAGCCATGAAGCTTGTCTACTCCGACAATTTTTATGGTGTCTGTACCAGCACCTTTTATGTTGGCACCCATTGCATTTAGGAAATTTGCCACATCAACGACATGAGGTTCTTTCGCACAATTTTCAAGTATTGTAGTGCCTTCAGCTTTACAGGCAGCTAACATCAAATTTATAGTAGCACCTACGCTTACAACATCAAAATATATATGATTCCCCACTAACTTATCTGCTTTTACTCTTATTATTCCATGTTCTATAGTCGTTTTTGCGCCTAATGCTTCAAATCCCTTTATGTGCTGATCAATTGGCCTCACGCCTATATTACATCCGCCAGGCATGGCTATAGCAGCCTCTTTAAACCTGCTTAAAAGTGCACCTATAAGGTAGTACGAAGCTCTCATCTGACTTGCCAATTCATGGGGAGGGCAAAATGAGTTAATGCCTGCCGGGTCTATCGTCATCTCGTGCTCTTTCTTGATGGTTTTCCCACCAAGATACTGAATCATTTTGCTAAGCAATTCTATGTCGTTTATCTCCGGCAAATTGTCAATACTACTGGGAGTATCTGCTAAAAGAGCAGCAGGAAGTATGGCAACAGCAGAATTTTTCGCCCCACTAATCTCAACTGTTCCTTTAAGAGGTATTCCTCCATTTATAACAAACTTATCCACTGTTTAATCTTCCCTTCAACGAATCTAAAAAACTTCACAATCATACATATATACTTTAATACAATTTCAACAATTTTACAAGCGTTTTTGCAAAAACATCTTGCACAAAAGGAGAGGTAATTTTTACCTCTCCTCAAAGTTTCCTGTATACGCATTTATGTAGTACACCGTATTTTCTGTCGTTATCCTCCATGTAGGTATTGCTTCGCCGGTATCGGCATTTCTCCAGCTAAAAAAGTATACTGGTCTTATGTCTTTTACTACGATGCTTTTGCTGCCTTCATTTACATCTAAAAGCTTTAAAAGTGCACTTATTGGAGGTATAACCTCTTTTTTATCCTTCTCCTCTCTCAAAGGTATAAGCCATGTTGATTCAAAAGAAAATACATCGCCTGATATGACGCCTTTCATATAGCTTACATCGACATTAATACCATTGTATTTTTCCGTATACTCAACAGTGTATTTATCCCCATCTGTGTACCGCCTCAAAGTAGAGTAATCCTCTTTAAGTTTTTTGTCATTAACAAAGGATATTATGTACTGGAAAGCTTCATCGCTACTCATCTTAGCAAACTTTTCGTCTTTAAGTCGAAAATATAAAAAGCCGTTTTTAACTTCTAATGAGCCATTGCTAAAGCTATAAAGTGAACCATCGCCATTTGACACGTACTTTAAGCCTTTTAAAAAAATTTTCATCTATGTACCCTTTGCTGTAGTCTTTAAGCTTTACCAAAAGCATAGGCATAGGCTTGTAATCATCAGGTATTTTAGCATTCACCACAATGTTGTTTTCTTTCAAAATCTCCCCCATTTTACTCATATCGGCAAAAGATGGAACAGAATTGTTAGTTTCTGCTATGCTTAAGTTTCCCATGTAAAGTATTAAATTTAGTACAGCAAATATAATAATCAAGATCGTTTTTGCCTTTGACCAGTCCATTTAAAACACCATCATCACATTATTTTCCCATCCAAAGCGCTGAAAAAATACTCATCTGTCTGTGTTTTTACATGCCACGCAGGTATAAGCTCATTGCCGTCAAAAACATATACCATACTTACAAACTGTACGCCATCTACTTTGTGGTCCTTCAAAAGTTTTCCTATATCATAAAATCCGCCATTGTATTCACCTGCGTAGTAAATATCCATATAGTTTACAATAGCAGATTTGATTGTCCCATTTGATACAGATACATATATTGGCTCTTTGATATCACCGTTTCTTAGTGCATACACAGGGTAATCATAATCGTAATTGAAGGCAAAGCTGTAATCTCCGCTACTGCCGCTGACACTTGTCAAGTAAACATTTTTTTCATCTATGCCTAAGGCTTTTATGAATTCCACTGCTTTATCTAAAGACTCTACTCTGCCAAAAGTGAGTTTCGACGATGTGGTAGTTGTGTCAAAATACTCTATCAAACCATTTTTGTAAAGCCTCAATCCTCTTACACCATCAGTGTATATGTACGAACCACTGTTTTCTTTTATCTCTCGTACTACAGATATATTGACAAACACATTTTTGGTAATGGTCCTGTATACTGTGTCATTTTCAAAGCCTTTGTTTACATATCTTTTTAAAGGAAAACTTTTCACCGTAAATGTGTTTTCACCATATACATCGCCTGTTGTAGTGATGGAATAATTCATAGAACTTTGAAATTGCTTATTTATAAGGCTTAAAAAATAGCTGGAATCTTTAAGATCTATGGCATAGTAGCTGCTGTAATCTGTGAAAATAATTTGAGGTTTTGCACCTAATTTTATGATCATCTCTTTTATCAAACTGTCTTGCCCTATTTTCAAGATAGGTGAATCACTTAATTTTAAAGCATTTTTAAGCAAGTCATCTGTTATGCCTTTTCCAAAATAAATATGTACAAAGTCGCCTTTGCGATTTAAGTCATTCTTTGAAAGTTGTGAAAGTGCTGTATCCTTAATCTCTTTTAACAGTTTTGTCGTATTCATCCAAACTGAATTTATATCGTTTGACGACGTTATATCCACAAATGTGCCGTTTGACTCTATAATCACAGAAGAAGGCCTCAATATATCAGAAATATCCACACTCACAGGTGTAGACTTCGTCATAAAAAAGCTTTTCTGAGGAAAAGATGTCCAAAGGGTATAGCTAAAATAAAGGCTTGTAGAAACAAGCAATATGAGTACAGCAGTCTTAACATGCTCTTTCATAATCACACCGCTTTATTTAAAAAGCTTATTCCACAAGCCTTCCAGCGTATCAACCGTAATCTGGATAATGCCATTGTTGCTTTGCAATACTATATGACCTTTTATCACCTGCACCTGTCCATCTTTAACAGCCTTTAAAGTGACATAATTGTCCCCTAAAGCCAACGTTATAAGTTTAGCAAAAAGGCCAGTATCACCTATAACCCATTTGTCATTCAAATCATCGTTTAGTATAAGCTCCACGTAAGTATCTGGCTGCCCATTGCCTGATATGACAAAGTATTTGTTGTTTGTAGTGACATTATTTATGTCTGATTTAACCTTGATCAAATCGTCAGCAAACCCGTAAGTCATAAAAAATGTCATAAACATCATCGTGGCAATAACAAGGGCTAAAACCTTTTTCAAAAGTACCACTCCTCATCATGAAATGACATGAATATATAAAATTTTACACATGATACCTAATATAACCATTATTTTATACTTTGATTATAGAGCATCATTATTACAACAATGTTACACAAATATTAAAATATAGTTACGGTTTGACTAATACTTAAGCTTTACGGTTACAGTAGTGCCTACTCCAAGTTCGCTTTCTATGTTTATCTCGCCTCCATGAGCAGTGACGATCTCCTTTGCAATGGCAAGGCCAAGCCCAGTACCTCCAAGCTCTCTTGATCTTCCCTTGTCAACTCTGTAAAATCTCTCAAATATCCTTGGAAGATCCTTTTTGGGTATGCCGATTCCATTATCTGTCACAACTATATACGCACAATCGTCAAGGTACTTTGTAAAAACTCTCACATATCCACCCGGATTCGTATATTTTATGGAATTCGACACTATGTTTAAAATCACTTGTTCCATCTTGTCTTTATCTATGTTTACGCTTCTTACTTCTTCACCTGCGCAGAATAATAGCTTCTGGTTCTTCTTCTGGGCCTCTATCTTTATTTTGTACAGAACTTCCTCCACAAATTCATTGAGATTTGTCTCAGTTAAATTTAACTTTCCATTTGAATCCATCCTTGATAAGAGGAGGAGATCTTTCACAAGCCTCGTCATTCTGTCAACTTCTTTATCTATTATGTACAAAAATCTATTTCTCATTTCATCGTCAACGCCGTCATTTAGAAGGGTTTCTGTGTAGCTTTTTATGGTTGTAAGGGGAGTCCTCAATTCGTGGGAGACATTTGCCACAAATTCTTTTCTCATATTGTCAAGGTTTTGCTGCTCTGTTATGTCGTGCAGCACAAAGACATTGCCATCTACGTTTTTGTCTACTTTTATAGGACTTACAAACGACTTTAAAATCTTGCCATTGCAGTATATAAGGCTTTCAGTATTCTTTAGCTGGCCCTGGGCTATTTTCTCTAAAGGCTCATCCATGGTCAGCTTCTCTCCTATCATTTTTTCTGCAGCATCATTGAAAAGTATGACGCGATTTAAGTCATTTGTAGCAATTACTCCGTCTGACATGTAGCTTATTATGGCTTCTACTTTGCTTTTTTCATTTTCCATCTCTTTCAAAGTAGTCTTAAGCCTTTTTGACATGAAGTTAAACATGCTGCCAAGTTTGCCTATCTCATCATCAGATCTTATATTTATGTGTACGTCAAAATTCCCTTCCGCCATCTCTTTTGCGTACTTCGTCACTTCTTTTATGGGATCTGTGATGGTCTTTGCCAATATATATCCTAAGATTACGGTTATTATCACCGCTATAAATGTTGCACTTAATAAGATGAAATTCACATCAGACAGTGTATCATATACGTTTTTTAAAGAACCGCTTACATATACGACACCTGATATCTTCCCATCACTGTCAACTACAGGCATGGCAATGCTTCTCAATTTGCCGTTTGAATTGTTGTCATTCGTTGTCTCCATCCCCTGTTTTCCAGATAATGCTTTTATGACTGCAGGTGTCAACATCTTGCCTTTTTCACCAGTAGAGCTGGCTAATATGTTGCCGTCTTTATCAAGTATGTATAAGTATTTTATGTACGCATTAGGACCTAAATACATGTTTATTATGTTATCTAAACTTGTTTTGGAATTCATGTTGTCTTTCAATGTGAAGGCTATTCCTGTAGCTTGTGCTTCAATGTAGTTTTCGAAATTCGTCATGTGATAATTTTCTAATGACTTGAAAAGGTATACCCATATTATCTCCATCGCCACAAGTATCAAAAGCCCATATATAAGTATTATTTTCCACTGTATGCTTTTATAGTTCACTTTCTTCGCTAAAATAATAACCAACCCCTCTTTTGGTATGTATATACCTTGGGTTTGCCGGATCGTCTTCAATTTTTTCCCTAAGTCGCCTTATTGTAACATCCACCGTCCTTACATCGCCAAAGTATTCATAGCCCCAAACTTTTTCTAAAAGCATCTCCCGTGAAAATATAAGCCCTCGGTTGGCCACCAAAAATTTTAACAGATCAAATTCTCTCGATGTAAGCTCGATAGGCTTTCCGTTTTTTTCTACTCTGTACTTTGACAAATCGATATTCAAATTGTTTACGCTTAAAATATTTGACATAGTTTCACCGTTGCTTATACCGCTCCTTCTTAAGTTAGCTTTTACCCTTGCAATAAGCTCCCTCATAGAAAAAGGCTTTGTCACATAGTCGTCAGCACCTAGTTCTAATCCTAACACTTTGTCTACTTCCTCTTCCTTTGCCGTAAGCATCAATATTGGTGTAGTCATAGTCTGCCTCAATATCCTTAAAACTGTAAAACCGTCCATTTTTGGAAGCATAACGTCAAGGAGGATAAGGTCAGGATTCTTTTCTTGCGCCATCTTAAGACCTTCCTCCCCATCGTATGCCTCTATCGTGCTGTATCCGTTTTTTTCTAAATTGTACTTCAAAATCTCCACAATTGGCTTTTCGTCGTCTACTATCAGGATTCTGCTCAAATGCCCTCACCCCTTAATATTGTTGACAAATGTATCAAGCTTCAAGCCAGTCTCTTTGTAAAAGCTTGATTCTATGTTCATGCCACTTCCCAGATCTCTAAGCATTTCTCTTATAGTCTCCATGCCAAATTTATCGCTTATGGCCTTTGTCACCTGAAAGGCCCTTTTATACGCCAACATCTCATCAAGAGAGTCAAAATTATTTTCTAATTGGTCAAAAGTATATGGTTCTCCGTTGTAACTTAAATCTTTGCCCCATTCATATCCATCTTGCCTGTACTCCTCTAAAAGGGCTATACCTTCTGTAAACCAAGTTGGATAATTGCCTTTGGCAATGTCGTCTACAACAAGATGCGTAAACTCATGCACAACAGGACCTTCGTATTGAAAAGCTTTCGTCACATCCTGCCCAGGAGATATCCAAAGCGATGGCGATTCTATGCTTATTACGCCGTTTAAATATATTCCCATAGCATTTTCCCCTTTTGCAAGGGAAAAATCCTTATTCATCTCATCAGGATTGTTATAAACTATAATAATAGACTTATCTTTAGGAGCATATCCTAGATCTTTCGTAACTTCATAATAATGCTTTTCAGCCGTATCTATGATAAGCGAAACGTATTTGCTGTCTGAATCTTGATATCTAACTATAAAATGTTTGCTTTCCTTAGTCTTAAAATTTTTTACACTTTCTTCAATCTTATCTTTGCCAATCACTTTATAAACTGGATATGCCTTTGTCAATATGCTTTCATTAAACAATAAAGCCAATACAAAAGCAACAAAAACAATTGTAACAATGATTTTATTTTTCTTCACAGTGTATCACCTCACAAAATACTAAAAATATGTATATACTTAAATATATGAGGTAATACAATTACATTATAACCTAATGTCAGGCACAATGCAAAGTAAATTTAAGGAACAAAAAAGAGCCGTATTTCGGCTCTCATTTCAAGTACATCATAGGGTTTACTGGTATACCATTTTTTCTGACCTCAAAGTGAACATGTGGCCCTGTAGTATTTCCCGTCATGCCTACCAAGGCGATTTTCTGTCCTTTATAAACTTTATCTCCTCTTTTCACCAAAAGCTTGCTGGCATGCCCATAATACGTCACATATCCGTTTCCATGATCGATCTCAACAAGGTTTCCATAGCCATTTTCCCATCCCGCAAATACGACTGTGCCTCTGTCTGCCGCATATATAGGATCATTTATAGACGCAGCTATATCTATTCCTGCATGAAGTCTTCCCCACCTTTGCCCGTACCTGGATGTTATCACTATATGTCCTCGTATTGGATAATCAAGAGCGACTGTGGCTAAAATGGGCTTAGTCCCTACAGATACAATTTCGCTTACTGGTTCTTTTACCACATCTTCGTTTATCACTTCTTCTTTTGATATTTGCCCATTACAATATTTCAGAACTGCAGTAACTATTTTAGCACCGTCTTCTCCATCCGCCACGACTTTCGAAGTGTTGATAAGCATATCGCTGTCTTTTTGATAAACGGTTTCATGCGGAATATCATCCATATACACGACTTTTTTTTTCTGATACTACCGTCAAAACAGGTTTAGGCTCTTTAACTTTTAAGATCTGTCCTTTAAAAATTGTAGTAGTAACTGTCGGATTTAATTTGTATATGTCCTCTAATGTTATGCCGAATTTTCTCGAGATTGACCAAAGAGTATCATGGTCTTTTACTGTATAAGTCTCAGCATCATCACCCTCCAGCTTTTTTAAGGCTTCTTCAACTGTCTCAATTTTAACTGCAGGGCTATCTACCTCCACCAGCTTCACATCATTTTTGAAATAAACTTTCATAAACCCGTTTTTGTACTTGTCAAGGATACCATTAAGTACCCATGATGCGTCTTCTCTATTCTTTAGCGTCACTGCATTAAAACCGTCAATTACAATCGCTGTAGGTCTATCGATACGCAAGTTTTTATCACTTAAATTTTTTAAGTATCCATCAAATTTTCCTTGTTCTACGCCATATGCAAAGTGATTTATGCTATAGCCTTCTTCTATATTAGAAAATGCACTTTTGTCAATGCCAATGTAGAAAACTACGGCAAACAAAATCGTCAAAATGGCAGTTAACATAAATCGCCTTTTAATTGAAACTTTTTTGATTAAGTCGCAACTAAAAGGGTTTGACTTATCTTCGTTATCCATCGTCTTCTCCTTTCATTTGCGCATAGATTGCATACAAAAATGCGTTATTATTTTTTGTTTTTTTGCAAATTTTATGCATGTAAAACTTAAAAAATAGACAAATTTGTCGTAATATATATTATATTCTTTTAAATTGATGGTTATGACACATCGTGTTATAATTAAACTTGAGGTGGTGTACATGAGCAGATGTAATTTTTCTAATGATTTTGATGATATGGGAAGCACCCCCGTTAGCAATTTTTTTTATAAATCATTATATGTTGGAAGCACCAGGGGAATACGTGAAAGTATACCTTTTAGGACTTAAATATTCATATTACAACCAAAGCTTCTCAATGGAAGAAATGGCTGAGAGGCTTTTTATGTCAGAAGATGACATAGAAAAAGCTTTGAAATTCTGGGAAAGATCTGGCGTAATCAAGCTTAGGTATTCTGACAACGAATATTACATAGAATATCTTCCACTCGTCAAAAAAAACTGATGATGTACACACATTGTCGATTGACGACACTGAAGTCAAGCAGATGTTCGAGACAGTAGAAAAGATGATAGGCAGACCTCTTTCGCCAACTGAGATGAACACTTATCTAAGCTGGGTTGACGAGTACGGATTCTCGCTGGAGATTTTGACAATGCTTATAAGTTACTGCGTTTCGAAAAACAAGACATCTCTTAAGTACATGGAAAAAGTAGCAATTGCATGGCACGACGCAGGACTTAAGACAGCACTTGACGTAGAAGCATACTTAAAATCAGAAAGCGAAAAATGGCTGCGGTACAAAAAAATCTTAAGAGCACTGGGATTAAAAGATGATGATGTGATGGAAGCCCACAAAGCCATGATGGACAGATGGATGGACGATCTCGGCTTCGATGTGGATGTCATTATAAAAGCGTGCGACGAATGCGTCTTGAAGATAAATGAACCCAGTTTCCCGTACATCAATCAAATACTCATCAATTGGTACAATGATGGCATAAGAACCGTAAATGACTTAGATAAAACAAAGAAAAAGCCTTACACCAAAAAGACTGCTCCTAACTACAAAGTCCCTAAAAATTACTTCAATGGATACTCTCAAAGGACATACGATGTAGATGAGCTGGAAAAGAAGCTTTTAGCCCATTCAAGAGGTGAATTTGGTGAATAATTTGGTTCAAGAGGTTTTAAGAGAATACGACATGTTAAGGGACAAGTCTTTAAAGGAGGCCCTCAGTAGGCGCCAAGAAGTGTACAGAAAGATACCGCAAATATCGCAAATAGACGATAAAATAAAAGAAATCGGCATCGAAATATCAAAAGCTATTTTTCTAAACCCTCAAAATCAAAAAGAATTTTTAGAAAACCTAAGACATAAGCTTATGCACTTAAAGAGAGAAAAATCTGAGCTTCTTAAGCTTAACGGTTACCCTGAGATGTACATGGAGCAAGAATATGAATGCAATATCTGCAAAGATACAGGTTTTGTAAACAACAAAAGGTGCCGGTGTTTTGAGCAAAAACTTATCAATTTGTACTACAAGCAGTCCAGCATAGAAGAAATCACTAAGACAGAAAACTTTGACAACTTTGACTATCATTTATACTCAGACAAACCATACAAAGGAAAAATGTCTCCAAGGGAAAATATCAAAAGCATAGTAGAAGTGGCAAAGGATTTTATCAACTACTTTGATGAAGAGAAGGAAAGCCTGTTCTTTTACGGGGACTCTGGACTTGGCAAGACTTTTCTTTCTCACTGCGTGGCAAAGGAGCTTTTAGATAAAGGCAAAGTAGTGCTATACAGGACAGCTCCAGACCTTGTGGAAGGATTAAGGCTTAATAAGCTGAATTCTGACAATGATTCGTACTATGAGTACACAGATTTGCTTAGAGAATGCGACTTGCTCATAATAGATGACCTGGGGACTGAACCTATTACACCATTCAGCCTCCAGGAAATCTTCAGCATCGTCAATGCAAGGCTTTTGGCCAATAAGAAATTCATAATATCTACAAACTTGCCATTATCCGAAGTAATGAACATATACCCAGAAAGACTGTGCTCGAGAATACTTGGGAATTTTAAACTTCTAAACTTCTACGGAGAAGACATAAGGATTAAAAGAAAAACTATAAATTAGTCAAGCCACTCTTCAAAAAATCCTCCTGTATCCTTTCCAGTCACACTGTCCACTACGTCTATAAGGTTCTGCGTAGTGGCATTTTTATATTTGTACTCTGAATAGTACTTATCTAAGACTTCTTTAAACTTTTCATCCCCTATAAGACCTCTAAGCTCATTAAATACCATCGCACCTTTGTTGTACACGATATTAGTGTAATCATTCCAATCCTTAAATTGCCCTAATGTCTTCACCATTGCATCATCTTTGTTAGTCTTGGAAAACTTATAAAACTCCCCTGAAATTATCGACTTAAACACAGCATCTGCCGTGGCTTTTCCGTAATACCGCTCAATGTACATTATCGTCGTATACTCTGTAAGCCCTTCGTCAAGCCACGCTTCCCTTACCTCATTATTCCCAACGACACCATACCACCACTGATGGGCCGTCTCATGTGCTATAACGTATTCTAAATTAAACAAATTGTCTTTTGAATAGAGATCTTTTGATATAAACACTAAATTGGGATACTCCATTCCACCCATGTAAAAATCTGACTCTACTACGCTGTACTCTTTGTACGGGTACTTGCCTATATAACTATTGTAAAATCTTATGGCGTCCTGTACATACTTTAAGGCTTTTAACCCTGAATCTTCATCAAAATAATATGACTTGACTCTTATGCCATCAACGTCTCCTTCCGCTACTTTAAATTTAGGACTCATGACGACAGCAAAATCTCTTACATTTGGAGCATCTATAGTTAATACATCCATATCTCCCTGTCTTGTCTTAGACGTGACAATACCTGTTGTTGCCACTTCCATTCCTTTCGGCACAGTAAGTTTTACTCTATAATTTGACACATCGCTGTAAAATGGATCACCTAAAGCGTAGTAGGGATCATTGTTCCAACCGTTTTGGTCGTACACTGACAAAATCGGGTAAAAATTTGTCACCTGAATGGTATTGTTGCCATAGCCGAATCTGCCGCAAGATGGAGGAATCTGAACTTTAAAGTCTATAGCAAATTTTATCCTGTCGCCTTTTCCCAACTTCTTTGGAAGAAGTATTTTTAAAATCTCACCTGTTTTTTGATCAATACTGTATGTAGCTTTTTCATTTTTGCCAAAAGTCACGTCGTTTATCTCTATATATCCTGGCTTAAATCCATTTGGATATGCCAACCCCATTTCTTCTTTTGTAAATGGAACCTTATTTTTATCTTTAAATGCGTTAGGATACAAATGCATGTAAATCTCGCTTAAATTCACATCATCTGTGTTTATAAAGTCTACTGCTTCTGTTCCTATTATAGTCTTATCTTTATCATTGTACTTAAGATCCATATTGTACACCGTCCTGTTGCTGTCTTTTATAGGTGCAAAATAGATGAGAATCCCAATGGCAGCAACAAGAATTACCAGCCATATATATTTTTTACCTTTCATTAAATCAGCTCCCCCATATTATTGTTCACTATATATTAATACGAAACCACAAATATTAGAACATAATTTGCTTAAGCAAAACACATATTTACTTTCTCAACATATATTGATTATGAATCTAAAATAGGAGGGATAAAGAATGCACTTTATTTATTCACTGTTCATCGCTTTAGCCAACAATGTAGACAATATAAGCGTCAGAATAGCTTACAGCGTAAGAGGAATAAAAATCACCGCAGTAAAAAACTTGTGGATATCCCTGATAACTTTTCTAATATCATCCATAGCGGCCATGTCTGGCAACATAATATCTGGAGTACTTAGTAAGCACATAAGTTCCATATTAAGCATGATACTCTTTATCTCTATAGGACTTTGGATAGCAATTGAACCGTATTTCAAAAAAAATACCGATAGCCCTTATGATATAGGCGATAAAGCAAAAAACATATACGACATATTGAAAAAGCCTGAAAAAGCCGATGTGGACGATTCTAAAGATATAGACTTCAAAGAAGCTACACTTCTCGGCATCGCCTTATCTATAAACAATATTGGAGGCGGATTAAGCGCTGGCATGATAGGCCTTAACTCTTTTTTTATAGGCTTTCTGTCTGCTCTTATAAGTTTTATCGCATTGTGGATTGGAAATTATGTAACAGATTTTTTAAATAGATGGAACTTTAGAAAAAAAGCGACAGTGATTGCCGGCCTTATATTGATACTAATAGGCATAAAACAGATAATATAATCCTTATAAAAGGCATCAACAACGATGCCTTTTAAATTTTGCCATGATTAACAATTGGATAATAAACTTTTAACATATTTTACATTAATATAATATCCACTTAACACAAAAGTATTATCATTTATTTGGAATAAATTAAAGAAAGGGGTTTAGTCATGAAGAGGTTTTTATCTTTTATCGCGGCATTAGCAATGATGCTTTCCATCTTTGCAGTACAAAGTCCAATTTTCGCCGGGTCAAATACCACAGGTGCCACAAGTTTACCAGATCACATTACGCTTACTTGGACTCAAGATCCTACTACAACCCAGACGATAACATGGAGGACAGATGCGACAGTAAACTTAGGTCAAGTCCAATACGGAAAAGACCCATCACTGAAAGACGCCAAAATAGTTGATGCTACCGTACAAAAATTCTCATCAGATTTAGGAGACATGAACATTCACTCATCTACCCTGGCAAATTTAGATCCCGGAACAACATATTACTACAGAGTAGGATACGGCAACAACTTAAGCAGCATATACAGTTTTACAACAGAAGCAATAAATACAAATTCATTTAAATTTTTAATATTTGGCGACAGTCAAAGCGGAATAGCAACAGATCCACAGTACGGTCCATGGAAGACCACAATTCAAAATGCATATAGGGCAAACAAAGATGCAAAGTTCTTCGTAAATGTAGGAGACTTAGTTGAGATTGGACAATTGTACACACACTGGAACAACTGGTTTGATGCAGCAAAAGGTGTAATAGATACAATACCGGAAATGCCTGTGGAAGGCAATCACGAGACATATCAGTCAGCAAATTTTAATTCAGGTAAGCCAAAAGATTTTGTAAGTCAGTTTCCAGTCCCGCAAAACGGTCCCGACGGCTTAAAAGGACAAGTTTACTCTTTTGATTACGGTAATGCTCATATAGTTGTGCTTGACAGCCAAGAAGATGAGGAAGAAACTGTTTCAGGTGATATCCTAGAAGCGCAAAAAGCGTGGCTCGATAAAGACTTGAAGAGCACTAACAAAACATGGAAACTGGTCTTTTTCCATAAGACGCCATATTACAATAAAGCTACCCGTTCAAATGAACAAATAAAAGCAGCATTTCAGCCTATAATAGACAAGTACCATGTAGATGTAGTCTTCAATGGTCACGATCATGGTTATTCAAGAACATATCCAATCAAAAACGATCAATATGTAAAAAGCCCTGCAGATGGAACCGTATATGTTGTTACAGGGCGAAGCGGCAACAAATATTATCCAGATCTTTCGCAGAAAGTATGGGATGCCTTTTTCTACGATCCACAAGACCAGCCAAATTACATTGTAGCTACCATTAATGGCAATACGCTTACGATAAAAGCCGTAAAACAAGACGGAACTCCTATAGACACGTATTCAATAACAAAAAATCCTGATGGAACAGAAACAGATTCTCCACAGACTGTGATACCAACAAAATACAATGCAACTATGGTGACTATATACGGCAACATGCTTCAGCAGCCTTTTATGCCATCAAATCCTAAACAAATAAATGGCAAATGGTATGTACTTGCAAGAGCATTTATGCAATACTTAGGCAGCAACGTAGACTGGAACACAAACGGCACAATAAGTATAACATATGGAAAAACACAGGCAAACTTGAACATAGGCAGCACTAAAGCACAATTAAACAGCAAAACATTAGCAATTCCAGACGCAATAGTATTAAACAATGGATTAACGTGGATATCAGCAGACGACTTAAAAGCACTTTTTGGTTTTAACTATAAATACGATTCAAATACAAACATGCTTATGTTTGTCAAATGAATTTTGGCAAGTCCTGTATTCTGTCAATCAGATGACATTCATCTCTAACTTAATGTACAATTAAAAACCGGCCACATTACCATATCATTATTTTTAGCATGAAAAAGCTGCTTTGGTCTATCCCGCCTTAGCAGCTTTATTATATATTTGTTATCAATGTCAATATCAAGTCCAAACTCTTTTAAATCATATCCCGTAAGATAATCCTTTATTATCGATAGCACTTCGTTATAAGCTAATATTTTACCTTCGTAAAATTCACTGCTGTCTTTTTCTTTTAGATTTTGAATTATTTCTCGTATTATATCTTTTAAAATCCCCAACTCTTCATTACTCATTTGAACCACCTCGTACTTTTAAAATATGCTGCATAATAACCTTTAATTCTGCATTTCTATTAGCATCTCTTCGCCATTTTTTAAGCAACCCCTGTTTTTTACGTTCATCTAAGTTATTCTAATCAAATACAAAATATATATTTTACCTTTGATTCTCAAACTATCCATTATGCTGTCAATATCACTCCTTCTTTCTTCAACGTAAAAACACCATTGCTGATTCAAATTTTTTTTAGAATCATTACAGATCCACTATGATTAAATTAAACGATACCGCCTCGGCCTATCATGCCTTAGCGGTTATTAATGGGCTTTTGCCCTCCATAATACTTTATCTATCTCATTTTCTTTTATCGTTTCAGTGTTGTCATTAAATTCAATTTCATATGCTTGCGGTAAGACACCCGCATGGTATTTATGAACTACCGTCCCCTCTCGCCCATCTTTTAATTTTACAACATCTAACACATCTATCTCCATATTATCACCTCAATCCGCATAAATTGTTGTCAATCGTGGAATATCTGAACCTTTATCTATTATCCAATCGGTTTTATTTTTGCAGTTTTACCATTATGCCCTGTAATAATCATGATAGCTTTATATAACTTACCATACTATGATTCACCCTTGGGTATAACTTGGTAATTATTAAGATTATTCTTACGACCTTGATTAAATCTTTTGCAATAATTGCAAGAAGGTTAAACAAGCTTCAGTTTCAATTCCAGTATGGTTAGATTAAATCGTTTCTTCAATTTCGTCCCTCCTTTTCTACCTTATATCGTTTCAATTCCAGTATGGTTAGATTAAATCTCTTTGAGTCTAATTCTTCCATCGTTTCACCTCCGAGTTTCAATTCCAGTATGGTTAGATTAAATCTCCAAGAGTAGTATACTGTACAACATTAACGCCAAGTTTCAATTCCAGTATGGTTAGATTAAATCGTGGCAGGTGAGCTAAATGCCTAAGCGTCGTGCTAAGTTTCAATTCCAGTATGGTTAGATTAAATCTGGAATCAAATAGCTACACATATAGGAGGAAATAATAGTTTCAATTCCAGTATGGTTAGATTAAATCGCCGTTTACCAAGGCTAATACAATTTGCAAAGCCACGTTTCAATTCCAGTATGGTTAGATTAAATCCCTTATCTTTTCTTTGCCTTCTTTTTCTATTTTTGTGTTTCAATTCCAGTATGGTTAGATTAAATCCCCATTTTAATTCATTTTAGTATTATAATTAAATAAGTTTCAATTCCAGTATGGTTAGATTAAATCTATGTCATCTTCCGTTAAACCTTCAACTTCATCTTTGTTTCAATTCCAGTATGGTTAGATTAAATCTAAAAAAAATAGAAATTTACTTTAAAGTTAATAATTAGTTTCAATTCCAGTATGGTTAGATTAAATCAGCAGCCGCATATCCACGCTTTCAGGTTGATAGGGCCGTTTCAATTCCAGTATGGTTAGATTAAATCATGATTACGCCTGAAAAAATGACAGCACAAGGCATGTTTCAATTCCAGTATGGTTAGATTAAATCTGTACTTTATCTCTGCCACCCCTCTCGATATTCGAAGTTTCAATTCCAGTATGGTTAGATTAAATCTGATGGTGAAGAGCTGGACTTTCCGGGCGATCCAAAGTTTCAATTCCAGTATGGTTAGATTAAATCCCTCGTCCCATACAAATACCCCTTCTTGTACTATAATGTTTCAATTCCAGTATGGTTAGATTAAATCATATTTCAATGGAGAAGTTGAAGGAAATTAAGATGCGTTTCAATTCCAGTATGGTTAGATTAAATCCTGAATTTTTCAATGTTAGAATAGAAGAGATTTTTTTGTTTCAATTCCAGTATGGTTAGATTAAATCCGGCAGGTGTACAATTAGCAGTTATGGCAGCCTTGTTTCAATTCCAGTATGGTTAGATTAAATCTATGAAGAAACACATCTTGGACGTAACAAATTATTTGTTTCAATTCCAGTATGGTTAGATTAAATCTGCTATTTGCATTAATTAGTCACCCCCTGAAATACAGTTTCAATTCCAGTATGGTTAGATTAAATCTCTATCTGTGGAATACCGTTAAGCATCAAATCACTTGTGTTTCAATTCCAGTATGGTTAGATTAAATCGATGGCATATCAAACACCTAAAACAAATTGGCAGGCGTGTTTCAATTCCAGTATGGTTAGATTAAATCGCTTGCGTTAGTGTGCCTTAAACCATGTATTGTAATGTTTCAATTCCAGTATGGTTAGATTAAATCTTGTACAGTAAAGCAAAGGTAATCTGATGCATTGTAGTTTCAATTCCAGTATGGTTAGATTAAATCGCCAATATTCAATATATTTGCCAAGTGTTACATGCGTTTCAATTCCAGTATGGTTAGATTAAATCTCAAATTGATAGTTGCAAAACACAGAAACGGGAATTGTTTCAATTCCAGTATGGTTAGATTAAATCAAGCATGCACACCGAATGTTGCTAATATGTCATCTGTTTCAATTCCAGTATGGTTAGATTAAATCACAACTAAAAATCTATGAGGTTTTTCGGTTAGCATCGTTTCAATTCCAGTATGGTTAGATTAAATCCTGCGGACACGTTTGGCGCCTGGCGGTGCGATCATCCGTTTCAATTCCAGTATGGTTAGATTAAATCCGAGAACAAAGGTGCTTACAAACTACCTCACCATAGTTTCAATTCCAGTATGGTTAGATTAAATCTTTTAAGACATTTTCAACATCTTTTTGAATTTCTCTGTTTCAATTCCAGTATGGTTAGATTAAATCAGCGTGGAGAACGTGGCATTGTGGCACTTGTTTTAAGTTTCAATTCCAGTATGGTTAGATTAAATCTTTTTAATTTTTGCTATTAGAAAGGACGTGTATCTAGTTTCAATTCCAGTATGGTTAGATTAAATCCTAGCTCTTTCCCTCTGTAATTTGTAGTTATGACTACGTTTCAATTCCAGTATGGTTAGATTAAATCTATTTGAGAGTCAATACCAAAGAAATACATTTTTGTGTTTCAATTCCAGTATGGTTAGATTAAATCTGGTTTTTCAAGTCCTCAAGGACTTTCGCATATTCGTTTCAATTCCAGTATGGTTAGATTAAATCGACGATTGAATAAATACTCTTTCACCAATTTCTTCGTTTCAATTCCAGTATGGTTAGATTAAATCCGACAATATAGTCAAGATAATAGCAGATTCACTCAAGTTTCAATTCCAGTATGGTTAGATTAAATCATATTATAAAGACTTGTATAGAGACATACTTAAAAAGTTTCAATTCCAGTATGGTTAGATTAAATCCTTTCAATGTCGGAACATTTCAATGTAAATCCATTAGTTTCAATTCCAGTATGGTTAGATTAAATCTTTGAATGTCAAGCCTCCTTGGCTTCTAAAAACTACGGTTTCAATTCCAGTATGGTTAGATTAAATCACATGGTCTAATACACAACAAACAGCGCATAACATAGTTTCAATTCCAGTATGGTTAGATTAAATCATGGCGAGGAATTGGCAAGGGAAGCAGCATTTGTAGGTTTCAATTCCAGTATGGTTAGATTAAATCAAAATATAGCAGAAATAATCATAGCAAAACAACGTAGTTTCAATTCCAGTATGGTTAGATTAAATCGGCCAGACAGTTGGTATTGACGAGCCATTTATAGTTGGGTTTCAATTCCAGTATGGTTAGATTAAATCTTTCAATTATTTTTTATAAACTAATCGGGCCATTATGTTTCAATTCCAGTATGGTTAGATTAAATCACAGTTAAAATTGATAATTCACAAAATACGGTTACTATGTTTCAATTCCAGTATGGTTAGATTAAATCCAACAACTGCAAAAAATCCAACAATTGTTATAGACCCGTTTCAATTCCAGTATGGTTAGATTAAATCGACAAGGACAATTTTATCAAAGGGTATATTTACATCGTTTCAATTCCAGTATGGTTAGATTAAATCTGAGGAAGTGAGGAGAATTGTACAACAATCCTGATAGTTTCAATTCCAGTATGGTTAGATTAAATCCATGTCTGCTCTGGATTTCCTTAAATAAATACAATAGTTTCAATTCCAGTATGGTTAGATTAAATCGCTTAGTTAGATAATTAATAATCTCGGGTCTGGGCCACGTTTCAATTCCAGTATGGTTAGATTAAATCTTAAATCTATCTTAATCATCGCCATCCGCCGCTATGGTTTCAATTCCAGTATGGTTAGATTAAATCCATTACACGCAAATATAGGGCCTGCTTTAATATATTTGTTTCAATTCCAGTATGGTTAGATTAAATCCTTTGCAAATTCTTTCTCCACAGCACGATGTTTTTCCGTTTCAATTCCAGTATGGTTAGATTAAATCAATGCTGAGGCAGCAACTTGAAGAAGCAAATGCAAAGTTTCAATTCCAGTATGGTTAGATTAAATCATTTAGCTTTCTAAAAGCTATAAAAGGCATTGTATAGTTTCAATTCCAGTATGGTTAGATTAAATCTCACTACATGAACAAGGGTTGTTCATCTCTTGAACAAGTTTCAATTCCAGTATGGTTAGATTAAATCTGTTATATCTAAAGAATATACTTACTGTCCTATCTGGTTTCAATTCCAGTATGGTTAGATTAAATCGAAAGACGAGATTTTAGATTATATTGGCATAAAATAGTTTCAATTCCAGTATGGTTAGATTAAATCTGAACTAGAGTATACCCACGAAAAAATGACATAACGGTTTCAATTCCAGTATGGTTAGATTAAATCAAACTGGCAGATACCGCCAGACAGAAAGGAAACCGATGTTTCAATTCCAGTATGGTTAGATTAAATCCTTCTAATTTTTGTACTTCTTCTAAAATAATATCTGTGTTTCAATTCCAGTATGGTTAGATTAAATCTTCGCAATTAATTATATCTATCTCTCCTTCGTTCTTGTTTCAATTCCAGTATGGTTAGATTAAATCTTTTCGTAGATGCTTTCTAATTCCTTGATTTGCTCTGTTTCAATTCCAGTATGGTTAGATTAAATCTAAAGTTGGTTTAGTACAGCATGTGAGATACCCAAATGTTTCAATTCCAGTATGGTTAGATTAAATCCAGAATTTTGGTTAAAGGTAACATTTAATAACATCACGTTTCAATTCCAGTATGGTTAGATTAAATCCAAACAAATATATTTTGTCTACAACTAATTTGTTGTTGTTTCAATTCCAGTATGGTTAGATTAAATCGCAGTGGATTTACAGTCGATTGTGTATTTGTAACTGTGTTTCAATTCCAGTATGGTTAGATTAAATCTTGTCCAGCTTGTGGAAGACTGGATGTATTTCCTGTGTTTCAATTCCAGTATGGTTAGATTAAATCTGTGGTGTATCTTTAGTATTTGGAGGATCAATTGCGTTTCAATTCCAGTATGGTTAGATTAAATCCGAATTGTGTGGTGAATGGTGGGAAGATACAGAATAGTTTCAATTCCAGTATGGTTAGATTAAATCTCTGGGCCAACTCGTATTTGTCTAATACTTCATCAAGTTTCAATTCCAGTATGGTTAGATTAAATCTTGTTTGCAATCATAATACTTGCGTTAGTGTGCCTAGTTTCAATTCCAGTATGGTTAGATTAAATCCTACATCATGTGGGAAATAATCTAATCCTGTTTTTCTGTTTCAATTCCAGTATGGTTAGATTAAATCGGGCCATTGGGGTTAGCAATTACAGCAATAACAATGCGTTTCAATTCCAGTATGGTTAGATTAAATCTGTTGTAGATGCTGATGTAGGTTATCAATATTATATGTTTCAATTCCAGTATGGTTAGATTAAATCGATATATGTTACTATGTAAACTATTAAATATAAAAAGTTTCAATTCCAGTATGGTTAGATTAAATCGGTATGGATACGATATAGATAGTCTATCCATAGACTGTTTCAATTCCAGTATGGTTAGATTAAATCAAAACTCTTGGTCTTTGTTTTCCAAGAGGTTTGCCGTTTCAATTCCAGTATGGTTAGATTAAATCAAGCAATGAATGCGAAAACTGTGAATGATTTTGCAAAGTTTCAATTCCAGTATGGTTAGATTAAATCGCCTGTTACTATTCCTCCTAATATAGAAACAATTATGTTTCAATTCCAGTATGGTTAGATTAAATCTCCTTCGGTTTTTCTTCCTTCGGTTTCACTTCTAAGTTTCAATTCCAGTATGGTTAGATTAAATCAAATAATACCCGTTCATCCTTAGCCAACAAAATAAGTTTCAATTCCAGTATGGTTAGATTAAATCTTTAAGTATGGTAAGAAGATTCTCAATTATATTGCGTTTCAATTCCAGTATGGTTAGATTAAATCAGTGTTATATCCTGCTTGACACTGTTGCTGTATTGTGTTTCAATTCCAGTATGGTTAGATTAAATCTTCTTTTTATTATGCCTATAAGTGTACCGTTTCCTGGTTTCAATTCCAGTATGGTTAGATTAAATCCCATTTCTGTATTGTAATACCAAAAGTCATACTTCGGGTTTCAATTCCAGTATGGTTAGATTAAATCTTACGATAGTATGACTGGATCAAATGTGAAATACGAGTTTCAATTCCAGTATGGTTAGATTAAATCGCAGTAGCTTATCAAGTAGACAAATTACACATTTTGTTTCAATTCCAGTATGGTTAGATTAAATCAAATTATAATGATACAGCAATATATATACCAGACTAGTTTCAATTCCAGTATGGTTAGATTAAATCCTTGCTTCAACAGACATAACACAAGGAAAGGCATCAGTTTCAATTCCAGTATGGTTAGATTAAATCCATCTGTTGTTACTACATCAACAGACCAGACAAGTCTGTTTCAATTCCAGTATGGTTAGATTAAATCTTATTTTTTTATACACTCTGAAATACTTCAGAAACACCGTTTCAATTCCAGTATGGTTAGATTAAATCCTGAAAATTTTAAACAGAATATAATTTTGGGAATTTTGTTTCAATTCCAGTATGGTTAGATTAAATCCAAAAATTATAAGCACATTTGCTTACAATACGACACAGTTTCAATTCCAGTATGGTTAGATTAAATCCAATGACGGGATAGATTTTTTGAAATTCTTCTTCTAGTTTCAATTCCAGTATGGTTAGATTAAATCTGATGTGTTTAAGATGGTCTATCGCTTCAAGTGTTGCGTTTCAATTCCAGTATGGTTAGATTAAATCATCTTTGCAACAAATGAAATTAGTCACAGAAATCATGTTTCAATTCCAGTATGGTTAGATTAAATCTTGGATTATCAGATGGTATAATTGAAATAAATTCAGTTTCAATTCCAGTATGGTTAGATTAAATCTCAACAGCAATAGGCCAAGGCACAGGATCATATTCGTTTCAATTCCAGTATGGTTAGATTAAATCCACCGGTTTCTAATATCCACTGAGATAGAATAAAGTAGTTTCAATTCCAGTATGGTTAGATTAAATCGACAAACCATTTATGGTGAATATTATGCTAATTATAGTTTCAATTCCAGTATGGTTAGATTAAATCGATTGTCAAACGCACCAATTCCAGCTAGATTATGACTGTTTCAATTCCAGTATGGTTAGATTAAATCGTATTATCATTTTTGTATATCAAAACAATCAATTTATGTTTCAATTCCAGTATGGTTAGATTAAATCAATAATGTTATTTGTGGAATACTTCCCATAACTTCAGTTTCAATTCCAGTATGGTTAGATTAAATCGTTACTTCCTCAAAATGTCCGTCAACCTCTTTTTTTTGTTTCAATTCCAGTATGGTTAGATTAAATCTCTTTATCGAATCCATAGTCTTCTATAAGTATACTTGTTTCAATTCCAGTATGGTTAGATTAAATCTTGCAATATCATTTCCAAACAATAGAACTGCAAGTGAGTTTCAATTCCAGTATGGTTAGATTAAATCTGAGAAGAATAAATCAACTTTAATCAACGCAGTCAAGTTTCAATTCCAGTATGGTTAGATTAAATCAGATGGACTTGATAGAACAAAAGATTTATAAGTATTAGTTTCAATTCCAGTATGGTTAGATTAAATCTAATATACTGAATAGCACTATTAAGACCATTCACAAGTTTCAATTCCAGTATGGTTAGATTAAATCTACAAGTTGAATATTTCCAACATTATTTGAATTTAGGTTTCAATTCCAGTATGGTTAGATTAAATCTAATTAAAATTGTTAATCAGCAGATGGAAAATATAAGTTTCAATTCCAGTATGGTTAGATTAAATCAGTTTGCCTGCATTGCCTGCGGGTGCAAACAATATGTTTCAATTCCAGTATGGTTAGATTAAATCTCAAGAATATTAATTAAGTTTTTATAATCATAATCTATGTTTCAATTCCAGTATGGTTAGATTAAATCAGAAGATGCCGAAAAATTCATACAAATTTTGAAGGGTTTCAATTCCAGTATGGTTAGATTAAATCTTAATAGATGTTCTTTTAGGACATAAAGTCACATATGTTTCAATTCCAGTATGGTTAGATTAAATCTATAATTTCGTTTTTGCCTTTCCACCTCATAATAAAGTTTCAATTCCAGTATGGTTAGATTAAATCTAGTCTGCCTGCTATACCAGCAGGTACGAACAACATGTTTCAATTCCAGTATGGTTAGATTAAATCTTTGTAGACAAATTTTACAGTTACGCAGAGATCGCGTTTCAATTCCAGTATGGTTAGATTAAATCTTTATAGTGGGAAGGAGATATTGAAATGACACTCAAGTTTCAATTCCAGTATGGTTAGATTAAATCGCCAGACAATGTCAAAGAAATAGTTGCACATGTGTGTTTCAATTCCAGTATGGTTAGATTAAATCTGCTTGCATTTGTATGTCTCAAACCGTGTACTGTGATGTTTCAATTCCAGTATGGTTAGATTAAATCCGTGTTAGGCGTAGCATTTAACACGACAGCATTTCAGAGTTTCAATTCCAGTATGGTTAGATTAAATCCCCTCTTGTAACAAGATTAAAACGTGGGTCTACACAGTTTCAATTCCAGTATGGTTAGATTAAATCTAATTTGCAGCAGACACAACAAGCGCCACAAAATACGTTTCAATTCCAGTATGGTTAGATTAAATCTGTTGGCGGATCTTGCACCTCTTTTGCAGGATTTTCGTTTCAATTCCAGTATGGTTAGATTAAATCTTGACATGGAGGAGCCACCTCCTCAAAAGTATTTGATGTTTCAATTCCAGTATGGTTAGATTAAATCGCTATGTCATTTCCAAATAACAGAACTGCAGCCGAGTTTCAATTCCAGTATGGTTAGATTAAATCGCAGAAATGAAACCGAAAGAGGAAACACAACCGAGTTTCAATTCCAGTATGGTTAGATTAAATCCAAGTGGATCTATTTTAGACAAAATACTATTGTTTGTTTCAATTCCAGTATGGTTAGATTAAATCTCATTATTTAACACTTCCATTTTGTTGTTGTGTTGTGTTTCAATTCCAGTATGGTTAGATTAAATCCAGAATGTGATTACTGGAATTTTCTGGATATTCTGTAGTTTCAATTCCAGTATGGTTAGATTAAATCAGTTTATGCTTCTGTTGTTGATTCTACTTATGCTAAGTTTCAATTCCAGTATGGTTAGATTAAATCAATGTATGTTATTGTTATTATCTGTAATATTTTTGTGTTTCAATTCCAGTATGGTTAGATTAAATCTGACAATAAAATTACCAGTTGGTCTAACATATAGGAAATTGTTTCAATTCCAGTATGGTTAGATTAAATCATTTGTAACCTATTTAAGTACGCCAGAATTACAATAGTTTCAATTCCAGTATGGTTAGATTAAATCTGATTGCACCGATTATGACTGTTTTAGGCGGATACTTGTTTCAATTCCAGTATGGTTAGATTAAATCCGTTTTCGGACGTTGTGATATTAATAGATTGGTCAAGTTTCAATTCCAGTATGGTTAGATTAAATCGCCATTTTCATTTCAATTTCCTCCTTTAAAATTTTTTGTTTCAATTCCAGTATGGTTAGATTAAATCATTACAGGTGAAATGCAACCGCCGGGATATCTTACAGTTTCAATTCCAGTATGGTTAGATTAAATCTTTTTGCGATAGATCTAATAAAGCCTGCGTTGCCTGGTTTCAATTCCAGTATGGTTAGATTAAATCTGAGAAAAAATCAAATTTTAACTATTACCAACACATGTTTCAATTCCAGTATGGTTAGATTAAATCTAAATTCTTTTCCACAGTAAGCGCACTTCGCTGTGAAGTTTCAATTCCAGTATGGTTAGATTAAATCGTGTTAGAAGATGCTAAATCTTTAGTGCCAAAAAATAGTTTCAATTCCAGTATGGTTAGATTAAATCTGCCCTACAAGCCCATCGGTTTGGTTGTAAATTGCGTTTCAATTCCAGTATGGTTAGATTAAATCCACAGGTAACGCAATAGGAGATATTGCAAAAAATCAGTTTCAATTCCAGTATGGTTAGATTAAATCCGCTTTTTATCATTCTTAATAGAAGAAAAATTTAATGTTTCAATTCCAGTATGGTTAGATTAAATCTAAAAAATACATAAGAATAAAAAGCAATGTTAACACGTTTCAATTCCAGTATGGTTAGATTAAATCTTATGTCTGGAACAGAAGGCAAAGCAACAGTTAAAGAGTTTCAATTCCAGTATGGTTAGATTAAATCAATTTGTGACATATCAGCAGGAATATAAGAACCAATGTTTCAATTCCAGTATGGTTAGATTAAATCTAAAGGTGAGACTCAAAAGGGTAAAAAGTATATCAGTTTCAATTCCAGTATGGTTAGATTAAATCTCATATCTTGAGAAGCAAAAGTAGCAGAATAAGTAACGTTTCAATTCCAGTATGGTTAGATTAAATCAAATATATAGCAGTATTACTATACTTATGTACTTTAGTTTCAATTCCAGTATGGTTAGATTAAATCCTGATACTAATATAAATAATTTGCTTAATCAACTTATGTTTCAATTCCAGTATGGTTAGATTAAATCTCCAGGTCTTTATGATATTGATTTTAAGATGGTTCCGTTTCAATTCCAGTATGGTTAGATTAAATCAGAGGATATAAAAAGAAGGGATTCTCATTCTGAAATGTTTCAATTCCAGTATGGTTAGATTAAATCCCAGGAAAATCGCATGAAAATACTTTCTTGCTTAAATTCAATTTAACACAATATGAGTTATTTTTCAATATCTTTTAGGCATACAGTCCATTTATTAGCACTGTATAAAAATTCAATTTTCATCGTTTGTCCCTTCAGTAACAAAAAACAATAATCTTTTACATTATCAATTTCTTTGTCGACCTCCTGCATTTTTTACATCGAGAAAGGTCGACAAAGATTTGATTTTTATAATTATTCATTTTATTTTCTGTATCATTCCAAATCCAGCACTATTTTTTTCCCCTAATCCACATTCGTATGCTACTTTTATCAAATCAGGATTGCCTGACATCTTAAAAGGCACCATATACCCTTTAACATAAACATTTTTAAATTTTATTCTTTTACCATCTGGATTTTTCATATAATAATTCATATCAAAATCTATATTTACATTCAAATTATCTGGAAGTGTATTATATAAAACATAGTACTTCTCAATTAAATTATTTTTTATGTTTTCAATAAATCGGGAATCGTGCAAAGGCAGATTTACACTTTTCCTTTTTCCATCAACTTCAATAGCAGTTGACGTGACTATTGGAGATAAGCATATAAATTTATCTTCATTACTGAATTCCGGTTCTTTTAACATCTCCACACTTTTAATCCTAAACTTGTATTCTTGCAACCTTAAAAATTCATTATTTAAAACTTCACTTACAAAGTTTAGCATAAATTCTTTTTTAGGAGATGTTATGTATAAGTAAGTTTCATCCAAAAACATTATTTCATCACCGATTATTTTGAGATTTTTGCTGCGCAATTGAGAAAAAGTAAATAATTTAAAAACCTTTTTGCCATAGCTGTATCCTTTTTCGTGAAGGTGTTCTGCAAATTCTTTGTTGGCTTTTTTTTAAGGTATTATATACCCATCCAGATAAGAAGTAATTGTAATTTATATTTAAGGTTTTATCTTCTTCTGGCAACAATGTTATCTTTATCCTCAACCTTACCACCTCATAAAATATTATCAGTAGAATTCTTTTCTATTCCTATGATTCTTTTTGATAGCCACTTTTGAGAACTGGCTGTATATATCAAAACCGAGTCACTTTCTAAATCCAAATGTCCTTTAAACCATAAAATAATTCTATTTAGCTGAGCTTCTGTTAATTCACCTTCAAATACTGAATTTTGCACCCAATTTAGATAAGTTTTCAAATATTTATTTACTTTTGCAACCTTTTTTTCATCAACATCATAAACTATAAGTGCATACACTTTACCACCACATTTTTAATGATTCATATTCTTCTTCGTCTAACAAATGCTTAATAATTTTATAACATTCAAGTCTTATAAGTCTTCTATAGCTTACACTTCTATTTAATTTAGGATGTTTAATAATCGTCCCCAATTTTTCTTCAAATTCTCTTTGAAATATAACTCTACCTTTTTCATTCAAATAACACAGCTCTAAATCTTGATCAAAATGTTCTTCTCTTATCATTTTTTGATTTATCAGGCTAAAAATGATCCTATCTATGATGATGGGTTTAAATATTTCGCTTATATCAAGGCTTAAAGAAAATCTCCTTTCGCCAGGTTCATGTAAATAGCTTACAGTAGGGTTTAACTGTGTATTATAAATCTCTGTAAGCACAACAGAATACATCATGGAATTTCCAAAAGAGATCAAAGCATTTATTGGATTGTCTGGAGGATTCATCGTCCTATTCTTAAACGCAAATTTTCCATCAATTATTGTCTCAAAAGCGGAATAATATATATTTCTAATCCTGCCTTCTACCCCCATTAGCTCATTTATTGTCTTTATACTCTTTAGATTTTTTCTCTCATTTTCAATTCGCTCTACAAATTCGTCTAATCCTTCTTTTCTATTAGCGTAATACTTAATGTTTTTTAATATATTGTGACTGGCACCATTAATAATCTCTTTTGCGATCTTAAGTCTCTCACCATCATCTTTGTATTTTTCCACTTGTTTAACCAATAAAAAGCCTGATGGCAAATGTTCTCTTGGGTAAAAACTTCCTGAATAATATCCATAATAATTAAATACGTGCACTGTTATGTTGTTTTGTGCCAAAAAGTTAATTGCTTTCGTATTAAAATCTACTTCTCCAAACAAAAATATTTCTTCCACATTATTAACAGGTATAAACTTTTTCCCGAATGTTTCACTTTCAAAGAAAATAGTATTGTCTTTCCTGCTAAGTCGTCCACTTGCATTTATATATATGCTTTTTTTCATAAAATCACCTTCTAACTAAAGCACAATTCATAATAGCTGCATTTTGTACAAACTTTACTTTTGGATTTCGCCGGTGGCTTTTCCGCTGCTTTTATTTTATTGACTTCTTTAATTATCGTTTTTATTTTATCTTCACTTTCTTCAGTAAGATTAATTTCTTCTTTAGAATGGTTGTCCATATAATGTATGACACCCTTAACATTTTCCATTCCTTTTGTCTTTAAGTAATAAATATAGTATAAAACTTGGTATTTCGTAGCTTCTTCCATAGCCTTACTCTTTTTGGTTTCGTGTATTTCCATCTGATTTTTAATAAAATCGATTTTTATCCGCCCATCTAGAAGAATCTCTTTATCTTCTCTTTGAAAACTTCTTTCATGAATAGCATTCCCTATGTCAACATAATCTGAATTATGTTCCATGTTTATGCCATGTGTGAAAAGCCATAATTTGTGCTTGCAGACGAAATAATAATTTACCTCTGTACCCGTCGCTAAATCCATAATATCACCTTACAAATTTCATACTGGGATATATGGTAAAGCATTTAGCTTTATCATATATCCCTCAGACAACATCATTTTATTTTTCTCAGTAAAGTAAAATTTTTGTTTGCCCTATATTGCTCGTATTCAAAGCAATATATTTTGCTAACTCTTTTAGCTTTTTCTCCTGAATAAGAATTCATATTGGCGAATTTAGCCTCTTTATCAACATCATCCATTTTAAAAATTATCATATTTTTTCCATAATTATTTGATACTATTTCATCAAAAATATAGCTGTAGCCTGGAGGTCTTTTATTATCATTGTACTCTTTTGCTTCAATGAACTGAAAAAAACTTCCTCTTTTTCCAAAGTAATTTACCCTCATAAATAATGATTTAAGAAAATCTATGTCTTTTTTTTTCTTTTATCTCAGTCTTTATCAGAATTTTTACCAAATTATTATAGTATACATACTCCCTCTATAATCTTTGATTTTCTTTTAATATCTCACTCATTCTCAAATTTTCATGATCTTCAAAGGAGCCCTCATGTATATTAATGCTATTTATTCATTAATTTTACATGTGATAGGTAACCCAAATAAGCTTCTGTTGTTTTTCCATATTTTGGCCTATGAATTCCACTTAAGCTCATGTGGCATACCCTCCCATGTCTCACAGGATCTTTGTCCTTAATTCCTTCGTTCTGCCTTACATGAGGTGGATGTCAGTTATGCTCCCTTGCTGGGTCTTAAGCCCTTATGGTGAAATTACCAACCTGACAATTCCGGCTCTCTTTGTCAATCTTCGAATTTTTAAATTGAGTTTTAAAT